>DAIDGW010000035.1 GCA_027452245.1 Acidobacteriaceae bacterium
AACGACCTCTCATGCCACATCGTTTGTAACCGCTGGCTCGACCGACAGCAGCGTTGGCGCGTCCGTTGCGCTGGGTGGCCATGTCATTGTCGCCGGAGCGCCCACAGGCTACACCGGCAAGCTCAAGGCTCCCGGAAGTACATACGTGTTTCAGTGGCAATAGTTGTCCTGCCAGGACACGAAGACTTGCGAGACTCATTCGGTTTTCCATGACGAGTTTCTTCATCGTCGAGTGAGGAGCCCGCTTTGTCACACGCCGCCGAGTGGCATATTGCGGAGCGTGCTACCTGCTTGTGACTAGCCTAGGGGGGACATCTCAGATTCTTTGGCCCTGTCGCCATTTCTCGGGGTGAGGTTTGCTATCCCAGAGGCCCTGACCCGCTGCGTCCTCTCGCAGATCGAAGCAGGACTTCAGCCCACCGCTGACATGGGAAGCATAAATATCATTTTCGCGTACACTCCCCTGTCTTGGGCACAGAGGGCCGAGGACCTTTGTCTCAAATCGCTTTCTCTTGATTCAAGAAGATAGCTCGGCCCTCTGGTCCGTTTGCGTCGGAGCTGTAGACGGAATTGAAGCCGTGTGCGTATCGGCCGAGTAGACGGATCAAATGACACAGGACCAAGCACTCTGCTAATTGTAGGGCTTATTTGGTCCAGGTTCCGAGGAGTTGTTCGCTAGCCTGAGCTAGTTTGCCTTCAGGAGTTTTGCAACGGCAGGCACGCGTGAGACTGAAGCAAACCTACCGACGGAAAGATTGGGATGTGAAGTACCAAATTGCGTTCTGCCGCGGAAATTTCGACCTCTAAACTACAGCTTGCACCACATTTCGGTACTGACATCTAACTCCTCGATTCCCTCTATCTGGAAATTGTGGCGGCAACCACCTGAGATCTTCAAAAAAGGACACGCTAGAAAGCGTGTCCCCTGTTAAGTATATCCAGTTAATGCGACTACTCTGGCACATCAATCAGCATCATCCGGATTCTCGTTCTTTGAAGCCCAACAACGGTGACCGACGATCCAATGATACGTCGCGCGTTCTTCTTTGGGTCTCGATCCCAAATTACACGCGGCTCTAAGAATTGCGGATGTCGCTTGTGCGGCACCCAAGTGAGCACTCCCAGATCCCCTTCTTTTACTTCCCACCTAATGGGATCGTCAGTCGTCTCGTAGGCAAATCGGGCTCTTACCACTACCGTGCCCATGCTTTGTTCCTTTCCGGCAAGGCTCGGGCTATGGGCAAGTTCTCCCATAGAGAGAACTTGCCCAATCCAATCTAAGAACTGTCTCTCATTTTGGCCTGCAAAGAAATATTGTCAAGCGTCGGTCTACGGATGTCTCTCTCCTCATAGTCTCCGCTCCCTGTGTCTCCAAGCAAGATCGATGTGCTCCGCTTTCATCACCAAGTTCGGAATTGAGAAAGACCTCGTAATGATGAAGTCCGGCGGGGCCTGAGTTTCGACCGAGATACCGATGGTAGGCAGTAACATATGCATGGACCAGAAGTCGTCTTCGCCTCGATTGATGACCCATGAGGCGCGACACTCATAACTGACACCAATGAAAGCGGGTTCTATAATGACATCTTTTCCACGGTAACTCGCGTATCCAGGATGCTGCTCGGCAGCTTCGGGTTTCTTCAGTATGTAAACCGGCTTGTCATCGGCCAAGAAAGAAAGCTCCTCAACGTAACCGTGATCCGGAACATCGACAGTGACTTCCTGCACAAATGATTGCCGATCGTCAGTCGCATTGAAGAGCTTATAGGAACACCCAACGGTGCCATGTACGCCATTTCGCGTTTTTCGCAAGACCAGGGACAGGTGATAATCGCGGCGATACAGCGTTAGATTGCCAAGTATATTGATACGCTCAAGGAGCGTTTCCGATAAAGGTTGTACGCCGAGTGTGGGGTGTTGACGTGCGCGAATTGCTTGCCTATGAGGGAAAGGTATGTTGCTTTCCACCCATCGATCGAGCTCGGATCTGATCGCGAAAACCGGAGGCTTCGGTCCGGGTTCTGGAAGCCGATGGACGGGCATCCGAAGGGTCTCATGATAGCGCTGTGCGGTCCTAGGATGAACCCTCAAATAGTCTGCAATCTCGCGCCATCCGTGAAGTCGATCCGACGATATAGGCACTGAGCCCTTTGTTTTCCTCGATTCTCGCACGTCCTTCTTGCATCTTCTGAGACGTTCGCAACTGCCGCATATTACCGCATTCCCGCCATATTTTGCCGATTCTCTTTATCACGCAACTCGTTCTAGATTCGCATTGACCCGAGGTTTTGATCATTTATGAGCACCGAGGCTATCGCGTTATTGAAAATACTTATTGTCCTTCGAAAAATGGAGGAGGCAGGCGCCCTGCAAAAAGAATTGGAGTCCTTAGGACACCGTGTGCGATGCTGTGACGATGTCGACCGTGCATTGGAGTTGCTCCAGATCTGGCAACCGGAACTGGTCGTCATAGATGAATCACTAGGGCGTATGACCAATGAGGGCCTCCGGCTTGCCGAATGGTGTCGTGATGCTCATGATCGAATAAACGGATGGATTACCGCGACCCTTGTGCTCATTCCGGTGCGTGACTGGGATCGAATGAAGCGCGCACAGAAAACTGGCGCTCACGTATTGGTCAAAGGATCGAACTTTGGCGCGGCGATTCGCTACATCCAGACGATCGCGGATAACCTAGTAACAGACAGGATCTTAGGACCTGTTCTGGTAGGCATTCATCGATACAGCGGCATAAGCCCCCATCAAACTTGTCGAAACTGCGACTGGGTCGGGGCATCAGTGTCCTACGGCAGCAGCCAAGCAGAAGTGGTACATCTGACGCCTGTTCGCATCGCACTCTTAAACGTCCTTCTGTCCCATCGCCGCACCCAATCTGCGCTTACTATCGCAGACATTTGCTTCGACTCCATCTTCCTCCAACGAGTTCTGCGAGGCCATCAATTTCGCAACTCCGCTTTAAAAATGGAAATTTCGCGACTGAGATGTGATATCAGCGACGCCCTAACTTCGCTGGGCGCGCCCTATAGCGGCACTCACTTTCTGCCGCCGAGCGCACATAGCACATATAAGTACGGACTTGCGGGTAATCGATACCTCATTCACGTTCCGTCAGATGCATCGGACCTTCTCAACCGCAAATCCTAGTTTTTAGAAATAGACGGCGTTCTCGGCTAGGACAGCGTATTCCCACTGCTTCTTACGCGTTGGCAAACTTCCGCTCTTGAGCTGCCGGACCGGACAACTCTACTACAAACCCAATTCCATTCCTTGGCATCGAATTCCGCCGGGGAATGGTTTACCCGAGGAACTGTCAGCCTGTTTGGCCTGTTCCGTCGGAAGCGACGTTGCCATTACTTTGGTACGTTGACACGCTGGCGATCCATCGCATAACATTAAGTTGTTCTTTATCAACAACTTAAAGAAAGGATAGGCTCAAGATAGTAGCTGCAAGCGAAGAGGGACTTTCTTCCACTTTGCGGTGATCGGGCAAGGGTGTATTATTCCGAAGTCATCCCCGCTCGAAGGTCCGGAGATACCTTTCCTCATGTCAAAGCCGCTTTCCACCTGTGAAGCCGAGCCTCAGATTCGTCAGCAGCGACCCACCCGAGCCAAACTGTCAAGAATGACTCGAAACGGACCAGTCCAAAACGAAAATCCATACTTTAACCCTGAACTTCAATCGGCCTGCAGGGACTTTCTCAAAGAGAGCCTTGCCTTCGCGGGAAGATTCGTCAAAGCAGCAGGATTGTCTGAGGATCTTGCGTCCACCGTGGAAGGATTGATAGTGATGCGCTGTTCCGAGGCGATAGCAGAAGCACAAGTTTCGATCTCCGGGAAATTGTGAGTCTCCGTTCGTTTCCAAAAGGCGAGTCGTCTCGCCTTTTTTGTTCTGCGTACGTCCAAGAAGTTGATCTCCCGCTCGGGGAATACGCCTCGCCTTTTCCACAACTGCTTCTACTTACACCATCATTGCTACCTTCAGTATTCACATCACTGCTTTCATAATTCGTTTGTTTCTGCCTTTTTTGCAGCTTTTGGTAGCGATGCAGCCTTTAACTGGACCACTACAACGTGTTCTTTTTCATAGGTCTTAGTACGAGTAAGAATGTGCGTGCTTTCTTCGTTAGCTGTTGGTAGCAAGTTAAAATGTCCGGTTTTCGTAGCACACGACATGTCCGGTTTTAAAGTTGACCCGCCGCCGTCGGGGCGGTGGGAAAGTGGGAATCCCGCGAGGTGTGCGGGATTTCCAAGTTCGCGGGAAAGTCGGCTTTATGACTTTGGCTGCGAACGTCTTTTCCACGGCCCATCGCGGTGGCAGTTTGGTTGTCGCCAGGGCCGTGCCCTGCGCCGTGTATCGTCCCAAACCATGCGGCCCATGCGTGATGCTCAGGGTGCCATCCAAGTGCTGATGCACCGTGACCTGGCAGCCCGCCAACGTGGCGCGCCAACCCACCCGCTCCAGCTGTAACCGCAGATTCTGAAAGCTCACCGTGTTGTCCCGGTTCACGCTGCGTTCGTACTGCAGCGAGAAGATCCGCTCCAGATCGCGGCTCCGGCACGGCACAAACGCGGTGCCACGCTGTGCAGGCGCCACTTGAAAGCGCCGGTTGAACTCGGGGACGTAGTGCTCCCGCAGAAACTGGTTGGCCGCTTCCCGCGTCCCGATTTCGCGCAGCCGCAACTCCTGCGGCAAGCGACCCTGCCAGGTCCCGAAGTTGCGCTCGCTCCGTCCTCGTGCTTGCGGCGAATAGGCCGGGATCATCTGCACGCCCAACTTGTGCAGCGCCCGTCCCACCTGCGTGCGGCGATGGTAGTCCACCTTGCCGCCCACCTTCGGCGTCAACCAGAAATGGCTGCCCCCGGTCGCTGTATAGAGCGCAGAACACCCCCTTGCGCTGGATTACTTCCTTCAGCCCCGCCATCACCGTTGCCGTCGATTCCTCTTCCACCAGCTGCGCGTAGTAGATCTCGCTGCTGGCATCGTCGAGAATCACGATCAGGTCGAACCACCGCTCGTCCTGAAACCACTGATGGCGGCTGCCGTCGATATGCAACAGCATCCCCGGCAACGGCCGCCGCTCGCGCCGTTTGCGATGCGCTCCGCGCTTGCGTCCCCGCGCCACCAGCCCCGCTCCCTGCAGCGCTTGCTTCACCCAGGTGTAACTCAGTCCGATCCCGTGCTCGGCTTCGAGCTTCTCGTGGAAGTGCTGCACGTTCAGATCGAAATACCTTTCCCGGTACAACGCGAACACCTTCTCCACCGTCGCCAGCGGTACCCGGCGACGCGACGGCTTGCCCCGCCTCCGGTCCAGCAACCCGTTGTAGCCTTCTTCCTCATAGCGCTCTCGAATCCGCCGCATGTGCCGGTCGCTGATGCCCAGGATCTCCGCCGCCTGCCACCAGGTGATCTTCTTCGCCATTGCCTGCAACATCACGTCCTGTACTTTCATCGCCCGCTCCATCGCGGCCCTCACCTGCTATCTCAACCGGACATATCATGTGCTACCGACAGTGCTTTCTTCGTTAGCTTGACATTTTTCGCTCACCCTTTCAGAATGCGCAGTCGCCTTTCGTTTTTCTGTCATAACTAATGCAGGGAGGAATTTCTGGTCTCGGAGGCTGTCATCCTCGCTGGAGGGAAGGGATCAAGGTTGGGAGACTTCACCGAGATCCAGCCGAAGCCGTTGTTGCGCCTTCACAAGGGTGCGATTATCGATCACATCATTGACGGCATAATCGCAACCGGAATTGACCCGCTATATATTGCCGCCGGTCATCTGGGCGAATGCATTTCACAGTACGTCAGTGTTCGATACCCCGGACGGTGCCAAGTTCTTCAGCAGACAAAGGGAATTGGTACCGCTGGAGATGGCTTGTTGTACGTCGAATCTTATTTACACGGTGACTTCCTCGTTGTACACGGGGACCATTTCTTTTTCAAAGATCCATACAAGCGCCTCGTTTCTCATCACAAGCCCGGATCCATAACTCTTTTGGTCCAGTCCCCGGAATCGCAAGACTCAATGGGATACGGACATCGTTGCCGGTATAACACCCGCACGGGAGAAGTACAGTACCATGCTGAGGAGTCGCAATCGGTTCCTGAAACACTGCCGCATCCTGATCTTAGAGAAATGATCGTAATTGATGGATGCATGATATTTCCGCCCGCGATATTCTCAGCGATCCGGTACTCGCGACAGGCTGCCGGCGGTCGAAAACTAGAAATGAGAGAAACTCTGGCCTTCATCGCTGATCGTCACCTTTGTCCGATGTATGCCGTCGAGATTGACGGCTGGTGGGCAAATATTAACGATTTCAGGGTGTTCGCTGCGACGCTCCGGAGGCTGGACGAGTTGGGCTGGTAGATGAATTCTTTTCGCTTGGATTACCTGCGAGTGCCAGCGAAATAATTCAACTCGCACACATGCTCGAGATTATGGTGAGGCCTGGATTTGCTTATGCGGCAATCAACCAGACACAGATGGTTTCTTTTCGTGCGATGATAACGGCAACGAAGTGCGCCCACTGTCGGGGTTTGGGTCGGAAGCGTAGGGGGGCTGGGTACACTCCGATTGGTAGCGCCTTAACGCTATCATTTAGGACAGTACCCACCAATTCTTCCTCTTGACAGAGCGATTGTTGTGAGGCCATCCTTTAGCTTGCGAATAGGCCCATGAATATTTCCTATGGGGCCGGCGACGTTTTACGATCGCTCACGAAATTGGTCACTACATCCTTCATGGGAATCAGCAGACGCCTTGCTCTCCTGGTGTAATTGAAAGTTGGAAAGAGAGCCAGCCTACTCCTGAGCGCGAAGCCGACACGTTCGCTTCGGAACTCCTGCTTCCAACGAACGAGGTCACTCAATGTGTAAATAAGCGCTGACCGTCGATGGAAGTCGTCGCTGATGTTGCCGATCATTTTGGCTCCAGCTTGATGGCGGCTGGAAGGAAATTCTGCGACGTCGCATCCCAAGCATGTGCGATCGTCTGGAGCAGCCAGCGCCAGATTCGCCGGTTCTATGAATCCCCACCCTTCGCTCATTTCATCGAAGTGGGCAAGGAAATCGACTTTGACAGCATTGCTTACCGTGCGCATGAACGTAAGGCTCTTCCAAGCGAAATTGGAAGAAGTACCTGCAGAAGCCTGGATCAAAAGCTCGTGGCTCAGACAGGATGCGGTTGTATCGGAGCAAACAGTGCCAATGCCCTCTTATGATGGCTGCCTCTCCTTAATCTGGGTACGCCGTCCAATTGAAGATCGTCCAACCGCAGAAGATGAACTTCTGAACGAACTCGATCCTGACGATTTCACAATCAAGCGCAAACGCTGGCCGAGATAAACGGGCTTCCCATCCGACGTCCAAGTTGTCGGGCACGGTGATCGTTGGTCATTGAAAACGATGGCGGGAAGCGCGGCACTCGAACTATACTGTGAAAAATGTCAGCGCCCATTTTGACTGTCGGATATGCAAATCGATCCGTTGATGAATTGATCGAATTGATGAAACGCGAATCTGTGCAGTTCCTGATCGATATCCGATCAAGTCCGTCCTCAAAGTTCAAGCCTGAATTCTCACGTGAGACGCTTGACGGAACGCTGCGGCGTGCCCAGATTCGTTATGTGTTTATGGGTGATACGCTGGGCGGACGTCCTCAAGACGCAAGTTGTTATGAAAATGGACACGTGATTTATGGCATCGTGCAACAGAAAGGCTTTTTCCTCAACGGTATTAACCGGCTGATTGACGCTTTTACGAAGGGCTTCAGAATCAGCCTCTTGTGCAGCGAAACTAAGCCGGAAGACTGTCATCGAAGCAAACTCATTGGTGCTTCTCTAGTGCAGCGCGGCGTCGATGTGGTCCATCTCGGCCCGGATGGTGCATATCTTAGTCAAACAGATGTGATTGCTCGGCTTGAAACCGCTCAAGTTCAGCTATTTGGCGGTGCCCTTTGTTCCCGGAAATCGTATCCGGTGATGGCCAGGCGCTCACGACTCAAGTAGCTGCAGCGATGGTCATGCGTGTATTTACGATTGGGGTTTACGGAAAGACCGAAACCGAGTTCTTCGGCGACCTACTAAAAGCTCACGTCGATACTTTTTGCGACATCCGCAGGCGCAGAGGCGTTCGCGGCTCCCAGTACGCGTTCGTCAACAGCACCTACCTGCAACGCGCTCTTGCTGATCGGGGTGTCAAATACAAATATTTTCCTGACCTTGCTCCCTCGAACGATCTTCGAAAAGCACAACAGCTAACCGATGCGCGCCAGGGGACTCTTAAGAGGAACCGCCAACAACTTGGTGATGAGTTCAAGCGCAGATACGTTGAGGAGGTTCTCGGGCACTTCGATTCCGCAAAATTCGGCCAAGCATTTGAATTGGACGCCCAAAACATCGTCTTGTTCTGTGTCGAGGGAAACCCGGCGGCATGCCATCGTTCTCTCGTCGCGGAGCGGCTGGGGAGAGATTGGGGAGTTCCAGTGGAGCACCTGTAAATGGCAAAAAAGACAGTGGTGATCGTGGCCCGCACGAATATGTATGGTGGGCGGGCATGCATTGGTTCGCTCTCAGAAGATGGCGAAAACCTGCGGCTGATGAACACGAACTGCACTTCTGATCTCGGCCACAGAACGCCTTATCAGGTCGGTGAAAAATGGAACATTTTCTGCGAGCCGTGCGGAGCGCACGTGCCACCTCACGTCGAAGACGTGGCCGTGAGCGAGGCAGCTAGGGTGGGCTACGTGAAGGACTTGGTCCGCTTCATATCTGAGCGTTCAAAACCGTGGAAGGGCGGCATCGGCACGTTGTTCGATGGGAAGATCCAGTTCACGCAGAACGGTGCGGGTTACATATCGAAGTCGGACGTGCCGAAGAGTGCAATTGGTTTCTGGCTGCCTTCTGCGAATCTCGAACTGCATCAAAATGAGCGCGGCAAGAGCGGCTACTATCCCAAGAAGGATTACCGACACCTGAGTTACGTCGGTGTCCAGGAGCCGATCGAATTGATCCAGGCTGGCCAGTTGGTTCGCGTGTCGCTGGCACGGTGGTGGAAGCCGCAGGACGCCGACGCCGATTTTGAAGAACGATGCTATGCGCAACTCTCTGGATGGTTTTAAGCCGACTTGCAAACGGTTCTCAGAGCCCAGTCACGCCCACGAAACTTTACGTCATTACACACGCGCAGCCACGCCGTTTGGTAGACACTGTGCGACTCTCGCTCATACCGCAGACATTGGGTGGATTGGAACACTTGCAGCATCAGCTGCGAAAGCTAGACGGACTAGCGCGCACTCCTAGCGGGCGTGATTATTTGTAATACTCCTTGCGGTCTTTTTGGCTGCCAAGATCCCTAGGATCCGTCCGAGTCGAGATCTTCAGAATTTAATCGCCGTAGTGGATGGGCGTGCGGAAACTGGTCAAGGAAATCCACGCCCGTTCCGATCTTGTCCGCATTTACATCGCGTCTAACCCGATATTTGATCAAGAGGCACCTGGAGCATAAGACTGAAGACAGACCCAAGCAAAACATCATACAATTCAAATGTGATTGGCAAGACAAAAGCGACCAGGTCGAAGCTCGTGACGCGCGACGTCGATATTCGGAAAGCGCTTTTGGCAAACCTGGAAGTGAAATACAGCGACAGCAGTCACGACCTTATCGTCGAAGAGTTTGGGTGCAAGACTGCGAGGGCCGATGTTGCAGTCATCAATGGTTTTCTGCATGCCTACGAGATTAAAAGTGACAGCGACAGCCTCGACCGGTTGCCGTCGCAAATCGACGCTTATCAGGGTGTATTTGAATATGTGACACTGATCTGCGGCCGTCGCTTGTTGGAACGTGCGCGTACGACGATACCAAAATGGTGGGGACTGCAAAGAGCAGAGTTCAGGGATGGCAGTGTTTTGATTCATGAGCTGAGGACCGCCAAGCCCAATCCAAATCAAAATGCTTTCGCCGTGGCAAGAATGCTCTGGAAGACAGAAGCGCTTGCGGTCCTGCGCAGATTCGGACACCGGGGAGTAACTTCGAGATGCACGGCCGATGAGATATGGAACGCCGTTGCCACCCATGTGCCGATCGCGGAACTCACCAACGAAGTCCGCCAAGCCATCAAAGCTAGGGGAGGTTCTGGATTTGCGAAGCCGTCAGTTCCAAATGATGATTCGTGCACCACTGAATCCACTGTTCAGGCGAACCATTCGCCAGACTTGTCGTGGCTGCTTTCGCTGCAATCTCCGCATCTCCGACACTGAATTGTGCGCCGCTGTAAAATTCCTGCGCAATGAGGTCGCCACAAATCGCGCGCATGGAACCGTTTGATTTGTCTCCCCGTCTGACCCATATGACTGTTTCCCCGGCGTAGCGAAGATTCGGCGCTGGTGTATTGGGAATCACCTGAGGTTCTCCACCGCATCTGATGCCATAATCGCCGTAAGTCGGCAGTCTCAATTGCGATGCGGTCCTCTGCTGAAGAACGTTATTCCACCCTAGCCAATCGTTCCTGTCGAAGGGAATCCATTGGCCAGTTGGTTGATTCGAAATTGACTCGGGAAAGGACCCCGACGCCAGTGTGACCGTCCGCCACTCGTTCACAAGAGGCAAGCTGTTCAAGCAAAACTCGCCAACTTGCTGCACAGATAGCAGGTCGGGCCGATATTGGAGATCAATGAGAATGTCGACCTGATCGCGTGCCACGCCCAAGACCGTTGCCAAATTGTCTATCGCAGGGACATTTTGAGGATTGTTGAAGAAGTTGGCGGGTATCCGAAACATTACTCCACGCCCATCAGTGGCAATAACGCTTCTAATTGCTTGCTGATAGGGCTGCGCGAAAAATGGCGAGGTTACAGGGACGGCGTTGACATGTGCAGCGCGGGCAATACCGAATATGGTTTGTGCAGACTGTGGCGAAGGCACACCGCCGGGTGGCAAATAGAGCGTATCCAAATAACAGGGTAAGCTGGTCCACTCTGTTGCAAGCATCTGCATCAGGTCTGTGGTGTGCTGAACCAAAGTCTTTCCTGGGCTTGTTTGTGTCGGCGGATTCGGTGGCCACATCTCAAAGAGCGGCGTCACCGCTGCCTTTGCCGATTGGCTCAATTGGTTGAGTGCCCAAACCTCGCCCCGCTTCAGCTTTGCAATAAAGATTTGGTGCTTATGGTTGAACACCAACCCGGCATGTGCAGTGGGAAGTTGCGCGCGCGCAATCCTCAACGCCGTTTTCGTAGGTGTCGGTGGTTTCTTTCCCTTCTTGGACCGACTTCCGCTCTTATTAGTTGGCATTGGTGGCCCCTCGCTGATTCGCCAGCAAGGATAACACCACTCGAATGTAGAGCACTGACATTCAGGAGACTTGTTTCATAACTAGGAAGAGCCCAACGTCAACATCGGGTCAGGCCGACGGCTTCAAGGTGGTTCAACGACATTAAGGAAGCTACCCAGTGATGGCGGAAGTAACGCATCAGCTAAAAGGCAGCATTTTGGCCCCAATCGGGAACGAAAAGCTTTAGGAGACTTAGGGCGAATTCTCCCACTAGAACCCATTCGTCAATAGCGGAATTGAGCGCGGCGTGCCAGCGTCAAGCACGAGGTGAGAGATGTATCCGCTGCCAATCCGTTCGTAAAGCCCGCGAGTGCACGCCAGAAAAATTCACAAGCGAGAAGCCACAGGTTCGTCAGGACGCTGCCCGGCGCGGGAACAAATACATTTGGCAGAGTTGGATGCGGAACCATTTCCAGCGCACTTCGTTGCTTCGCCTTACGTCCGGCCTGCGCGCGGCAGAATATTTCGGCCTGCGCGAGTGTGTCGCCGAATGACAAAACCATTCCTCCAGCGGCGCAACTGTGCGCCGTACCCCTGTGCCAGGAGGAGACGGCGGGTTCTAACCAATCCGCTGCCATCGACCCGATGTCGCCACCGATTGCACCACCGATGCTTTCGGTGATGAAATGACCCACCTGCTGGTCCTTCGCCCGGTGCGCGGCATAGACGGCTCCCGCGACCCGTCCGACTTTCCTGTGCGTTCTGCGATTCGCCATAAATCGGCTCTCCAACTTTCGCAACAGTACCACAATGAGGGAATCCAGTTTCCACCAGCAAATGCTCAATTACATTCAGGCAAACTCAACAGATTGTCCGGCCGATAACCATCCGCTGTCGTTTTCAGATATTTGCGGCCATTGTGCGCCGCAACTACGACCTCAGCCTCTCTGCCGTTGATGCGCGTGTAGAAAGAACTGGTGTAGTTTTCAATTGCGCGGATCGCGTCGTCCTCAGAGAGCTTCCAGCCCTCACGAGGATTTCCGATATGAGAGATTCGCTCATGCGGATCGTAGTGGGACCCGCGCTTGTTGATGCATGTGACTTGGTGTCGCGCCATTTAGTTGCATCCTCCGTTTTCGGTAACTCACCGCTGTGGCGTGATGGATTTCAGCGGTGGAAAATTGTATTTAGCGTCGTTGTCAACCTGAATCGTGATGTGAAGGTTGCCTGTGTCGTATTGCTTCGATGCCGGGCCTATTACTGCGTCAACGTGACGAATCTCGAAGGTTCCAGCGGGCGCGTTCTGTGGTATGACTCCGTCTACATCAAACACACCCGCCCTCACTTTAGTTGTGTGGTTAATCGCAAAATAACCGTTCAGTCCGGGCTGATCTGGTTGTAAGCCGGTGCTTAGGTAGAACCCGAGGCTTACCGAATCAAATTTCGGATCACCGTCAAACTCAACGCTGTAGTGAAGAGTGTCTCCCGGCTTGTAGTGCTGAGTAAGCCGTTTCAAGTCTTGCCCTCGAGCGAACAACAGTGCGGAAAACATAACAAACACAAGAGCAACCTTCGTACGCATCTGACCCCCTGAATTTAACTATTTGCACCCTTAGTCCTTCGCCATGAACTTCACCTTAACCCGCCGCTGAACTGGCTTCCTCGCATCAAACGAAACTCTCTCGCCGGAGCGAGTTCGAAACTTCACAGGTGTTTCTTCTTTGACGATCCGATGAGCAGTAAACTCAACCTTGTGTTTTCTAGGCAATCTGGATCTCCTTATATGGTTGCGTAGGACACCGGGATCAGGTATGATCCACCAAAATACAACCTGTCGCGATTATGCGACGGCTGAGGCAAGAGTGTCAACACTTTTTTACAATGGGTTGGAAATTTGATGGATGGCCGGGAAATTGACCTCGAGAAGTTGGGTTCGACGATTCGTTTTTATAGACAGGGTAAAGGGTGGTCTTTAGGCGATCTTTCGGAGCGAGCTAAGGTTCCGAAGGCATACATTTCGGACCTAGAAAATGGAGCAGCGGGCAAGCCGAACATTCAATACGTGTTCAACATTGCGGAGGCGCTCGATGTCACATTAGATGATCTCGTGCGTGATGCCACGGCCAAGGAGCAGAAAGCCAAGCGGCGTGCGACGGGTGACTTGCCTCCGGGATTGGCGGAACTTCAGCAGGAACTCGAATTCACCGACGAGCCGCTTACGGACGACTATGTAGAGATGCTCGCGCAAGTTAACTTCCGGGGAAATCGACCAAAAGATAAAGAGGGGTGGCGGTTCGTGCATCAAGCCATCAAGTTGGCGGGTGGGCAAAATCGCCAGAAATAAGGGATGGAGACTTTAAGCATCGGTGGTCGCCGTTATTCGGACCCTGACATCATTTCGCTGATTCGCCAAAGTGGCGGTCTCATTGATCCTCGGTGGAAAATCGTAAACATGGCACGTGCTCTCATCGAGGAGAGCCGGACATTCTCGGGCCTACCAAATGATCCATTGGAGCGATTGAAGATCATCGCCTCCTTAAAGGGGATCAAAATCAAACCGATGGCGATGGACCAGGTGCGTCAAGAGAGACGGGACGCCGCCCTGTACCCCACAGACTCAGGTTGGATTGTCCTATATAACCCTGCCTGCCTTAAATCGCGGATTGTTTTCACAATCGGTCACGAGATTATTCACACGTTCTTTCCCAACAGCAGAAATGGCGCTCGCTTTAGATCCATGACGAGCCCCGGGTCTAGAGAAAGTAATGAACTTGAACTCCTCTGTCATTTGGGTGCGTCGGAACTGGTCATGCCGATCGACGAATTCCAGCGTCAGGCAAACAGCAGATTTGGCTTGGCTTCGATTGAAAGGCTCTCGTCGTATTTCGGCACGTCCTTTGAGGCAACCGTTTATCGCCTCGCAACTGCGCATCCCGGCCTTGCGATAGCAGGTATGTTGCAATATCGGTTTACTAGAGAGGAGGACCGGAGACGCGCGAAAGTCAGCAATCAGCGTCTTCTGTTCACAAACGAGGTTACGATGCAACCTCAAGCGGCGGAGCGAAAATACCGGCGTCAATCGGTTCATTTGTCGGCTGCATGTGCAGAAGCCGAAGCCGCCTACACAATCCGTTTCAACAAGTCATTCGATCCAAGTTCAATCGTATATAAGACACGGGAGAGCGGCATTCAATCTGGCATCGAAAGTCTGCCAAATTTTTCGGACGCTATAGGCCGAATTGAGGCCATGCGCTGTCCTTACCAAAGCGAGACCGCCCACGAGGAATTCGGTGACGTTTTTTTCTTCTGGGAGGAAATCGTTCGCCGCAACTAGAGTCGCAACGAAGAACTTATAGGAGGGCTTTCCCCCATCCGTCGTTTGGAGTTTCGGCACACTTGTGACACACATATCCGGGGACGATCCTGTGTTTCCGATGCCTTATACGCGAGCCTGACTAATCGGCCGTTATACGGCTAGAAGGGCCGCTCGACTACAATCACCTTGACATCAATGGCTTGTCGATAAACAGCCCGCACGGAAGCGACTTTGAACAGCACACACAGATTGTTCGATTTACATCTGATCTGAACCCCGCACGCGGCACAGTGACGGCACACCGTGTACTCATGTTGGTTTTGGGTGACCCCTGCATCGCCGTCCACAGGGCTCCACTCGCAGTGCGCAATGTTCATGAGGAAAGAACTGAAAGAAGCGGTGCGGGCCATCAGAGTTACTTATTCTCCCGTTTTGAATGGATAAGTGTACGTTGCATGCCTGGCAAGACAAGGCCCTCCGCACCCTCAACGTCGACCTGTGCGAATCTGGGTTTGCAGCTCAGGCGGCAAGCTTCAGCCAAATTGTTGCTTGCCGCAGTGTGACAACTAATTCGACAGCGGGTGAATCATTTCTATCCCAAACAATGCCGTACCATAACTGGTAGAGAGGCTCTTAGGGACATATTTTGCGCCATTAACATTGGCAAGAATTCGACTTGAGCATCTTGTGATTTCCGTCACGCTACCTCGTGATCAGGCGAGAACCCAGAAATTTGATATTGACTTCCACAGGCATAGTCGTCTAAGTTGCCTCGCAACTAGCGACGAGGATCAGCTGTCTGACGCGATCAACATTAGTCGGGGCACCCTCCCTCGCTGCTTCCCCAGAATGTCGAGTTGTTCCGGGCGTGATGTGCGGTCATCGCGCGGCGTTGTAGTGTCGAAAAGCGTGCGTCGGTGAACCGAGTCTGACTTTTCTCAGGCTCAAAGAGGGAGGGACAAGTGTATTCCTCTGCACATAGAGCTGCGTCCTCGTCAACCCAATTCTTCGACTTGCAGTCCGAACGTCATCACGGTCTGGAGCCCGGCAAGCATGGTCGTCGATGCGTACAGCGCGATATTTATTGCAGTCCAGCCGGGACTCATCGACTGAGTTTGCCGACGGACAGAGGAATCGCGAGATCTCGGTGTGTCCATTTGGCGCTGATTTCGATCCTCGTACTCGGCTTATCAGGGCTGGCTTTTCCCCAAGCTCCGACGCTGACCAGCATTTCGCCGACAGCGCTGTCGCCGGGGATGCAGGTGACGTTCACGGGATCGGGTTTTGGGGCGACGCAGGGCAGCGGGAGTGTGGGCTTCAACAACACGGCAGGGACGGTAGTGAGTTGGAGCGACACGCAGGTAGTGGCGACGGTCGCGGCGGGGACCAATCCGGGGAATGCGTGGGTGACGCAGAACGGAGTGCGCAGCAACTACATCGCATTCACCATGGTGCCGCCGACGCTGACCAGCATCTCGCCGACGGCGCTGTCGCCGGGGATGCAGGTGACGTTCACGGGATCGGGTTTTGGGGCGACGCAGGGCAGCGGGAGTGTAGGCTTCAACAATACGGCGGGGACGGTGGTGAGCTGGAGCGACACGCAGGTAGTGGCGACGGTCGCGGCGGGGACCAATCCGGGGAATGCCTGGGTGACGCAGAACGGGGTGCGCAGCAACTACATTGCGTTCACGGTAATGCCTGCCCCACAGCTAACGAGCTTGTCACCTGCTTCGGGAGCGGTGGGGAGTTCCGTGACTCTTACTGGAAACAACTTCGGGAGTTCGCAGAACAATAGTTCTGTGACGTTCAACGGAATACCGGCTTCGGTGACGAACTGGAGCATGACTTCGATAGTCGTGCAGGTCCCGGCCGCCGCACAGACCGGAAACGTGGTGGTGAACGTTGGAAGCGAGGCAAGCAACCGACTGACGTTCACGGTTCTGTCGTCCGATTTTGTCCCTACAAGCGGCGGAATGGTCAGCACACGGTCCGGACAGACGGCGACGCAGTTGATGAGCGGCCAAATTCTGATCGCTGGCGGAATGGGCAGCTCAGGCGTTAGTGGCAATGCGGAGCTCTATAACATATCCACCCTGACTTTCACGGCCGCTAATTCCATGAATGTGGCTAGGTGGTTGCACACGGCCACGCTGCTGAACGATGGCACCGTCCTCATCGTAGGCGGTTCTAGTCTTTCGAATGAAACCACGCTGAATTCTGCCGAGATCTACGATCCCGTCGCAGGAACCTTCACTTTGTTGCCGAGCACTCTCAATACAGCTCGAGTTGCGCATACGGCTACTTTATTGAGCACTGGCCAGGTCTTGATTGTTGGCGGCTATGATCCCAGCACAGGCATCATCGCCGACTCTGAGCTGTACGATCCCACTGCGCAGGTCTTCATCGATCTGGGGAACACGAACACTCCCCGGTTTCACCATACGGCTACGTTGCTGCAAAGCGGACAGGTTCTTATCGCCGGTGGCGAGACAGACCCGACCCCAAGCGGCGCCTATAACACCGCTGAAATCTTCGATCCGACGACTTGGACCTTCGCGCCTCTATCGGCCAACATGGTCTCAGGCCGCGAAGGGCACTCAGCGACTCTGTTGAACGATGGGACGGTTCTGATTGCCGGTGGCGATCTTCCCGGAGCTGGATCCCTCAACACGGCAGAGATTTATAGTCCGGGCGCGGGTACGTTTACTTCAGTTTCTGCGGCAATGACTTCACCTCGGATCTATCATGACGCGGCTCTCCTGAACGGCGGCAAGGTGCTCCTTTCCGGTGGGGAGGACGATTCGGGCAGTTCGTCCGTGGCGTTGAATACTGCCGAACTCTACGATCCGGTAGCTCAAACGTTCACCGGCACCGGCAACATGACCACTGTCCGCGAACACCAGACGGCGACCTTGCTGAATGACGGGACCGTGCTAGAGGCCGGTGGTACCGATGGCGCCACTATCTTCAGTACTGCCGAAGTCTATGCAACAAGCAAGCTGACTGGGCTGACGAGCATTTCTATTGCGCCTGCGTCCCCATCCGTTCCTTTGGGATCGCAGCAACTCCTGACGGCGACTGGCACTTTCAGCGGTGGCGGTACTGAGGTTCTCTCGTCTGTACTCTGGAGTTCATCGTCCACTACCAGCAGCACGATCAGCAATGACACGACGGATAGCGGATATGGATACACCGTTGCTCAGGGGACTACAACCATCACGGCTACCGCTGCCGGAGTGAGCGGTTCAACTACCTTGACCGTTCAGGCCCCAGCGCTTGTTTCCGTCGTGTTAAATCCCCAGAGCCCCAGCATGCCTCTCGGGACAACGCAGCAATTTACGGCAACAGGGACATACTCGGACGGGAGCACACAGGATTTGACCTCAACGGCTACATGGACCTCGTCGTCTGGTTCGGCAACTGTCAACAGCGCCGGTCTTGTAACTGCCGCTGCGCTTGGGACGAGCACTATTCAAGCCAGCTCTGGTTCGCAAAGCAGCTCGACTACCGCCACCGTGGGGGCTCCCACACTAGTTTCATTGTCAGTGAGTCCTTCCACTGCTTCGCTTGGTGCTGGACTGAGCCAGCAGTACCAGGCGACCGGAATCTACACGGACGGCAGTACGCAGAATCTGACGAGCTCGGTAACCTGGTATGCCGTTCCGCAAACGTCCGCGTCCATCAATGCCTCGGGATTGGCGACTACCGTCGCGCAAGGGAATGTCAATATAACCGCTGTTTACGGAGCGTTTTCGGGGATTTCCGCACTAACAGTGGGACCGCCGAACCTGCTCTCTATCGCGGTGTCGCCAGGCGCTGCGAGCATTTCGCTCGGCAACAGTCAGCAATTCACTGCAATTGGGAACTACTCGGACGGAACCACCCAGGACATCACTTCCACAGTGGGGTGGAGCTCTTCGAGCGGAACGATTTCGTCGATCAATTCCACTGGTTTGGCGGCGACCCTGGCGTCGGGAAGTGTAACGATCACGGCTTCGTCAGGATCAGTTTCATCGTCGGCTACGCTCAGCATAACCAACGGAAGCCTCGCCCTGAACACCAGTCGTTATCAGCAAAGCGCGACATTACTGAACAATGGTTCGGTATTGATTGCAGGTGGCGTGAGCTGTCCAACGGCGGGTTCGTGTACCTATTTGAATAGCGCAGAATTGTATACGCCAAGTTCGGGAACGATCACGAATACCGGAAGCATGGCTGCCGCACGAAACGCCCCGGCGGTTCTTTTAAGCAACGGAAAAGTTCTGATTGCTGGTGGCTACACTTGTGACGCAAATCAAAACTGCTCGTCGCTGAGTAGCGCCGAGATCTACGATCCAAGTTCCGGCACTTTCAGTAGCGCAGGAAGTATGACGAGCGACCGATATGGGCATACGATGACGTTGCTCAGTACCGGACAGGTCTTGATCGCAGGTGGTGAGACGTGCAGCTCTGCGACCTCGTGCTCGGCATTAAACAGCGCTGAGATCTACAACCCAAGCAGCGGAACCTTCACCGCGACAGGAAATCTCAATAGTGCAAGGTTCTTTGCAAGCGCGGTCGCGTTAAGTTCTGGCCAGGTCTTGATCGCTGGTGGTTTCGATGGAACGAACTTTCCAGCCACCTCCGAGCTGTTCAATCCCGCTACGGGGACATTTGCTACGAGTGGCTCCCTCAACACTCCCCGGGCAAATGCAACTGCCAGCCTGCTGGACAATGGGCAGGCGTTGATCGCGGGTGGGTCAACCTGCAACTCGCCAGGGTGCCCGACTGCTGCCACGGAGTTGTACGCGAGCGGATCTTTCTCGTACCCGACCTATCCAACGGGAAATATGAATGCCGCACGCTGGGATCAGAGCGCAACGGTCCTCACTAACGGACAAGTGTTCCTCGCTGGCGGATTTGATTCCTGTTCCTCTTCTTGTACTTCAGATCAGACAGGAGAAGTGTTCGATCCTCTTGCCTTCACATTCACGGCCACTCAAAATCTGTCCACACCTCGTTCTGGACACAGTGCCACTCTGTTGAATGACGGGACTGTGTTTCTGGTTGGCGGCATCAACAACGGCGTCACGTTATCGAGCACGGATCTCTACCAGCCATCCAGCCTTGAATTGGCCGGATTGGCGTCGATCGCACTCTCCCCATCGAATTCTCCTGTTGCGCTGGGCTCATCTCTGCAATTGACCGCGACGGGTTACAACAATAGCGGCAGTCTTTTGAACAACTCCTCCTCTCCGCTCCAGTCGGTAGTTTGGAGTTCATCGGCGCCATCTATCGCGACTGTCAGCAACGCGGCCGGCAGTGAAGGCATCGTGACTGGCCTTACTTCAGGCACGGCGACAATTACCGCAAGCATTGGGACGGTGGCCACATCGACTGACGTTACCGTCACAACCCCGTTGGTTTCGATTTCGATCTCCCCGTCCAACCCGATGGTCACTCTCAACACGTCGCAGAATCTCCTGCTGACGGCAACGGGCACGTATTCGGATGGAAGCACTGGTGATCTGACCGCAGATGCTACTTGGACCTCATCCAACAGTTCCGTCGCTACGGTGGTCGAGATTCCTGGGAATGGCGCCGTAGTGATCCCTGTAGCGGCTGGCACTGCGAACATAACGGCGAGCTTCACGGGAATTACCGGAAGTGCTGGCCTAACTGTGACTGCGCCGCTTGCGCCGGCACCGCCAATCGTCACTGGCGTTTCACCGACGACGGGTGTAGCCGGAACGCAAGTGACTATCACCGGTTCTGGATTCGGGACGACGCAGGGCAGCGGGATGGTTTGGTTGGGTACCACTCTAGGCGTGGTGACCAGTTGGAGTGACACTCAAGTCGTCGCAACCGTTGCGACAGGCTCCAGTTCAGGCGTGGCAGAGATTCAGCAAACCGGCGCCGACTCAAACTCGGTTGCGTTCACCGTAAATGCGGCAACAATTGCCAGCGTCTCTCCGAATAATGGCCTCACGGGAACACAAGTAACCATTACGGGATCTGGATTTGGTGCCGCGCAAGGAAGTGGGAATGTCTGGTTGGGAACCGCCATGGCAACGGTCAGTAGCTGGAGCGATAGCCAGATCGTGGCCACCGTTGGCGCCGGTGCAGCCACCGGCAACGCCCAAGTTCTTCAAAATGGCGTAATGAGCAACCCGGTGCCGTTTACCATTAACCTGCCTGTGGTTACCGGTGTTTCTCCGAATTCTGGTGACGCCGGTACTGTCGTGACAATTACCGGCAGTGGTTTCGGTGTTACCCAGGGAAGTGGTACGGTTTGGATTGGCAGCACCTATGCTTCCGTGGTCGGATGGAGTGATACTCAAGTGGTGGCTTCCGTTGCCAGTGATTCTGTTACCGGAATTGCTCGAATTTCGCAGAACGGCACTTGGAGCAACTCCATGAGTTTCACCGTGCCGCCAACCGGATCTGGAACTTCTGCGACATCATTGGTGCCGAATCAGATCAGTATGTTGATCGGAGGCACGCAGACCATTGAAGCTGTGAACTCGACCGGCCAATCCATCACTGGATTGACATGGACCTCCAGCAGCACCGCTGTTGCGACGCTTTCCACCGACGATCCTCCGATCATCACGGCAGTGGGAGCTGGGGAGTCGATCATTACCGCCGGGAGCGCTTCGGCAAAGGTGACCGTCTTTGCCGGATCGGCGTTACCAACGGGCACCGTCATTTGGTCGAACCCGGGAGACGGTTCCGGTGTCTCTTGTATTATTCCGGCAGTTCCCAGTTCGACTGGGGTGGCGGACGTGTTCGCCTTGAATGTCGATGGTAATGTGCAAGCGATCACCGCAAATGGCACGACGGCCTGGACAGCGACAGTGTCGGGTGCCGGATGCAGCAATCTAGTCCCTGATTTCCAGGGTGGTTTGGTCATTTACACCAACCAATCCGTTAACAAGCTGGATGGTATGACGGGACAGGCATATCCAAGCTACACGGCAACCAATACTCAGCAAGTCCCGATGCAAAGGCCAGTCGTACATACTGATGGCACAATTTTTACTATTGACGGCGATATGCTAGTTGCTATCAACCCGCTCAGCGGACAGCCGAACTTCACCGTTCATCTCGAAGATACAACCTACACCTACAGCGGTGCGCAATGTCCCATTTGTGATAGCCCAGTACCGCAAGCGGGAGGGGGAGGAACTTCTGAGAACGTTCAGCTCCCCGCCATCGGCAGTCTAATCATTGCCGGAGACGGGTATGCGTATGTGCCATATGCGTATTCCACGACTCAGGAAGTAACAACGGGATGCAACCCTAACGGATGCGGCGGGTACGATGTTCAATCGTCCTCAGAACACCTGCGCCTGATGCGGGCAGGTACGGGCGGCGATTCGTACGAGATCACGCTTGGGGATTGGGGTAACGGGGTTGGGGTTTCCGCACCTAGCCTGATCACTAACGCCGACCAAGGAGTGCTGGCCAGCTACTCGGTCACAGCGCCCGACGGCACGCAAACCTTTTATCTGGCAACCACATCGGCCACGAGCGTCACGTCGAATATCCAGGTAACAAGCGTTCCCGGCCAGACAGCGCAAGTGCAGCCGGTCCTGCAGCGGGCGGACGGATCATATGTCGGTACGGTCTCATCGTCCGTGGGTAACTTCATGGTCGCGTTCACTGGAACGGGGAGCACGCTGTTTACTGTGCCCAACGACACGCCACAGATTACAACCGTTGATGGCGGTGTGATCGGCGCGTCGGGTACCACCTACGACCAGAACGGTAACGTCACTGGCCAGAACGCCCCGCCAGGCACACCGAGCTGGTATGGATTCCTGTATTCAATGACGAACGATTCAGATTTGCAGCGCATTGTTCCCACTGCCTCATTTTTGCAGGCCGATCTTGCCCACATCGCTTACGGGAATGTTTCGGGGAACTCTACAGCCCTCAACTTGCCGGACGATCCTTATGCTCTGCGGTTGGTACCAACTTCGGACGACGGAGCAAAGGGATGTTCTGCCAGAGACATTGACTACACACTCACAAAGTTAGACGGTAAAACTCCACCGAATGGGAGGAGCTGGTATATCACCGAACATCAAACACTATGGAGCTTGGCTAAACCAGAAGGTATGTCAAATGGCGGCCCCACTACATTCCACGATCTTGTCGCTTGCCCTCTTGGTGTTGGGTGCGGATGGAGTCACCAGACGTTTACGATTTCACAAAATCCGGGCAACTGCGCAAGCCCGTCATATGGGAATCCGGGAAACACACCTTGTAAGTCCGAGGGAGGAACCATAGTTATTCACAGTCCCCAGGGTGCCGATTACGGAACCCTTTGGCTCATGGTCAAGGTACAAAACATTATTGTCAATGATTACTATAAATGGCCTGGCAGTAAAGGTACTGCGCAGTCTTGTCCATGATAGATTATCGAATATCATTGTAGGCGAAATGAGGAAGGTGCTTGGGAGTAGAGATAAGGAAAAATAGATTCCTTGCGCCAAAGCCAAGCGCGGGAGGGGAATTTAGTCAAAGGCAACCAAATGCGCCACTCGTCTAATTCTAATATGGTGAAGGATAGGAAACGATGGCTGTTCCTGATCGCCGCAGGAGTAATATCTGTATTACTATTAGCAGTTGCTATGGGTCTTGCCCTTGCACACTACGCGAGGGCCCGGGCTTCGAGATACCTTAGTGTGGTCGAATCTCTTCCTATCGGTACGCCCTATAACATCGCCGTATCGCAGCTTCGCGATGCAAATATTTCGGCCATTCCGTCCGGTGACTGCCAACATGTTTGCGGATTCGAATATCGTATATTTAGCAGATTACTGGTTAAATCGCATTTAGTAGCACCGATTGGCCTGTTTGGGCAGCTCACCTTTAGCGATGGAAAGCTATGTTATAAGCGAACAATACTGGGTGGAGGGGATTACGGCGGCTACGCATCTGTCTCCGAAAGCACATCAACAATATCCAGGATTCAACGCCAGCAATACCTCATCCTCGTTGATCTTTCACCTGCTGACTTCACCGGGTACAGAAGGCGAGCATATGCGTTCAATTTATCGTGCATCGCCTCGCTGAGAAGCTGCGTGACGGATGAGCTACTACCAACAGCAAAAGAGCTCTCTACAAGTAACTGACGTCACCGGCTAGCTAGCTGTCTCTCTTGCGTGTTGTTCGAGGGATTGAATATTGAGATACGAACGTCGAACTGATGTGATAACCGTCTGGGGCTGGTGGCCGCCCTTCTGAGTTCGATTGGGAGGAGAAGCGATTTTAGAATAATGGTTAGTCATGCCTCTCATCTGCGGCGCAGGCTTCATCTTTCATTCCTGTTACTTTTCGCGACCGAGATCGCATTTGCACAGTGGAATGAGAGTCCGAAGCTGAACGCTGAAGCCCGGACCTTTTTGGAGGCAAAGGTATATTCCCTGGTGCAAGAACACTTTTTCCCCGCAAAAAACTCTCCGGAATCGCGATCAGACTCCTCTTATCAAAGCTACTTACGCATGGCCCTCGGGTCCGACGACCGCCGCCAATTCGATTTGGCGACCATGGAATTCGTCGCCCAACTGCATAATGGCCACACTTTCTTCTGGGACACCTGGCTCGATAAGAGCAACCAGCCTCTCGGGTTCTATGCCGCACCACTCGCCGGATACTGGGTTGTCCAAAGTAGCTTTGTGCCAAGTCTCAAGCCCGGCGATGTCATCACAAGCATCGCCAACATACCGACCGAAGCTTTTTTTCAGCGACAGCAGCGCTATATTTCCGCTTCCAGTACCACTGCGCAGCGAAACACTTTGTTTCTTTTTCCCTATCTGTTTCCTGAACAGTTCACAATGACCCTGGATGGCAATCGTAAGCTAGCGATTAATCGGGAAACGTTCAAAGAGCCCGGGCAAAAGACCGATGGCCGCTGGCTCAAGCCGGGCGCCACGGCTTATATTCGCATCCCGGCATTCAACCAACCATGGTTTGAAAACGGAGCTCTCGACCTGGTAAAGCAGTTCCGCAACGCCAAAACCCTGATCATCGACGTAAGAAACAATTCTGGCGGCGTTGCTCCCCAGCGGCTTATTCAAGAGTTGATGAACCGCCCCTACCGCGAATGGAAGCAGTCTTCCGCGGTCAGAACTGCGTTGGCGGAATGCGATCAGAAAAAAGAACAGACGAACAATGCGACCACAATGCCAGCGCTCCTCCTCAATTGTGAGCGGTCACCGGATGATCACCTTTGTACTTCTCCCGTGACTTGGGGCGGTGACGTCGTTCAGCCAAGCCCAGGCGCTTTTGAGGGACGGGTGATTCTCCTAGTAAACGGCGGTTGCATCTCCGCTTGCGAGGAACTAGTCGAACCGTTCAAAAACAGTGGCCGAGGAACTCTGGTCGGCGAAACCACGCAAGGAAGTTCCGGCTTGCCCTATACCTACAACTTCGACAATGGCATGACGCTCAAGATCGCTGTCAAACGGCTCTATTTCCCGGACGGCTCAGAATTCGAAGGAGTCGGCATTAAACCTGACGTAGAGGTCCATCCCACGATCGAATCCCTCAGATCAGGCCACGATGTGATCTTAGAAAAAGCGCTTGAGATAGCTACAAACCCGTGAGCCAGGGCAACAATGAAGTGGCCCGATTTGTGTGAGTGGCCGAGGACCCCGTCGAAGCATTGCGGTCCCGATGCATCTCGTTGATGTATACGCCCCAACACAAATGCCACCGAGTCGAGAGCCGGTGAGCTATGATGGATCCGTCCTCACGATGTTCATCTGAGGAATGCACGAGTTGCTTCCGTGCGGGCAGCAAGGAGGAAGCTCGTGAAGCTCTTTAAGAAGCCGAAGTCGAAATTCTACTGGTATGACTTTACGGTGCGAGGACGTCGGTACCGTGGGTCAACCCAGGAAACGAAGTCAGTCCGGGCAACGCAAGTAGCAAGCCTAAGACTATCTTCTGTGATGGAAACCAGCGATCCGCTTCCAAGCAAACCGACTACTCTCGGTACGCTTGCTGGCCGCTTTCTCGCTTGGGTCGACAGTGGCCGCCTGGAAGAGATGACCAGGAAGTTCTACCGCAACGGCTGGCGGCTGCTAAAAGCCACAGCTGTTCCGGAACTCCGAGTCGACCAGATTACAAACGATGGCGCCGAGCAATTGAAATTTCCCGGCTCGGCCGCAAACGCCAACTGCGCTTTGCGGACACTGCGACGTATGCTCCATAAAGCGGAGGAGTGGAAGATGATCGAGCACGCTCCCAAAATCAAAATGATGAAGGAGCATGGGCGGCACCTTCGGCTCGACGACGAAGCAGAAAGGAAGCTGCTCGAAGGAGCTCAGTCCTGCACCTGGAGAAAGCGAACCTTTGAGCTTTTCCGCGACATCGTCATTCTGATGCGCGATACGGGAATGCGAAACCAACGCGAACTCTACCGCATGCGCATCGAGAATCTCGATTGGGACAATCGGGTGATCTTCGTACCCGACAGTAAGACCCTCGAAGGGAGACGACTTGTTCCGATGAGCCGCCGGGCATTCGAGCTCCTGCGTGCACGCTGTGGCACAAGGTGCGAGGGCTGGGTGTTTCCGTCCAGCCGCGCCGCTTCCGGCCATCTTCGTTCAATCGATCGCCTTTTTCGAGAGGCTCGGTGTCAAGCCGGTCTTCCAGCAGAACTCGTCCTTTATTGTGCCCGGCATGACTACGGCACACGGGTTCTGATGCGAACTGGAAATCTGGCCGCAGTCATGAAGACCATGGGCCATCGAGATGTAAAGACGGCGATGCAATATCAGCATCCTGAACTGGAAACCGTCCGTGCTGCGCTGGATTACGGTGCAGCAGGCGAGACTGTTGAAATGCGGGTGTAGAGGCGGCAGGGTACGGCACGTTTTGCGTCCCACCCGAAAAACCATAACCTAGGCAAGCCATTGAAAACTACGGTGGTTGTGCATGAGAAGAAAACCCTCCACGAGTAATCGGCCGGCAGTCAACCGCGTCAGAATTCACTGCTTGGTTCGACGAAGCGAAACCGTCCGTGTTGCCCAAATGATATGCCCGTAAGAAAAAACAAACGGGAGAATCCCCTCGCATGTCAAACGGAACTCCTCGGTGGAAATCCAGTCTGAAAATCAGCGATGCAGACGCCGTCTACAATTTCGACACCATCGATGTAGACGGAAAACCAGAAGTAGCGTTTATGTGCTTGAAAAGAATGGTCGGGGAGAGAGGATTTGAACCTCCGACCCCCTGGTCCCGAACCAGGTGCTCTACCAGGCTGAGCCACTCCCCGACATACGAAAGACGCAGTGGAAACGACTTTGCGTCGGCTGCGAAAACCACTGAAGAACCCTACGATTATATCATCCGTTCGCCTTCGTTCCCCGGGAGAGAGGTCAGGTCGGTCGCGTCGGTTCCGGTTTATTTCGTAGGTGCAGATCAGCCTGGGAAGTGCCCACGCAACGGCGCGAATGAACCTTCATTTTCATCAGCTGAGTTTCGCCACGACACGGTGATTCCGCGCATTGTATGAACGGGCCGTCAACAGATACCATTTCCTGTTCCTGCGAAGAAGGCTTCATGCAAACCATATTCATTGCCAGCACCCTCTATACGCCCACCGAAGAGATTCGCGAACCACTAGTCACGGTGGAAGATGGAGTCATCACATCGGTTACGTCGCGAGCGGAAACGAGCACGCCGAAGAACGCCGAAGTCGTCGATCTGGGTAAGGCGATTCTCGCTCCCGGATTCATCGACATTCACATTCACGGAGGAGCGGGGCTCGACGTGATGCGTGCGGCGGCTTCGGACTTGCCACGCCTTAATGGTTTTCTCGCATCGCATGGCGTGACCGCATATTTCCCGACCACGGTCGCCGCGCCGTTGGACGATACCTGCAAGGCGCTGGAGCGTCTGGCCGGAGCAATCGAAGCGGGAGAAAAATCAAATTCCGGAGATCCGGCCGCCAAACCTCTCGGGGTTCATCTGGAAGGGCCCTTCCTGAGTCACGCGCGGCGCGGCGTCCACCCTCCCGAGTATTTGTTGACGCCGACCGTCGAGACTTTCGATCGTCTGTGGCAAGCAGCGCGGGGGCATGTGTCGGCGCTGACCATTGCTCCGGAAATCGAGGGCGCGCTGGAAGTCATTGCCGAAGCTGCCCGGCGCAATGTATGCGTCAGCATTGGGCATTCGGACGCGGACTATACCGCAGCGCAGGCGGGAGTCCACGCCGGCGCGCGGCATGCGACGCACACTTTCAATGCCATGAAGCCGCTGGATCATCGCGATCCCGGCATCATTGCCGAAGTCCTGACCGACGATCGCATCACGGCCGACCTGATCGCCGACGGCATCCACGTATCTCCATCGGTGGTGAAGATTTTCATGAAGGCCAAAGGGGTGGAGCGGGCCGTTCTCATTACCGATGCCATTGCCGCGACCGGAATGCCCAATGGCAAGTATCAACTGGGGCCGATTCTGGTCGACGTCAAAGACGGAATGTGCACGATGGAAGGCAAGCTGGCGGGAAGCGTTCTGACCATGGACCGCGCGGTACGAAATGTGACACAGTTTGCTGGATGGAATCTGAAAGATGCGGTCCGCGCCGCCACCCTGAATCCAGCCCACGCTGGGGGCTTGTCAACCAAACGAGGACGGATTGCAGCGGGATGCGCCGCGGACTTTGTCGTGATGACGCCGGGAGGCGAAATTGCAAAGACGATTGTCGGCGGAAGGGCGTGATGCGCAGCGGTTAGTTTGGCTTGCGCTGCTTGGCGTTGGCCAAATATTGGCGCATGAGAATTCCATCGGCCCGCGAGAATTGGTCAAGAAAGGAATTCTCCGGCTTCTTCGAATTCTCGGGCAACTGCGCATTCTCTCGCAGCTTGTCGCCCAGTTCCGGATCGTGATTTACGACCTGGGAATAAAACCACAGGAAATGACGCATCTGATCGAGCGCGGTCCGCAGCGTCTCGATGGGCTCGGTTTCCGCCAGCGAATTGAGAGCTTCCATGAGTTCGGGATCGCTTGGAGCCTGCATGGCTGCGCAGTTCAGCTCGCGCTGAATGGTTCGCAGATCTTCCGTCACCCGTGCAATTCGAAAATGCAGATCTTCCATGTCGTCTCGTGCCATTCCGGTCTGTCTGACGATCTCATTGACACGCATGAGCGAACAGATGTCCCATGTACATAGCGCTTTCGTAATTGCGCTGTTACCTTCGTCGGGGGATTGGTAACAGTGCCGAAAGCCATGACGCTCCTGCGGTTTCCGGGCACTTCCCGATACGCAGGATTCACCGCAATGGCAGGTTATTTCCTGGCAAGTGAGTCCGGGAGAAACCGGGGGTCAGCGCCCCGCGCCCTTCTTCTTTTCCAGCGCGGCGTAAATCATGGGATCGGTGCAGACTTCGTAGTAGCAGCGGTCGGTCCAGCCCTTCACGGAGAAATCGGAAGCGTTGATTTTTGGAATGCGGCTCTGGCGCACCACAACCTTGCGGAAGATATCGCGATCCACGGGGACCATCCCGGCAAACAGTTTGTATTCGCTCTTGTCTGAGGATGCCAGGGCCGCAGGAAGCTTGACGGCGAGCGGCTGCAAGGAAATTTCCTGCTGCAATTTTTCAAACGCAGCTTGGTTCATGCGTATACCGCCGAGGTTGAAACTTAGAATCGTGTCTTCCGGATTTCCCCCGGGCTCCATCTCTCCCGACTGAAAGGCGTAAACGTGGAAGGGACCAGCCTTCGATTCCATGACTTTTCTGGCTTTCTTGTTGCACGAGGAAAGCCGGTCGCTCTCGTTTAAGGCCTCCGAGATCATGATCTGGTGATCGCCATCCATGAGGTAGAGCGGGGCGGAGTCCTGCAGGGTGATTCCGACACCCAGTTCCAGGGGCGGCATTCCCGACCGCTGCACCAGTTCGTTATACCCGCGCACGATCTCAATCATTTCGCGGGCCAGCACACAGGCGCGGCTTACGGCTAGACCGGCTTGGCCTTCTCGCTCGAGGATCGCAAGGATGATCGCGTCCCCTTCGAGAAAGACTTTCTGTGCCCCATATTTCGCGAGCAGCTTGTTTACGGGATCGTAAAAATTGAGGCTGAAATAAGAAGCCGGGTTCAGACCTTTGTCCATCATGGTGCGGGTCAGGCGGGTGGAATCGCGCACGTCCGCCTTCATAATGACGTGGCGCAAAACGCGCTCCCCTTCCGACTGCTGCTGCTCTTCGGGCAGCAAGAACTCGTAAAGCGTTCCATTGACCTTCGAGAGCGCGCGCACTCGTTCATTCCCGGCAAGATTGATGGAATCGAGAGCGGCGTTCAGTACTTCGAGGCGGCGCAGGTCGCGATGATAGCGGAGAAAATCCTGCAAGAAGCGGGCCGCGATCTTGCCCCGCTCTCCTCCGCGGCACCCGGCCACCTTTGCGACAGCCGCATAAAGGCTGGTTGGGGATAATTTCCCGTACTCCTGGATCATGCGTTCCACACGATCGCATTCGGTGCGGTCGATGAGCGCATTTTTCAACTGCTGCGGATTGATGCGCGGCGCATATTCGCTCAGCAGCGGAACAACCTGGTAGGAGGCAATCACGTTTTCCATCACATTCTCGTCTTCCAGCAGGCGCACCCACGCCGACAATCGATCCTGCTGCAGCATGCCATCGTCGGTAGATTCGTCCGGAGTCCCGGTGCCGACCAGGGTGACGGCATTTTCGGGAACGTTCATCCAGCTGTCGATCGTCTCGCCGGAGATTTCTTCTCCGTAGAGCGAACGCAGGTACCCGGAAAAAATTTCGCGCAGTCGGCCGTAGCGGTCCGGATCCCTATCCCAATTCCCCAGCATGACGTAATGTTCGGCACAGAGATAATCATCCCGGCCGTCTTCCTGGAAAGCCAGGCGATTCAGGAACAGTGGGTAGTTGTCATACGTGCCGTCGTCAGTTTCTTCTCCGAACAGCGACCGCCTTGTGCGGCCAAGGGTTTCCTTTTCAATCTCGCGGAAAGTCTGGAAGAGGTCTTGTCCGACTTTTCGCAGAATAATTTTCTTGCGTACCTGAAAGGCGGCCAGGCGCTCACGATGCTGGATCGCGCTCTCCTGCCGTCCACCGTCGTACCCCTTGATAAGAATGCGGCAGCGTTCCAATACCTGGGCAAACTGGGAGTTCATTTCGGCGCGCAAGAATTTGATGATGCCCAGACGCGCGAGGACGTCCAAGCTGAGCTTTCCGTCTTTTTTCGCGTAATTGAGCGTCGAAACCAGCAACTCGGCCAGCAATTCCTTCAGGTCCGCCGCCTCGCCGGACCGGGGCAAGGCCTGAGCCGTCTTCTTGCGCAGCCAGGAAGGCCCACCTTGCTTGGGCTGAATCTCAGTTGAAAGAAGTCCTTCGAGCTCTCCATGACGCGCCAGCAATTTGGCAATATGGGCGCGGGCTGCCTCGCAAACTCGATTGCTCAAAACAACGTCGTGGCGCAGGTTATCGACGCCGACGAGCAGCCCCCGCAAAGCGATGCTGGGGGTGGACGCAGCTAATTTCGGCGGGGCAGAGGAGTTCTGCGAACCGCCCAGGCGAAAGATGGGAATTCTTGGCATGCGCCGCTAGCGTGTTCCTCGGAAGCTGCTGATTTGGCAGCTACATACCGAGGCTAGCATGCCGCAACAGGCCTCTAAAGTTACCCAAGTTACCGGAATTGCGAAACAAAGGGGAAACTCTTCAGCTTCAGGCGCGAAGCATATTCCTGAGAACGAAAAAGGCGTTGGCAGGACGCTCACCCAAACGCCGCATGAAGTAGGGATACCATTCAGTTCCAAACGGAACATACACGCGCATCCGCCAGCCCTCGCGAACCAGGCTTTGTTGCAGGTCGCGCCGAATGCCGTAAAGCATCTGGAACTCAAATGAATCGCGCGCAATTTTCTCGCGGGTCGCGAAGGCTTGCACTTCCCGAATGATACTTTCGTCGTGAGTCGCGATTCCGTGATAAATGCCGCTCTTCAACAGCATCTTCATCAAGTGGATATAGTTCACATCCACCTCGCTCTTATTCTCGAACGCAATACTGGCGGGCTCCTGGTACGCTCCCTTACACAGGCGAATGCGAATTCCGGCCGATAGAAGGTCGGCGACATCTTTTTCGGAGCGGCGCAGATACGCCTGAATCACTGTGCCGACACTGTTCTGATTTCCCGACGTTTGATGAAGCTCACGAACGAAATCCAGCGTCCGCTGCGTATATGGCGACCCCTCCATATCCACGCGAACAAAACCCGGCGGATTCATGCTTGCTGCCTGGGCCACCAATCCGCTCACCAGTTCGCGGGCGAGATTCTCGTCGACATCCAGCCCCATGTGGGTCAACTTCAAACTGATATTCGCGTTCAGCGAATTTGCCGTAATCGCATTGAGGATCTCTCGGTAGAGCCTCGCGCTGTGGCGGGCTTCCTCGGCATTGGTTACGTTCTCGCCCAGGTTGTCGATACTGACGCTCATTCCGGCGCGATTCACAGCCTGTGTCACCCGCACAGCATCAGTGATTTCATTTCCGGCGACAAAACGTCCTGAAACCCGCCGACCGATGGAAGATTGTTCAGCAAAATTGCGGAAAGAACGGTTTTCCGAGAGATGAACGAAGAACGCTCTCAGCATGTAACACCTGCTCGTATAGGAAATTTAAGGGAAGAAAGGCCTGGCTGGCGTATAAAGCTCACAGAAGGTTTTACCACAACCGGGCGCAATCGGGATGTGAGCTTACACCCTGTTCCAGAAGTGGAAACTGAGGTATTCCTCAAACCAAAAAAACATCTTAATTGGACGCTTACTGATCTTCGAACTTGACCTCGACCGGCTGCGTGGTTTCATGCGGAGCAGGTTCCCATCGCCACTTCTCCACGGCTTCTTGCGCCGCCTGGGCCAGGATGGGGTGGCCGCCCTTCACCTGGATCGTTTTCACGGTTCCGTTAGGTTCGACCACGACATCGAGCCGTACCGCTCCGTGAATCTGCATTCTGCGCGCGAGTTCCGGATAACGAGGGGCGACCTTACTGACGATCTTTCGTCCCTCTGAGTCCTGGGCAAACACTTGGTTGGGGGCCGACACAACCACTACGACAGAGAGCAGGACCCCGATGGCTCCCCATCGCCGCAAGTAGCTTTTCATTTACACGTAGTCTAAGAAACCTCTGAGGGGAGCAGAAGATAACCGAAGTAACGGGAATCGGTCGGAAGATCGAGGGGTTACTTGCCGTGCTCCTCCAGGAATTTTTCCACTTCGATGGCGGCCATGCACCCGGTTCCCGCAGCCGTGATGGCCTGGCGATAGCGCCGGTCCTGCACGTCCCCGCAGGCAAACACGCCGTGAACCCGCGTATGCACGTAGTTGTGCGTCTTAAGATAGCCGTCCTGATCCATATCGAGTTGGCCTTCGAACATCTTAGCGTTAGGCTCGTGGCCGATTCCCAGAAACATGGCACTGGTGGGAAAATCCCAAACTTTGCCGGTTTTGAGGTTCCGCAGCTTCAAGGCGGTCACTTCTTTCTTTTCCACATCATGCACGTCTTCCACGACGGTATCGGTCAGAAACTGAATTTTCGGATGCTCCTGCGCGCGCTTGAGCATGATCTTCGAGGCACGGAAAGAATCGCGGCGGTGAATGAGCGTAACTTTCGTCGCGAAGCGGGTGAGGAACAAGGCTTCTTCCATGGCCGAGTCACCGCCGCCGATCACAACAATTTCTTTTCCCGAGAAGAAGAAGCCGTCACAGGTGGCGCATGAAGAGACGCCATGCCCAATCAGTTGCTGCTCATGGGGAAGCCCTAACCATCTAGCGGAGGCTCCGCTGGCGATTATGAGGCTTTGCGTATGAACCTGATGCTTGCCGAGGTGCAGCACGAAAGGTCTTTGGCTCAGATCGGCGCTCGTGAGGTGCGCCATGCGGTACTCCGCACCGAAACGTTCCGCCTGCTTGCGCATGTTCTCGATCAATTGTGGACCGAGGATCCCCTCGGGGAACCCGGGGAAATTCTCCACCAGCGTCGTCAACGACAGTTGCCCGCCCGGTTCGTGACCCTCAATCACCAGCGGACTGAGATTGGCGCGGGCCGTATAAAGTGCAGCGGTGTGGCCGGAGCATCCGGAACCAATGATCACTACATTGCGAATTTCGCTCATTTGTTTTTATCGGTGCAGATATAGATTGCAGATTTGAATTTTGGATGCAAAGCGTAAACGTCTTCATGCTTCCGCGAGATTCTCGCTATTGATCTTTCCCGGGTTTGCGAGTGGCTGATTCTCCGGCTGCCGATTTGCCGCTTGAAATTTTTGCCAGCTCCACCGGCACGATTCTCCTCACACCGAGCATCTTGCGATAACTTGCCAGGATTGATGAGCCGCTCCGGAACAACGGTTCATAGGCGCTCTGGTCGACTGCCGGGCCGCCTTCGGCCTGCGTACAACGCGCCAATGCGACCGAAGCTTTCCCAAAACGCTCCAGACGAATCCGGCTGACCGGGGTGTTGGCATTCAACATGGTCAATGGCGATGTCACCGCAGACGCGCTGTCTTCCAATGAAATCTGGATCAACTCTTTGGGATCCCGAATGTGCAGCACCAGGGTCTCCACCATATTCTGTCCATCGTTGCTGAACGAATATTGCACATTGGAAAAAGACGCCTGTTCAGGGAACTCGCGGCGAATTCGTACGTAACTAGCTACAGAGGGCTTTTGGGAAACCTGGGCGGCCTGCTGCGCCTGCAGAAAATTCGGCATGTCCGTCAACGTGGATACTCCGCGAGAGATTTCGAAATCACTGCCGAAAGCGGATTGCTTCGGAATCCGGGACAGCGCGGAACCGATTTCCTTCTGTTCTTCTGCGGAAGGTGTGCAGACATTCAGCACGTTCACCTTGACCTGCGGCTGCTGGGAAGAGGGTGATGCATCCTGCTTGCCAGCCACCGCTACGGCGACCAAAGCGACGGCAACGAACGAGATTTGTAAGATTGTGCGCACCGCCGCATTCTAAATGAGAACCGGTGTCGCACGGCTATAATCGTATTTTTGAGCCTGCCCGCAATCGAGCATGGAAATGAACTCTGCTTATTACAAATTCCGTGAAAAGCTCGTTCACGCGGGACTCTGGCCCGAAGGGCGCATGGCGCGGATCGCTTGCTATCTGGCTGGTCTGGCTGCGCTTTTATTCTTGCTGGAGCACATTCTGGGGCTTTTCGGCTCAAGCTGGGGCGAGCATCTCGAAGGCTGGGTCAATTTTCTTACATTTATTGCCGGTTTCCTGTTCGCTATCCTCGCTTTCGGATGGCTAAAGCGCCGGCTGTTATGGAGACTGCGCAATCGCCTGATCGTCACTTACGTTTTTATCGGCGTGATTCCGGTGGTATTGCTCGCCGCGATGGCATTTATTACCCTCTATCTTTTCGCCGGCCAATTTGCGGGCTTCATTGTGACCTCGGAATTAAACTCGCAAATGCGCAGCGCGGATGCGGGCAATGCAGCTATTGCCAATGAACTGGCAGCCCGGCTTGATCGCGGAGAGACTCCGAACGCGGAGTCGCTGGAAGGCCTGAAAAAACATCAGACTGCCTGGCAAAAACGTCAGGTGTGCGCCTGGATCGGAAATACTCCCCTTCCCTTCTGTGCTGGGGACCCTGCCGCGAAATTTGCCTATCCAGAGTTCTTCAACAATCCAGCCAACGAATTTGCGCAGGACATGCGACGTGGAATGCCCTTTCACGCGATCGTGCGCGACCAAGACCACCTGTATCTTCGAGTTGCCATAGTGCTGCCAGCACGCTCGGCCCAGCTAACCGTTATCACAAGTGAGGCAGTTGATAAGGGCCTGATGTCGCAATTCGCCGAGAGCGTGGGTGAAATCACGCTCTACGCCAGCGGAATTCATCTGGAAACGGCGCCCCCAGCGGCCGCGCCCTCAGAGCCATCGAAGACGCAGACCCAGATCACCAACTCAGATCAGGGCTTTGTGATCACCCAAAGCAAAAAGGGCTCCGCGCAAAAAGACCACGAACTGTTGACGCCTACGTTCACCGTGGGGAACCTGCCTCCTGCTTCCGGCTTCATCGATCGGGAAATCCATTTTGTGACGCCGCTGCGCGTCGTCGATTGGCATACCGGCGAGAGCGAACGAGCAGGCGCCCTGGTTCGGGTTCGCACGACCCCTTCGTTGCTCTATGCCCATTTGTTCGCTTCGCTCGGGGACTTTGCCACGGGCGTCGAGTACATCCTGCTCGCGGTTGGAATCTTTTTCGCCATCATCGAACTGATAGCTCTATTCACCGGCACGCGTATGACGCGCACGGTGACCCGAGCCATCGCGGAACTGCACGAAGCCACCCGCCATGTGGACCGCGGCGATTTCAGTCACCGCATCCCCGTGCGATCCAGTGATCAACTGGCAGATCTCGCCCTGTCATTCAATTCCATGACGGCTTCCATCGAGAAGCTCATTCAAGAGCAAAAGGAGAAGCAGCGTCTCGAAAATGAGTTGGCTATTGCCCAGGAGGTCCAGGCTCAGCTCTTCCCGCGCCAGGTTTCAGAGCTGGAATCGCTGGAGGTACACGGCTTCTGTCGTCCGGCCCGCACCGTGAGCGGAGACTACTACGATTTTCTCGCAGCAAGTTCCCACAAGATGATCCTCGCCGTGGGCGACATCAGCGGTAAGGGAATTTCAGCAGCCCTGCTGATGGCCACCATTCACTCCGCGGTGCGCGCTTACAGTGTTGAAAGCGCGCCACAGATGCGCGAACCGATGGCCGTCGGCAGCGTGGCCGGAAGTGGTCGCCTGATGGCGACGTGGCCCGAGGGAGCGGAGATTTCGCCGTCGTCTCTTCTAGCCTTACTGAATCACCAGTTATACGAAAGCACGCCGCCGGAAAAATACGCAACTCTATTTCTTGGAATTTATGACGGTCTTTCCCATCGCCTGACGTACAGCAACGGCGGCCATCTTCCCCCCATAATTATGGGAAAAGATGGTACCGTACGTCGCCTGGAATCTGGAGGAACCGTCGTCGGGCTGTTCGATAATATGTCGTACGACGAAGGATCGGTGCAGATGCATGCGGGGGAGATTTTCGTGGCTTACAGCGACGGCGTCACCGAGCCCGAAAATGATTTTGGCGAGTTCGGCGAATCTCGTCTGATTGATATCGTGCGTGAGAACCGTGACGCGTCCTTAACCCAGATCAGCCAAGCCGTAACCCTTGCGGTTGATGACTGGATCGGCGACAACGAACAACCGGACGACGTCACGCTCGTGTTGGCACGAGCCCGGTAGGAATTTATTTCTTCTTGACCGAAATTACGGTGACATCCTTTGTTATCGTCTGCCCCTGCAACATTCCCCCGACAATCAACATCCCCTGGGGCGTGGACAGAAGACCGCGGGCGTCGAGGCGGGGCTCAGGAGTGTCGCTACCGACAAAATCCCACGAGTTGCTACGTAGATCGAAATAAAACGTCGTCGCCGCCGGTTCAACCGCCTTGCCGTGATAATCCAACCCCTTGTAATTGTGGGGCTCGCTCGTTCCCCCGGAAAAATAGATCCGATGCTCCTTTTCTGAACTTCCTCCCGCAATGCCAAAACGCGCCGTGCCCGGATCATCCGGAAGTTTCGTCCACACGATCTTATGGGGATTTCTTGGCTCGATCTTGCCCATCCAGCACTGGTCCGAAGCCACGTAGGGAGCGCCCGACGCGGTATTCCTGGCCGCTCCATCGATATACACGATTGTGTCTTGTACCAGGCCGCCAGCATGCCCGAAGACCGGAGTTCCGGGATACGGTGTGGCCTCGCTCCACGCGTTTTTCTGCGCATCGTAGACTTGCACCTTGTTGACCGGCCCGGCATTCGACCGTCCTCCAATGATGTAGATGTATCGATCGCGCAACACGCCGACCACTGCATCATCCACTGCCACGGGCATATCAGGAGCGCGATACCACCGGTGCTCATTCGGGATGAAGGCATTCACGTCCGGAACGATGATTTCGTTCCCATCTTTATCGACGATGTATCCCCCGAAAACGTAGACTCTGTTCTGAGCCCCAGCTGCCGACGCACCCAACCGGCCGGCAACTCCGGGAAGATCTGGCCCTGGAACCCACGTATCAGATCCCATATGCAGGACGTACATTCTGTTGCTAACGTCCTTCCAGGTCTTGCGTGGCCCTAGTCCCATGATTGAAAAGAGCTGGGCCCCGCCCCGCAGCCTTGCAACCGCATTATTGGCGAGCGCCTCCGGAAGTGCCGGAATCTTTGGTTGATCCGCCCCGCGCATCGCGACCGCGAGCAACACAACTACCAGGAATGTGCAGACTTTTTTCATCGCTGCATTCTACGGATTCAGGCATTCGAGGGCAAAAGCAAAGCTACTTCACATGGTGCTGGCGCACCGCGTGGATGAAATCGGTATAAGCAGGAGTTTGTCCCAGAGAGCGCATCCGGGTTGCGATCTGGCCGCGATGATAGGCCGAGTGCAGAATGACGTGATTCAGAATATCGACCACACTGCTGTTCCACGGCTCGCCTTTGCTGTTTTTGTAGGCAACGTCCGCGTTGATCGATGAATTGTCCAGTTTGGCGAGGAAGTCGCTCCACATCTTCGGCACATCCTCAGCGTATTTTTCGCAGTCTTGCATCCTGAGATCGGGCCAGACGGCGACGCTGGGCGGACGCGATTGCAGGCGCTCGAACCACAAGTATTCGGCCGAAAGAATGTGTGAAAAAAGCTGCATGCATCGCGGCTCCGGCGGAGTATTCGCCCGCAATGCGGCAAGAACTTCGCAATTTGCCCATGCATCGTAGGCAAATTGCCGCTGGAAATTCTGCCGAAGGTCCACCAATCCAATCTAAATCCAGAAACATACTGGGCGCAAACCCGGAACCCGGACTTTCACATCCAACAGCCTTTTAATCACATTTTCACAATTGTGAATTAGACTCTGTGAGTTAAATTGGATCGTTCGCCCACGATCAGAATGGCACGCAAACCCAAGGGTTCCCAAGACGCGCGATCCGGCAACGGTGATCAGGATTTGTCAGAGTCCGCAACCGCGAAGCCCGCAAAATCTGCCGCCAGATCGCAGGAGTCGCGTACCTCCGGATTGAGCTCGGAAGACCTCAGCCAGCTCGCTCTCAAAGCCTGCCTGATCGCGCGTGATGCCGCCTTCAATTTGCGCGACCTGCTCACAGAATCTTCGCGCATGGCCTTTCTGGCCATCAAGGACTGCGAGAAAGAACTTGACCTGATCGAACGCCGCATTGACGAAGAGTTACCCGCCGCTATCACTCGAGTCAACGAGGTCCGCGCGCGACAGTTGCTTTCCGCTCTGAAGAGCACGACCGACCTGGAGCGTATCGGGGACCTCGTCATGAGCGTGGCCTTGCGAGTTCAAGCCCGGCAGGAAAAAATTCCATCCGCCGACTCCCGCCAGCTTGTCGAAATGGCGGCGATCCTTCGGGACATGCTCGACCTCATCTACCAGGGCTTCTCGAAGCTTAACCTGGAGTGTGCGCGAAGAGTCCTCCAGATGGATAAAGATGTAGACCGCCTTTGCCACGGCCTGTTCCAAAAGCATCTGGCAACGCATGAGCATGGCGGTGTATCCAGTTTCGAAATCCTTCTCATGGCGCAGGCCCTCGAGCGCGCCGGCGATCACACCACGAATTTAGCTGAGGATCTCTACAGCCTGATTGAAGGCCGCAGCCTGCGGCACGCACCGAAGAAGCGTGCGGCACCATAATTTTCATTGTTGTCAGGCACTTCCTCAAAATTCATCATCCCTTAACAAATCGGAAACATTAGAGAAACAATTCCTCTCTACATTCCTTATGCAAGCGCCGGGGAGTTGTGTCGGCAGCCAGTTCGCAGCACGAAAATGCACACTTCAGCGGAATCCTCTAACCCTGATGAACCTGCACAGAGCGCTCCGGCCGAACACCCTCTTGTCTTCGTCGTGGAGGACGAGGCGGACATCGCCCGGCTTATCTCGCATACTCTGCTAAGTGCCGGATTCAGTGTTCAAAATTTCCCGGACGGGAGATCTCTGCTCTCCGAAGCCATCCGGCAGGCTCCAGCCCTCTTTCTACTCGACATCATGCTCCCCGGTGACAGCGGCTTCGTCCTCTGCCGTCAGATTCGCCAGACTCCCAGCTTGGCTGGCGCCTCCATTATCTTTTTAAGCGCAAAAGTGTCGGAAGCCGACAAGATTTATGGTCTGGAGTTGGGCGGCGACGACTACGTTACCAAGCCATTCAGCCCGCGGGAACTGGTTGCCCGGGTCCGCAGCGTTCTGCGCGTCACACGGCAACAAACCCCAAAAGAGGACGAAATCCTGACCCTTGGCGGGATTGAAATCAATCTGTCCTCCATGACCGTTCGTGTAGATGGAAGAAACGTTCTCACAACCGTTCGTGAATTCCGCCTGCTCGAATATCTAGCCACGCACCGTGGACGCGTTCTGACCCGCGACCAATTACTCGATGGAGTCTGGAAAGAAACGTCCTTCGTGACGCCTCGATCGGTAGACGTTTATATCCGCCGCCTTCGCGAAAAGATTGAACTGAACCCTCGCCATCCCCAGTACCTGAAGACGCTTCGCGGAATCGGCTATCGCTTCGAGTTACCCCGCTGAATCGAATTCCCTGCCAACTCATTCCCCGGCTGCATTCCCGAGGGCTCATTTATCCTGATAGCTTTAGGCCATGAAGTCCTCGAAGCAGCTTTGGAATCCCGAAGACCAGAACGCGCGCCTGGCGGAACTCACCGCGCGTTCGGACGATCCCGTCAAAGACAATCCCCTCCGCCGTGACGTTCGTTCATTGGGAACCCTGCTCGGGCAGGTCTTGCTCGAGCAAGGCGGAAAGGATTTGCTGGCCTCGGTTGAGCGGCTGCGCAAGCTCATGATTCAGCGCCGCGAACGCGGACGTGGCGACAGCAGCGACTCGGCTGCACTCATGGCTGAAGCCCAGTCAATCATCGGCCACATGGGCCCGCTCCAGGCCTATCGAATCACCAAAGCCTTCGCCATTTACTTCGAACTCGCCAATCTGGCGGAAACCAATCATCGCAAACGGCGGCGGCGCGCCGGCAAACTGGATAGCGGCCACGCTCCGCTGCCTGGTTCCTTTCGCGGCACCTTGTTGCGTATGAAACAAGCTGGAATCTCCGCCAGCGATGCACTGCACGCGCTCGCGAAGATCGTTGCCACTCCGGTGTTCACCGCACATCCCACTGAAGTCGCGCGGCAGACGGTGCTCCTCAAACGCCGCCGCATCGCGGAACAATTGGAACTTCTCGACCGGCTCCCCCTCACCGCAGAAGAAGTAAAACAGGCTGAAACCGCGATCTGCGCTGCCATCACCGCGCTCTGGCAGACGGATGAAGTGCGTCTCACCAAACCAACCGTGGACGACGAAATCCGCATGGGACTGCGCTATTTTCGCCTCTCACTCTTCGAAACTCTGCCCAGAGTCTACTCCGAGATTGCCGAATCATTTCGCGAGATCTACGGCATCGAGGTTGATGAATCAACTCTGCCCAATGCGCTTCGTTTCGGCTCCTGGATTGGTGGAGATCGCGACGGACATCCACTGGTCAGTCCGCAGTGCACACGTAATGCGCTGGACTTCGCCCGAACACTCCTGTTTCGCGAGTACACCCGCGACATTGAACAGCTCAGCGACCGCCTGAGTTCTTCTCTGCGCCAGGTTCCGGCTTCGGAAGAAATGCTCTCGCAACTGAAAAGGTACGAAAACGCCATCCCCGGAGTGCACATTCTCTGGGGTGAGCAGAATCCTTCGGAGAGTTACCGCCGCTTTCTTTCTTACATACTGCACAAACTGCATCTCAGCGCGGAATCATTATCCAATCCCGCAGCCTACGGCAGTTCCGGGGAGTTTGAACGCGACCTTCTGCTGATGCGTGACAGCTTGCGGGCCAACCGTGGCCAACGCTTGGCCGGGGGTTTTATCGATCCGCTGCTGAGAAAAGTTCGTACCTTCGGATTTCATCTTCATACGCTGGACATCCGACAGCATGCCGCTATTCACGCCGGCGCCCTGAAGGAACTGCTGGACTGGAAAGCGAAAAGAATTACGAAGCTTGCACTTGAGAGTCTCTCGCCTGCGACGCGCGGCGTGATTGAGACGTTGCGGACGGTTTCCGAATTGAAAAAGACGCATTCGCCCGAAAGCATCTCTCGCTACATCGTGAGCGGCACAGAGTCGGAAGACGATTTGCTCGCCGTCTTGAAACTGGCAAAGTTCAGCGGCACCGATCTGCAGGCCTCCCCGCTCGATCCCGGATTGATGCCCGTTCCTCTTTTCGAATCGATTGAAGCTTTACGTGGCGCACCCGCCATCATGGGGCGCATTTGGCAGAATTCCGATTACATTCCTCTTCTCGATTCCTGGGGACGGTGGCAGGAAATCATGCTGGGATATTCGGATTCCAATAAAGATGGCGGGATGTTCACCAGCACTTGGGAAATCTACAAAGCACATCGCGACCTGCACCGCGTAGCTCGCGAGTGCAATGTCAAACTCCGGCTCTTTCATGGCCGCGGAGGAACCGTCGGACGCGGCGGCGGCCCGACTCATTCCGCAATTACAGCCCAACCGGAGGGGTGCTTTTCCGGAGAGATCCGCATCACCGAGCAGGGCGAAGTATTGAACTGGAAGTACGCCGATCCGGTGCTGGCGGAGTGGAATCTGGAACTGATGATTGCCGCCAGCCTCGAGGCATTGACTCACCCCGGCCACGACATCAGTTCCCTCGATGCACGCTGGGAAAGTGCGATGGAAGAAATGTCGCAGCAGGCCCACTCCGTTTATCGCCGCGAAATTGCCGATAATCCCGAGGTCCTCGAATACTTCGAGCAGGCAACGCCTGTCAACGAACTGGATACGGCGCGCATCGGATCGCGTCCGGCACGGCGCGCGAAAAGCCGCCAACTGAAAGATCTCCGTGCCATCCCTTGGGTCTTTGGATGGATGCAGAGCCGGCATGCTGTACCGGCATGGTTTGGCGTCGGCTATGCGCTTCAAAATTTTGTGGCTCAGGGAAACGCCAAAGAACAACTGCTGCGCGAGATGCTGTACGGTTTTCCCTTATTTGCCGACCTGCTGCGCAACGTGGAATTGGGCATGGCAAAGGCAGACCTGGGGATTGCTCGTATGTATTCTGGACTGGTTCGCAATGAAGCTTTGCGCAACGGCGTCTTCGACATGCTTGAACATGAATTCATGCGCACTCGGCGTATGATTCTGCACATTACCGGTCAGCGCCAGTTATTAGCGGGTAATCGCGTACTGGCCCGCTCGATTCGCCTGCGTAATCCCTATGTCGATCCCATGAGCCTGATTCAGGTGGAACTGATGCGCCGCAAACAGCAGGGCGGGAACAAATCGGAACTGGAGTATCCGCTGGGCGCGACCATCAACGGGATCGCGGCAGGATTGCACAACACTGGCTGAGGGCATCCTAAAAGTCGCCGGAAACCTAAGGCCCTTGACAACTCCTTCACGCCAGCGCAGAATTCTCATAGGCGAATAAAAAGCGAAAACGCCTCCGGGCTGCTCCCCCGGTGTTCCCTGATATTTAATGAGGAATTATGTCTTCCGCCGTGGTTTCCACTTCGGCGGCCCAGGGCCGCCCTTTTCTTTTTGATGCCGAACTCCCAGCCGGGGTGTGTTCCCCGACGGCTGCTCCTAAAAAACCCCAACTTCTCTCGGAAATCTACCCGGGCGGTATTACCCCCGCTTCGCAGCTCAAAATCCGCCCCGCGCCTCAGATGGCTTCCAGTGGAATTGCCTCCCTCGACGCGCTGACCGGCGGATTGCCCCTCGGCTGCCTGACAGAAATTTTCGGCCCTGCCTCCTCCGGACGCACCAGCATTTTGCTGGCTGCTTTATCGGCCGCCACCCGCATCGGACAGTTCTCCGTATTAGTCGATGCCGGCAATTCCTTCGACCCGCAATCTGCAGCCTCAGCCGCGGTCGATCTCGACAAGCTTTTATGGGTTCGCTGCGGCGAAGATTCCCCGCAGAAAAGAAAGAAGACTTCAGATTCACGGCCACAGGGCAGGAATGGCAAGACCAGGCATCCAGCCGAAGAGCGTATCGAGCAACTTCTGCGCGCGACGGACTTTTTACTCGAAAGCGGCGGCTTTGGCCTGATTGCGCTCGATCTCGCCGATCTGCCGCTGCAGTCTGTACGGCGCATTCCGCTGACTACATGGTTTCGTTTCCGCCGCGCGGTGGAGCACAAGCCCACCGTCTTACTTGTGCTCGAACAGCAGCCCATTGCAGGCAGTTGTTCGTCATTATTGCTGAAGCTTTCGCGGCAGGCTTCTCCGTTTTCAGACGCCACGCCTTCAGCAAAACCTGCACACGCGCAATTGCTGACCGAACTGGAAATTGATATCGAAGTCGTACGCTTGCGGCTTGGCTCTCAAAATTCAGATTGCGGTTTGCCCGAAGCTCCTCGCAAGCCGGTGAGTTCGGCTTCAACAACCTTCACGAGTGCAACTGCCTGGCGCTAAAACCGCAACTGCAGAAGCTGCCTTATGACGTTTGCTTGCATCCACGTGCCGAATTTTCCCCTTGCCGCTGTCTTGCGCGCCGAGGCGGAGTTGCGATCACAACCTGTCGCCGTACTCGAAGGCAAGCCTCCTCTGGAAAAAGTCCTGGCCGTTAACGAACGTGCGAATGCCATCGGCATAGAACCCGGGATGACGAAAACACAAGCCGAACTTTGCCGGGAACTCGTTCTGCGGCCACGTTCGCCAATGCAAGAATCTACGGCTCATGCCGCCTTGCTCGATGGCGCGCAATCATTTTCGCCGTGCGTGGAAGACTCGGCTTGCGACACTGTTCTGCTCGACCTTGCCGGGATGGAATCGCTCCTTGGAACTCTGCCCGGACTTGCCCGCGCCCTCCACCAGCGTGCAGCCTCGCTGGGACTGGAAGCCAATATTGCTATCGCTTCCAATCCCGATACAGCCATGCTTGCGGCGCGCGGATTCCCCGGCGTTACCGTAATCCCGTTCGGCAAGGAAGTAGAGTGGTTGGGACCTCTACCGTTAAAGGTTTTATTTGCCGAACAGCCGGGAAGCAATGGCGATCAACCACAGCGCAAGCAAAGGGATCAGGCTGAACGCTTGCTGGAAACGTTCGAACGCTGGGGCGTGCGCAATCTGCGGGCGTTAGCGGGGTTGCCGGAAATTGCTCTCAGCGAGCGACTGGGACAAAACGGAGTGCATTTGCGGCAACTGGCGCGCGGTGCGGCTTCACGCACCCTGGTTCCGGTGGAAGAACCGATTGTTTTTGAAGAGGGGCTGGAACTGGAAAATCCTATTCTTCTGCTCGAACCTTTGGCTTTTCTGCTGAATCAGTTACTCGAAAAAATCTGCGCTCGTCTGGCATCGCGCGCCCTGGCCACGCAGGAACTGCAACTCACCCTCGATCTCGATAACCAGCCGGGGATTGATGAAGAGAATGAAAATTTCGGTATTCCCAGCGAGAGCGACGACTCGGAAGTTCCGCAATTGAAGCAGCCGCGTTATTTTGTGGCGCATCGCAAGAGCACGTTCACGCGCACGTTGCGGTTGCCGCTGCCTATGCTCGATGCCCGGCTTTTTCTGAAACTCCTGCAGTTGGATTTGAACGCGCATCCGCCGGGCGCTCCGATCGTGAAAATTCATCTTCACGCCGAACCTGTGCGGCCTCGCTCGATGCAGAGCGGATTGTTTCTACCGCCATCTCCGGAACCGGAAAAGCTCGAACTCATATTGGCACGGATTGGCAGCCTGGTTGGCGAAACCCAGGTAGGCGCGGTGGAATTGCTCGACACGCATCGTCCCGAAGGCTTTCGCATGCAACGATTCACGACGCAGTCTGCAGGAACAAATCAGAAATCGGCAGATCAAGATTCGTCCGGCAGAGAACCGGCCGTGATGGCACTCCGCCGTTTTCGACCAGCGCTGCGCGCGGCGGTCACGTTGGAATCGGGTCTCCCGGCACAAGTAGTTTGTGCAAGCAAAAAAGAGGTGCAGGGCAAAGTCCTCTGGAAAGCGGGCCCATGGCGCTCTTCCGGCGATTGGTGGGAACGCGAGGCCTGGGCGCGCGATGAGTGGGACATCGCCTTACAGCAAGCGGAATGTGTGGCTCTCTATCGCCTGGTTCACGACCTGCTCGGGGGAGGATGGTTTCTCGAAGGCACGTATGACTGAGGGGAGCTGAGCCATTGAGTGATTGAGTCATTGAAACGCGCGTTAATGAAAATCATTCAATTACTCAATTTCTCAATTCCACAATTTCTCAATGATTCCGATGTACGTAGAACTGCATGCTCGTTCGGCTTTCAGCTTTCTCGAAGGCGCCTCGGTGCCTGAGGAACTGGCCACCGTGTGCGCACAACTGCAGATGCCTGCCATGGCGCTTCTCGATATGAACGGGCTTTACGGATCTCCGCGCTTTCATCTCGCCGCCAAAAAAATCGGGATCAAAGCGCATATCGGAGCGGAGGTGAGCGCGAATGGCATTTCGCCACAGCGGCACGGACACACAGAAAAGAAGAATAAAAACGTAACCAATTCCTCGGGGACTCCGTGCCTCTGTGGTGACTTCAGGGTCCCTTTGCTGGTCTCTACGCGCGAGGGATACCAACACCTTTGCCGTCTCATCACCAAAATGAAATTGCGCGCTAAAAAAGGGGAGGGCGCGGTTCGTCCTGAAGAATTACAAGAGCATGCCAGCGGACTCATTTGCCTGACCGGCGGCGACGAAGGACCGCTTGCGGCCGCACTAAGAAATGGCGGAATCGACGAAGCTCGCCGTACGATCGATCAACTCGTTGGAATTTTCGGCCCGCAGAATGTTTATGTCGAATTGCAGCGCCATTTTCTGCGCGAAGAAGAAGCGCGCAACCAGGCTGCGATTGCAATTGCGCATTCTCTCAACCTCCCGCTATTGGCCACCAATGGAGTTTGTTACACGACGGCGCAAAATCGCCAACTCTGCGATGCCTTCACGGCGCTTCGGTATCACCGCACCCTCGCCACCGCCGGACGCCTGCTCACCCGCAACTCCGAACGCTTTCTAAAACCTGTCAACGAAATGCGGCAGCTTTTTACAGATCTCCCCGAAGCCCTGCACAACACGCTCGAACTTTCTTCCCGCCTGGAATTCACGCTCAAAGAACTTGGCTATGAATTTCCCCGCTATCCCGTGCCGGAAGGCGAAACCATCGAATCTTTTCTGTGTGAGCGCACCTGGGAAGGTTTTCACCAGCGTTACGGCCGGACCAAAGAAGACATCCGGAGCCGGGCGCGATGCCAGATCGAAAAGGAACTGGCGCTGATCAACAAACTTCATCTTGGCGGATATTTCCTCATCGTCTGGGATCTCGTTCGCCATTGCCGCCAAAAAAATATTCTCGTGCAAGGACGTGGCTCGGCCGCCAACAGCGCCGTCTGCTACTCGCTCGGGATCACGGCGGTCGATCCCATCAGCATGGAACTGCTTTTCGAACGATTTCTCTCCGAAGAACGCGGCGAGTGGCCCGACATCGATCTCGACCTGCCCAGCGGCGAGGAGCGCGAAAAAGTGATTCAGTATGTTTACCGGCGTTACGGCGAGCGTGGCGCGGCCATGACCGCCAATGTCATCACCTACCGCAATCGCATGGCCGCCCGCGAAATGGGCAAAGTCATGGGATTCGATCCGGAGACTCTCAACAAGATTTCCGCCGCTGTCGCGACATGGGAATTCCGCGATGAAAATGACAAACTCGACCGCCGCTTTCATGATGCCGGACTCGACCTCACGCATCCCCGCCTGCGCAAATATTACGAACTGTGCCTCGCCGTGCAGGACATGCCCCGCCATCTCGGGCAGCACTCTGGCGGCATGGTCATCTGCCAGGGGCAACTGGATTCCGTCGTGCCCCTCGAACCGGCGTCCATGCCCGGACGTGTCGTCGTGCAATGGGACAAAGAAGATTGCGCGGACATGGGCATTGTCAAAGTCGACCTGCTCGGGCTCGGCATGATGGCCGTGCTCAAAGATTCCATCGAACTGATTCGCGATCGTTACGACGAAGAAGTCGACCTCGCGCATCTTCCGCAAGATGATCCGGAAGTGTATTCCGCGCTGCAGCAGGCCGACACCATTGGCATGTTCCAGGTGGAAAGTCGCGCGCAGATGTCCTGCCTTCCGCGCCTGCGCCCGAAAAGGTTTTACGACATTGTGGTGCAAGTCGCGATCATCCGGCCCGGCCCGATCGTCGGCCAGATGGTGAATCCATTTCTGGAGCGGCGCCAGGGAAGGCAAGAAGTCGCCTATGCCCATCCTTCTCTCGAACCGGTTCTCAAGCGCACGCTCGGCGTTCCGCTGTTTCAGGAGCAACTGTTGCGCATCGCCATGGTGGTCGCGGGATTTTCCGGCGGCGAAGCCGAGGAGCTTCGCCGCGCCATGGGATTCAAGCGCTCGGAAGCGCGCATGCGCCAGATTGAAACTAAGCTGCGCGCCGGCATGACCCGCAACGGGATCTCGCAAAAGGCACAGGAAGAAATCATTCTTTCCATCACTTCTTTCGCGCTCTACGGATTTCCCGAATCGCACGCAGCCAGCTTCGCGTTGATCGCCTACGCCAGTGCTTATTTAAAATGCCGCTATCTTGCGGCTTTCACCGCGGCGCTCCTCAACAATCAGCCGATGGGATTTTATTCTCCGGCAACCATTGTCAAAGACGCCCAGCGCCACGGATTAAAGCTGCTGCCTGTGGATGTGACGAAATCAGAGTGGAATTGCACGCTGGAGCGAGTCGTTGGCCGACCGTCGTCGGACGTTGGCCGCCGGTCGTTGGTCGTTAGCCAACCTGAATCCGTGCGCAACGAAAGGGAGCCGCCTAGGGACGGCATGATCGCCCTCCGCATGGGCCTGCGCTACGTTCGGGGACTGCGCGAAGACGCCGCAAAATCATTGATCCGCGAACGCATGTTGCACCCCTTCACCTCGGTTCATGATCTCACTCGCCGCGTCCCGGAATTGCGGAAAGACGAACTCACCACGCTCGCGGAAGTCGGCGCGCTGAATGCAGTCGGGCATTCCCCACAACCCACGGCTCGCGACTCGAAACTTCACCGCCGCGACGCCTTGTGGCAGGTGGAGCGCGCGGTGCGCGCTTCCGGGCCGCTGCTCGAAAATCAGCCGGAGCCCGATTCTCCATCTCCGCTGCAGCCGATGAATTATGAAGAACGTCTGGTAGCGGATTTTCACGGTACCGGGCTCACCGTCGGCCCGCATCCGGTAGCGTACCGCCGTAAATGGCTGACTGCGATGGGAATTCGCCGCGCCATCGAACTTCGCGATCTGCCCACCGGAAAGCGCCTCCGCATCGGAGGCTGCGTCATTACCCGCCAGCGTCCCGGCACCGCCAAAGGATTTGTGTTTATCAGCCTGGAAGATGAAACCGGAGTCGCCAATGCCATCATCGCGCCCGATCTTTTTCATCAGAACCGGCTGCTGCTGGCTTCCGAGCGTTTTTTGGCGGTGGAAGGAATTCTGCAGACTCAGGACAATGTGATTTCCGTGAAGGCCGAACGTGTCTTGCCGCTCTTCGTCACCAAAGCCGAAACCGTCTCACACGATTTCCACTAACTACAGATCGAAGACGCGGTAGAGCATCGAGGGTTGTTGCGCCTGCAAGAGTGAGATTGCCACATTGTGTACCGGAATTCCCGTCGGAGTATGCCCGTTGGGGCGCCCATGATGCGCGTGGCCGTGCACCACCACGTCAGCTCCATGCCGGTCCACCACTTCGGCCAGCCGCGACGTGCCCATGAACGGAAAAATCTCCGCCGCCTCGCCCTGCACGGTCTCGGCAATGGGGGAATAATGCAGCACGACGAAGCGCTTATTGGCGCGCAGTTGCGACATGGCGCGCTCCAGTTTCAGAGCTTCGTCAATGGATGCACGCACAAAGTCTTTGATCTGCCGCTCTCCAAACGCGGTAAGCACCCCGCGGCCGAAGCCTCCCACGAATCCCTTGGTTCCGGCGAAACCGACTCCGTCGCGCTCGTAGGCGCTGCCATCCAGCAGTTTCACTCCCGCGGAAACGATCATCCGGCAAAGTTCATCCTGCTTGTCGCTCTCATAGTCATGGTTGCCCAGGACTACCACCGTCGGAAGTCTCAGCCGCACCAGCACATTCAGCAAAGGCTCCATCTCTGCGGGCTGCCCATAATTCGTAAGATCTCCTGCCAGCACCAGCACGTCCGCGTCATCGCGCACGCGCTCAAATTGATCCTTCAACTTCGCGTAGCTCTGCGGAGTGAAGTGCAGATCGCCTGTAGCCGCTACTCTCATCTATGAAGCCTTGCCCGAGGCTTGCGCGTTCGAACATTTCTGAATGGATTCGATTTCCGCCAGCCTCTTCGCCCGCGTTTGCTCCAGCAGATTCGCCATCTCCCATTCGTTCACATCAATGGCAAACATCCGGTCGTCCACCAGGCTGCCGCGAAATTCGGCCCTCGGATCCGGCTGCGCAATCACCTTCTGAAATCGCGCCAGCAATTCCTGCCAGATCTCTGCCGGGACGTAATGGCTGTGCGCGGGATACACGTAACGAAAGAACATCAGCGACCACAGCAGCAGTTCCCAGTGCTCGCCTGCCAATTCCAGTTCCCTTTGCCAGTCAAAGCAGCCGTAGGTTCCGAAAATGATGTGCGCGATGTCGGCCCCGTCAAAGCGCTCGCGCTTATCCACAAAAATCTTGGACGCTACCAGTTCCTCCGGAGCCAGCACCAGCGTCTTGACCCCGTACACCACCGCCGGCTTCGCGCGCTCAATCCACGAATCCTCCACCACAATCACACCATTGCTCATGCCGGTGATGAGATCCACATAGAACTCATCCTTGCGTGCTTTGGCTAACCACGCCCGATCCACCACGTCGCATGTGAAGCCTTGTTCGCGGAGATATGGAAAAACCTGGGCTGCGGTCTTCGCCGTCATGAACAGATCCAGATCTTTGGTGAACCGGCAGATGCCGGTGTGCTGGCGAAGAGCAAACGCTCCCGAGACTGCGTAGGGAAAACCCCGCGCCTCCAGCGCCCGTAAGACTTCGCTGAACAGCGTGGCCTGTACCTCGGGAACTTCCATCGGCATCGAGGAAGTGAACGGCGGATTATCCGGATGTTCGGGCGTCTCTGGCACGAAGCTTGGATGTTGACCTTATGCCTCGCGGTTGTTGCACTTCTCTGCCAGACCGGCTTCCGCCGTTTAACAGATCAGATAACGCCTTTTCGGGACCGGGTGCCTTTTACTTTCCTGCGGCGCTGATCCTCCAGATCGAGTTCGACCCGTCATCGCTGACCAGCAGTGATCCATCGGGAGCCACCGTGATTCCCACCGGACGTCCCCAGACATGTCCATCCGGAAGCACGAAGCCAGTGACAAAGTCCTCGTACTCGCCGCTCGCATGACCCGTGCCATGCAGCGGCACCCGGATTACCTCATATCCCGCCCGCACCGACCGGTTCCATGAGCCGTGTTCGCTGGCGAAGATATCCCCTTTGTACTCTGCAGGGAATTGGTTCCCCTCATAGAACGTTAATTCCAGCGACGCGTTGTGTGCCTGCAGCAGCACGTCAGGCACGATCGCCTTATCCTTCAGTTCCGGATGTTTCCCCTTCTGCCGCGGATCCTGGTGAGGTCCGATGTACCACCACGGCCAGCCATAGAACCCACCCTCCTGCACATGCGTGATGTAGTCGGGGACGAGGTTATCTCCCAACGCATCTCGCTCGTTGACCGAACACCATAGTTCTCCCGTTTTCGGATTTACGGCAATCCCTCCCCCCGGATTGCGGATCCCGTAGGCGTAGACATGCATGTCGCTGCCGTCCGGCTTGAACTCCAGAATATTGGCGCGGTTCTTTTCGTCCGGATGCGTATCCGTGTCGTCATCATTCGACGCGGACCCCACCGCCACAAACATCCGCTTCCCATCCGGAGAAAATTCAATCGTGCGCGTCCAGTGTCCGCCCGTCCGCATGGGCACCAGGTTCTGCGCTGGTCCCGTCGCCTTCATGTCTCCGTTGTGGTAGGGAAATCGCATGATTTCGTTCGTATCGCCCACATAGACCCACTCCGGATTCGGACCCGGCGGATAGAACGTAATTCCATACGGACGATCCAGCCCGCTCGCAAAGACCTGCATCTGCTCCGGCGTGCCATCGCTGTTCATCCCGCGGAACACCCGAATTCTCCCCGGGGTGCTCTCCGCCACAAAAATATCTCCATTGGGAGCCGTTCGCATCCACCGAGGCGTATCCAAAGCGCCCGCATACAGCTGCACCTTGAATCCTTTCGGCGCGATCGGCCACGCATTCGCCGGCCGGGCCACCACCTCCGGCCCGTTTTCCGCCGACCTCGTCGCATAGGGCTGCGGTAGGTCCGCCGGAGTGATTTTGCGAACCTTGCCCGGCATCTCGTACCGGAAGTCCGTGAACGGCGCCTTCGGCGGCGGAGCCTTGATCGTGGAACTCGCCATCTCTGGCTGCGCTTCCGGCGTGTCTTGCGCCGTGGTCTGCGACAGGCCGATCGACTTCACAAAGCTGACCAGTTCCCACCGGTCCTTCTGCGGCAGCGCCGCCCATGACGGCATTCCATTCCCCTGGTCGCCCTTGGTCACGAACCAGAAAACTTCACCCGAGGGTACCGACTCCATCTTGCCGTCCACCAGCGACGGCACATTCCCCGTCCCTTGCCCGCTTTGCCCATGGCACGACGCGCAATTCTTCATGAATAGCGCTTTTCCCGCCGTAACCGCCGAGGCCTGCCCCTCATACGGGTTCTTCATCTCTTTCGTGGAGTCCGGCGCGTTATGAAAGCTTTGGTCCCCCGCCGACAGCATCAGGAACGCCGGAATCACCAACAACCCTGCCACTGCTATTTTCCCTGCCAGTCTCATATTGAACCCCTTACGGAAATTTTCCCCTTAGATACTCAGGCCGCCATTATAGATGCGTCCTTTTGCTGGGAGTGCATCCGCCACCCATCCTGCTCCTCTGAAAAAAGGCATGACTAAAGTGTCCGGTGATTGTTCCCGCACCCTCGTTCGGCGTGATTAAATCCTTGCATGCGGGCCCTCAGGTCGGAAACAATTCCCAGCGCCGCACCCCCTCAAGCCCCCGAGCGCGCGCGCCGGGTCCGGCTGATATGCTCTCTGCTGCTCGTGCTGGCCACGCTCTCGCTTTATAACCCTATCAGCCGGGCTCCTTACCTTGATTACGATGACAATGCGTATGTACTGGAGAATTTTCACGTCCGCTCAGGGTTGCACTGGGACACCTTCGTATGGGCCTTCACCACGCGATCGGAGTCGAACTGGCATCCGCTGACCTGGTTGTCCCACTGTCTCGACGTCAGCCTTTTCGGCCTGAATCCGGCCGGACCGCACTACATGAACGTTCTTTTCCATGTGGCCAATGCAGTTCTCCTTTTCTTGCTGCTGGACCGGGCCACAAGGTTCCGATGGAGAAGTCTGTTCGTCGCGGCATTGTTCGCGGTGCACCCCCTTAACGTGGAATCGGTTGCCTGGATCTCCGAACGCAAGAACGTCCTCAGCATGCTGCTGTTTCTGCTCACTCTCGCCGCATACGGATGGTACGCGCGCAAACCTTGCGTGGGCCGGTATCTACTAGTCGCGTTTACCTTCGCCCTGGCTCTGATGGCAAAGCCGCAGGTGATCACGTTGCCCTTCGCGCTCCTGTTGCTGGATTACTGGCCTCTCGGCCGTGCTGGCAGCCCACACCCCGGGTCGGGAGAATTCGCCTCCGCCTATCCATGGCGGCAACTTACATTGGAGAAATTGCCTCTGTTTTTCCTTTCGGCAGCGAGTGCATGGATCACAATGCTGGCCCAGACAGTCGCACTGCATCGCGAGTTCCCCTTATCGATACGGCTGCAAAATGCGGCTCTGGCTTACGTGAAATACATCGGAAAGACTGTTTGGCCATTAAATCTGGCGCCGCTTTACCCCCACCCGGGATTCTCCGTTAATGCGGAACACGCCATATTCGCGGCAATTCTACTGGCCATCATCACTGTGCTTGTAGGCGTAAGCCGGCGTCCCTATCTGTTGGTAGGCTGGCTCTGGTTTCTCGGAATACTGGTGCCAATGATCGGGCTGGTGCAAGTCGGCGTACAGGCCATGGCCGATCGCTACAGCTACATTCCAGCTATCGGCCTGTTCGTCATGGCGTGCTGGGGAATCAGTGAGCTATGGAAAAAGTGGCACGCTCCGCGGATTGCCGGTGCGGTACTGGCCGCCTGCGTTCTATGCTCCTATGCCTTCGCTTCCCATCGCTATATTGACTGCTGGAAGAACAATCTCACGCTCTGGTCCCACACGCTCCAGATAACTCAGAACAATTTCATTGCAGAAGATAGCTTCGCCCAAGCGTTGCTGGCACAAGGAAAGATGGACGAGGCAGCGGCTCATTTTCAGAACGCAGTCAGAATCAACCCTCAGGATCCCATCGGGAACCTTAATCTGGGGGCCTGCGAGCAACAGAAACAGGACTATTCCGCCGCCATTGCGCACTACCAGGACGTTCTTCAGCTCACTCGAATTCCCCGGCTGCTCGCTCTCGATTTAACGAATCTGGGATATGCCTACTACGCTCAAGGAAAGATTGATCAAGCCCAGCATAGCTTCGAGTCTGCCCTACAGCAGCAACCCGAGGATTCCCACGCATTTTTGGGGCTCGGCGTCATCGCTTATGTTCGCGGCGATTTCCCTCTGGCGGTTGCCGATTACCAGAAGGCGCTGCGCCTGCAGAATAGCGACTTGGGATATCTGCTCCTGGCCCAGGCACTGGACCGGGAGGGAAACACTCATGCGGCCGCAACCGCACGCTCTGCCGCGGAGCGCCTCTCACCCAACATCAATGCAACGAATGCTGCAGCCCGTCAACTGCTGGCCCCACGCAATTCCTCGTAGTTTGGTAGAACAAAGCCGATCTCGCGGAAGGCAATTTTGCTCAACCCGTAATTCTGTCGCTGCTCGTTTCCGTGCGCCTGCCATGACTCCTCGCATTAGCTAAGTGGACCCGCGTGCTATCATCCGCTCGAGTCTCACTCTGCATCATGACGCCCGCCCCAGGAGGAGCCATGCACTGGTATTTCTACCTCAGCTACTTTTTCGGAGGCGCCTTCCTCGCCAACGCCGTCCCACACTTCGTGAGCGGCACGTGCGGGCGTCCATTTCCGAGCCCATTCGCCTCGCCTCCCGGTCGCGGCCTGTCCTCCCCGATGGTGAACGTACTGTGGGGCTCGTTCAACATGGCAGTCGGATACATTCTCGTCGCCCGCCTCGGGGAATTCTGCCTTCGCCGCACCTCCGATGTCCTTGCCGCTGGAGCAGGCGGCCTGCTAATGGCCGTGATGCTCGCGTGGACCTTCGGGCAACGCCTTTCAGGAAGATAGCCGCGGCGTACGCTCTTGAGAAGCGGTTGTCCATCAGAGCCGGAACCAAGCTTGCAAAGTTAGCCTCAAAATTTGTGATTTGGATCACGGTATGATCGTGTCAGACCTGCTACCGTCGTGCGACTTTAATTGCCTTCCTTCCCCCAGATAGGAAGACTCGATGCTTCGCCACGAATGCAGAAGCAAGGTACTCGCGAAACTAACCAATGCCCGCTGTGAAATCGAAGACGCCCTGAACCTTTCAACGCCGGTTGCACGCTACGATCCTGTCCTGATGACTGATTCCACGCGAAATCATCTGTCGGCGATCATCGACGAACTCAACCGGGTGCTGCGCCACATTGAGGCCTCGCAATGACGTATTGGTGTTCACCTTCCAGTGAGTCTTCCCGTTTGCGGTCGAGATTATGGAACTTCAGCAGACCGGGGTGATACATCCAGAGGCCTTCTACTCGCAGCGCTGGATATGAAGGGAACAGAAACTTTGGTAGCCCTGACGGGAATCGAACCCGTATACCTGCCTTGAGAGGGCAGTATCCTAACCGTTAGATGACAGGGCCGCTCGGCACTTTTCTCGCATCCGCCACAGGTCTCCGGAGACACGCGGTCTCCATAAAATGTGGCAAGATCTTGATTATAACAAACACTTTCCTGCTCTCCCGGCCGCCATTTTCAAATCGGACTTTCCGCATTGCACCAGCAAAAATCTGAAGTGCAAATCATTGGCATTCACATCCCACCACGGTTTATAGTGGATAAATCTCAGCAAGCCGACCATTAATTATTCAACCGCAGTTGCCACGGCAATAGCATGTTGTTCGTGCACTCATAACCTCAATTGATCCCTGGATTTCTCGTAGGTAAAGGAGTTTCTTTTTATGGCCAAGACCAAATCCCCCGCCCCCAAAACCCGCCGCGCCAAACCATCCAACGGTGAAACTGGCGCCGAACTCACCAGCACCCAGCCGGTCACTGCTGCTCAGGTCGACAACGGGCATTCCGATCCCCGCAAATTTGAAGTAACCAAGGCCGACTCCCGCGGCACCGTCGTGCCCATCAATTTAGAAGATGAGATTCGCCGCCGCGCCTACGAACTGGCCGAGCGGCGTGGCTTCCAGGGCGGCAGCGAAACCGAAGATTGGCTGGCCGCCGAGCGCGAAGTTCTGCAGCGCTATCGCCAACAAAGCGCCTGATTCTGGCGAATCATGGGACTGGCGGCCGCATGCCGGCCGCCACGAGGCGAACCGCCACCGCCCCGGTCGCATTTGTGTTTCGCCCTCTACTCCTGCCGTGGATGTGGGACAATATCTTCTGTCTGCAGCGCCGCCGCGCTCTGGGGAACTTAAAGGCTTCTTGTGCCCGGCGCACTCTGAAAATCATTTCAGGAAATAGGTGAGATGGCAGCCATCGGCAGTTTCGCTCTCCTTTTAGCCCTCGGCCTGAGTGTCTACTCCTTTCTCGCGGGAATCTTCGCCCTCATCCGTCAGCACGACGAAAGCTCGCCGCGCATCGGAGAGACCGCTCGCCGCGCCGGCGTCATGATCTTTGCCGCGGTCCTGCTGGCCTCGCTGGTTCTCGTCGTCAGCGCCTTTCAGGACAACTTCACCATCGCCTACATCTTCCACCACAGCAACCGCGCGCTTTCCCTTCCTTATAAGTTTGCCGTCCTCTGGTCCGGCCAGGAGGGTTCGCTGCTGTTCTGGTCGCTGCTGCTGGCCGCCTACGGATTCGTCCTCCGCCTCCGTTACAAAACCGATCCCCGGCTGTTCGCTTATGCTTCGGTGGTCATCGCCGGCGTCCAGATATTCTTTCTCTTGCTGGTAAATTTCGCCGCCAATCCCTTCGGCCTGCTCGGTGGCCCCCTGCGCGCCGACGGCAGCGGACTCAATCCCCTGCTGCAGTATCCCGAGATGGTCATCCATCCTCCCATGCTCTACCTGGGATACGTTGGCTTTACCGTCCCCTTTGCGTTTGCTCTCGGCGCTTTGATCATGCGCTATCCCGGCGAAAAATGGATTCATATCACCCGCCGCTGGACCATGGTCACCTGGGGATTCCTCACCTGCGGCATCTTCCTCGGCGCTCACTGGGCCTATTCGGTTCTGGGATGGGGCGGCTACTGGGGATGGGATCCCGTCGAGAACGCCTCGCTCATGCCCTGGCTCGTCGGTACCGCTTTCCTGCACTCCGTCATGATGCAGGAAAAGCGCGGCATGCTGAAGGTCTGGAATATGTGGCTGGTCTTCGCTACCTTCTGGCTCTCCATTCTCGGCACGTTCCTGACCCGCAGCGGGATCATCAGCTCTGTTCACGCCTTCGCGCAATCCTCGATCGGCGACTGGTTTGCCTGGTTCCTCGCGATCAGTTTGGCGGTCTTTGTCTACTTCTTCTTCAAGAACAAGGAACATCTGCGCAGCGAGCACAAGCTGGAGTCGCTGGTCTCGCGCGAATCGAGTTTCCTGTTCAACAATCTTCTTTTCATGCTCGCCTGCTTCATCGTCCTCTGGGGAACGTGGTTCCCGAAAATTTCTGAACTCGTGCAGGGCAACAAAGTCACGGTCGGCCCGCCCTTCTACAACCGGGTCAACATTCCAGTCGCGCTCTTGTTGCTCGTGTTGACTGCCGTCGGCCCGCTGCTGGCCTGGCGCAAAACTTCCCTGGAGAGCCTCAAGCGCAATTTCTTCGGGCCCACGATGGGCGCCATCGCCGTCGCCATTTTCCTGATGGCGACTCCGCCAAGCTGGGGATCCCCCTTCGGTCTCCGTCCCTGGCAGGACATGACGTACTTCTACTCGCTGATGGCTATCTCTCTCTGCGCGCTCGTCACCTTCACGGTCGCCAGCGAGTTCTACCGCGGCGGAAAAGTCATCTCCAACAAGACCGGGCAGGGCATGTTCGCCTCCATGGTGCAACTCACCCACCGCAACACCCGCCGTTATGGCGGATACATCGTTCACTTCGGCGTCGTCGTGGTCATCATCGGTATTGCCGGCGCGGCATTCAATCAGGACAAAGAGCAGGAAATGGGCTATGGCGATAAAGCCACCATCGGCCCGTACACCCTCGTCTGCCGCTCCTACACGCAGGACGATAAGGCCAACTATGCCAGCGAATGGGCGATCATGGAGGTCTACAAAAATGGACACATGATCGATACCCTCACTCCCGAGCGCCGCTTCTATAAGGCCAGCCAGCAGACCACGACTCTGCCCGCGGTCCGCTCCACCCTGGCCGACGATCTGTATCTGGTCTATGAAGGCCAGAATCCCGACACCCAAAAGCCGATTTTGAAGTTTCACCTCAATCCACTCGTGATGTGGATCTGGATGGGTGTCTGGATCATTCTCGCGGGAACGATCCTTGCGTTGATACCGAACGCGCAAGCGGCGGTTCGCGTACCCGCTCCGCGATTAGTCGAGCATGCCGCCCCCGTCGCCACAGGAGATTAAGGAACACTGCAATGCGGCCAGAGTTTTGATCTTTTGAGACCGGTGCGCCCCAAGGGACCATGCACAAAATTGTCAACATGAACAAACTGAACCCAACCCTCCGCCGAACCTTGCAGTGCGTCATTCTCTGCTCGGCGGTATTCGCCTTTCTCGGCGCCGGAGATCCCGCCTCCCGCTTCTCCGATATCGGCCATCAACTCATGTGCATCTGCGGATGTCACCAGGTCCTGCTGGAATGCAATCACGTCGGCTGCCCCGACTCCGACAGCATGCGCAATGAACTCATGGCCTCGATCACTCGCGGTGACAGCGACTCATTAATCCAACAGGCGTTCGTGCAGAAATATGGACCGACGGTTCTCGCCGCTCCCACCACCACCGGCTTCAATCGCACCGCCTGGATCGTGCCCTTCGTCGCCTTGGCGCTGGGACTCGTTTCCGTCTCGGCCGTGGTTCGCGCCTGGAAAAACCGTCCCGCACCTGCCATTGCCGACGGCATTAAGCCTCCGCGCGGCGTGGAACTTGAGCAGTTCCGCGAACAGGCTCGCAAGGATACTGAATTATGAACATTGATGCATTTCTCATCTGCGCTCTCGTTACCGTTGGAACCTACTACTACGTTTTTCATCTCCCCGGCCGCCTCTATCTTGGTCCCGAGAAAACACGCCTCGGCTACCTCCGAGAGCGCAAGGAAGCCGTTTACGAGAACCTCCGCGACCTGAATTTTGAGTACAGCGCTGGAAAAATGCCGGAAGCCGATTACGTATCCTTGAAATCAAACCTTCAGGACGAAGCGGCTACTCTGCTCGCCGAAATTGCCCGCCTGGAAGCGAAGGCCCAGCAAACTCCAGACCGCAAACGCTAAGCGCCGACCCGGGACATTTCTCCCCCCTTGCGCCTGAAACCCGTATCCCTTAAAATAAAACTGTACCAATTTAGTTCTATTTATCATCCAAGGGTTTAGAGGTTGATTCGGCAATAACTTAGCCATGATTCGCCTGGGCAAATTGACCGACTACGGATTGGTTCTAATGAGCCAGATGGCTCGCCAGCCCCAGAGCAGTTTGCACACCGCACGCGACCTTGCTGTGCAGTGCAAACTCCCGCTGCCTACCGTCAGCAAGATCCTCAAGGTCCTCTTGCAGAACGGATTGCTCAGTTCGCACCGCGGCATCAAGGGCGGCTACGGACTGGTCCGCGAGCCCCGAATGATCTCCATCGCCGAGATCATCTCTGCCTTGGAAGGGCCCTTCGCCCTGACCGAGTGCAGCACCGATGTGACCGGCATGTGCGATCTCGAACCGTGCTGCCCGATCAAAGATAATCAGCGGATTATTAACCGGGTCGTCCAGGAATCCCTGCGCGACCTGATGCTTTCTGACCTAATCCGGCCGATGCAGCTCGCAGCCATGCGCGGCCAAAAAAACAACATCGTACCCGCGTCGAGTTTAATTTCCGGGAGAGTGCAATGAGCACCAGCGTAGATACCTTTCGTGACCTCGCCCAGCAGGACTACAAGTGGGGCTTCGTCACCGACATCGAGCACGAGCAGGTCCCCAAAGGCCTGAACGAAGACATCGTCCGCACGATTTCGGCCAAGAAGAACGAGCCGGCATTCATGCTGGAGTGGCGCCTCAAGGCCTTCCGCCATTGGATGTCGCTGGAGAAGGCGCAGGCCGAGCCGAAGTGGGCCAATATCAAGTACGCGCCGATCGACTATCAGGACATCGTCTACTACTCTGCCCCGAAGCAGAAAAAGCAGCTGAACAGCCTCGACGAACTCGATCCGGAAATCCTCCGCACCTACGAGAAGCTTGGCATTCCTCTGGCTGAGCAGAAGATGCTCGCCGGCGTAGCCGTGGACGCCGTGTTCGACAGCGTCTCGGTCGCAACTACGTTCAAAGAGAAGCTGGCCGAACTGGGAGTAATTTTCTGCTCCTTCTCCGAAGCGCTGCAGAAGTATCCCGAACTGGTCCAGAAGTATCTCGGCACGGTCGTCCCTTATACCGATAATTTCTTCGCATCCCTGAACTCAGCCGTCTTCAGCGACGGTTCCTTTGTCTACGTTCCCAAGGGCGTTCGCTGCCCGATGGAGCTTTCCACCTACTTCCGCATCAACGCCGCCGAGACCGGACAGTTCGAGCGCACCCTGATCGTCGCCGATGAAGGCGCCTACGTCAGCTATCTCGAGGGCTGCACCGCCCCCATCCGCGATGAGAACCAACTGCACGCCGCCGTCGTCGAACTGATCGCTCTCGACAACGCTCAAATCAAGTACTCGACCGTGCAAAACTGGTACCCCGGCGACAAGCAAGGACGCGGCGGCATCTACAACTTCGTCACCAAGCGTGGCAACTGCAAGGGCGTGAACTCCAAAATTTCCTGGACGCAGGTCGAGACCGGATCTGCTATCACCTGGAAGTATCCAAGCTGCATCCTGCAAGGCGACAACTCGATCGGCGAATTTTACTCGGTCGCGCTGGCCAACAATTATCAGCAGGCCGACACCGGCACGAAGATGATCCACCTGGGCAAGAACACCAGTAGCACGATCGTCTCCAAGGGCATCTCCGCCGGCCACGGGCAAAACACCTATCGCGGACAGGTGAAGATCCAGAAGAATGCCACCGGCGCGCGCAACTACACGCAATGCGATTCGCTGCTGATCGGCGACAAGTGCGGTGCGCACACCTTCCCGTACATCGAAGTGAAGAACTCGACCGCTCGCATGGAGCACGAGGCTTCCACCTCCAAGATCGGCGAAGATCAGCTCTTTTATTTGCAGCAGCGCGGGCTCAAGGCCGAAGACGCCGTCTCCATGATCGTCAACGGATTCTGCAAGCAGGTCTTCCGCGAGCTGCCCATGGAATTTGCCGTCGAAGCCCAAAAGCTGCTCAGCGTCAGCCTGGAAGGCAGCGTCGGGTAGCCGGTTCGGTGTGGCGTGGCGATTTAGCGCTGCGAACCAATTTAGCCCCGGCGAAAGCGACCGATAATAGCCCGTCGCTTCAGAGCCGGGAACCTTAGGCATTGAGAGCGCGTCCCCGCAGGGACGCCTGAAAGCACAACGAAGGAACAACGCATGCATCTGCTCGAAATCAAAAATCTGCACGCCAATGTTGACGGGCACGAGATCCTCAAAGGCATCAATCTCATCCTCAACCCCGGTGAAGTTCATTCCATCATGGGCCCGAACGGATCGGGCAAAAGCACGTTGGCGCAGGTGCTGTCGCGCCATCCCGCGTACGAAGTCACCGACGGTGAAGTCTTGTACAACGGCAAAGACCTGCTCGCCATGAAGCCCGAAGAAGCCGCCTGCGAAGGCGTTTTCCTCGCCTTCCAATATCCGGTCGAGATTCCCGGCATCAGCAACACCTACTTTCTACGCTCGGCGCTGAACGCCATCCGTAAATACCGCGGCGAAGACGAAATGGATGCGATGGACTTTCTGCCCATGTTCCGCGAGAAGTTGAAACTGCTCGAAATGGACGACAAGCTGATGAACCGCTCCGTCAACGAGGGCTTCTCGGGCGGCGAAAAGAAGCGCAATGAGATTTTGCAGATGGCCATTCTGCAACCCAAGCTGGCGATCCTCGATGAAACCGACTCCGGCCTTGACATTGACGCGCTCCGCATCGTGGCCAACGGCGTAAACGCCCTGCGCGGTCCCGAGCGCGCCATGCTGGTCGTGACTCACTATCAGCGGCTGTTGAACTACATCGTGCCCGACTTCGTGCATGTGCTGGTTGACGGGCGCATCGTCCGCTCCGGCGGAAAAGAACTGGCGCTCGAACTGGAAGAAAAAGGCTACGGCTGGATCGAAGCCGAGGCCCAACCCACATCCGCATAGGTGGTACCGGTAGAGGGTGCCCCGGGGTCTCGCCGAATTTGCCAGACCTGTTTGCCAGACCGGGGAGAAATTGAAGTTATTGGGCGCGCTTTAGCGCTGCCATGCAGAATCGGCTTACAAGTGGGGTTTTAGCCCCTGAGGTACGACGTGACCACGACCGCAATTGAAAAACTCGATCATCATCTGCACACCTTCACGGAATTCGCGAAACGCGCCTCCGGCCCCTCCTGGCTGAAGAAACTCCGCGAAGACGCATTCGCCCGCTTCTGCGAAACCGGATTCCCGACCACCCGCGACGAGGACTGGCGCTTCACCAACGTCTCCGCGATCGCGCGCACCCCGTTCGAACTGGCGCAATCCGCCACTCATCTCTCGAATGCCGATATTGCGCAATGGCACATGGAAAACTCCGCCGCTGAACTCGTCTTCGTCGATGGATACTACGTCCCCGAGCTATCGCGCCTGCAAGGTGTCAAGGGAACGGTGACCAACCTGCAACCAGCGATCACCTCCAAAGAAGTCGAATCCCATCTCGGCCGTTACCTCAACATTCACCGCGATCCCTTCTCCGCCCTGAATACGGCCTTTGCCGCAGACGGCGCCTATGTCCGGATCAGGCGCGGAACCCTGCTCGAAAATCCTATTCACCTGCTTTTCGTTTCGACGCAAGCCAACACGCCGCGCATGGTTCATCCCCGCAACCTGCTGGTTTGCGAGATGGAAACGCAGGCCACGTTCATCGAACAGTACGTCTCGCTCGGCACCGGGACGGTGCTCTCCAATAGCGCCACCGAGTTGATTGCCGGTGAGAATTCCAACATCTCGCATTACATGATCGAGCGCGAGGATACCGCCGCGTTCAACGTCTCTACCCTGCGCATTCAGCAGGAGCGCAGCTCCAACGTCGCCTCGCATTCGCTTCTGCTCGGTGGTGGGCTCGTGCGCAACAATGTCCATCCCGTGCTTGCCGGCGAAGGTAGCGAGTGCCTGATTAATGGCCTGTTCGTCGGAAGCGGCAAGCAGCATCTTGACAACTACATGCATGTCGAGCACGCCAGCCCGCATTGCAGCAGCCGCCAGTTCTACAATGGAATTCTCGACGACCACGCACACGGCGTTTTTCACGGACGCATCGTCGTCCACAAAGACGCCCAGAAGACCGACGCCAAGCAGACCAACCGCAACCTGCTTTTGTCCGATGACGCGCAGATCGACACCAAGCCGCAACTGGAAATCTACGCCGACGACGTGAAGTGTACGCACGGCGCGACCATCGGCCAGATCGAAGAGAATGCACTTTTCTATCTGCGCTCGCGCGGCATCGATGAAGTCAGCGCCCGCCGTCTGCTACTGCTGGCCTTCGCCAGTGAGTGTCTCGACCGCATGAAACCCGGTCCGGCGCAGGCTCATGCCGAGCAATTGATCCACGCGCACCTGCTCAATGTTGCCGATCACGCGCACTCGCAATCTGCCAGGACGAGCAAAGGCACCGGACGCAATTGGGAGGAAGTCGGATGAGTACCGCCGTGAAGCTGCCCGCCAGAGAATCCGCCCCGCACGAAATGTCAGACTACGATGTCGAGCGCATCCGCGCCGATTTCCCCATCCTCCGCGAAAAAGCTCACGGACACACGCTCGTCTATCTCGACAACGCCGCCACCTCGCAGAAGCCCAAAGCCGTCATCGACGCGATCGTCGGCTATTACGAGCACGAGAACGCCAATATCCATCGTGGCGTGCATTATCTTTCTGAGCGCGCCACCGAAGAATTCGAACTGGCGCGCAAGTCCGCGCAAAAATTCATCAACGCTCCACGTCCGAGTGAAATCATCTTTGTGCGCGGTGCCACCGAAGCTATCAATCTGGTCGCCCAAACTTATGGGCGCACCCACGTTCATGCCGGAGACGAAGTGCTCATCACCGCCATGGAGCATCACTCCGACATCGTTCCCTGGCAAATCCTCTGCGAACAGCAGGGGGCCAAACTCAAAGTCGCGCCCATCAACGATCGCGGCGAACTGATCCTCGCAGAATTCGAGCGGCTGCTCACGCCGCGCACGAAGATTGTCGGCGTAGGCCACGTCTCCAACGCGCTCGGGACCGTCAACCCCGTCCGCGAAATCGTGACAATGGCGCACGCGCGCAACATCCCGGTGCTCGTCGACGGAGCGCAGGCCGCGCCCCATGTCGCCATCGACGTACAGCAACTCGACTGCGATTTCTACGCCATCTCCGGACACAAAATGTACGGCCCCACCGGAATCGGCATCCTTTACGGCAAGCAGGCGCTGCTCGAAGCCATGCCCCCGTATCAGGGCGGCGGAGACATGATCAGTTCCGTCACCTTCGAAAAGACTTCCTACAACCGGGTTCCGCACAAATTTGAAGCCGGCACGCCCGACATGGCCGGAGCCATCGGCCTGCGCGCCGCCATCGAATATCTGCAGAAGCTCGGCATGAACAACATCGCGGCCCACGAGCATCAGTTGCTCGAATACGCGACCCGGGCCGTCTCCGCCATCCCCGGCGTTCGCATCATTGGCACCGCGCGCCACAAGGCCAGCGTGCTGTCATTCGTGATCGAAGGAGTTCATCCCCACGATATCGGCACCATCCTCGATCAGCAAGGCATCGCCATCCGCACCGGGCATCATTGCGCTCAACCCGTAATGGAGTGCTTCAAGATCGACGCGACCGCCCGTGCTTCCTTTGGCATCTACAACACCAAAGAAGAGATCGATGCGCTGGTCCGCGGCATCAAAAAGGTGCAGGAGGTTTTTGCCTGATGCCCGATCTTCGCGATCTATATCAGGAAGTGATCCTCGAGCACAGCAAGTCTCCGCGGAACTACCGCGAGTTGAAGCCCGCCGATCACAAGGCGGAAGGCTACAATCCGCTCTGCGGCGACCGCTTCACTATCTATCTGCAAATGGATGGCGATTCCATCTGCGACATCGGATTTCAGGGCTCCGGTTGCGCCATCTCGAAAGCTTCCGCGTCAATGATGACGCAGGCCTTGAAAGGCAAGACTAAAGAAGAAGCCGAGAAGCTGTTTCACCGCTTCCACGAAGTCGTCACAGGCAAAACGGAGTCCCACGGGCACGAAGCCGAACTCGGCAAGCTCGCCGTCTTCGCCGGCGTTTCCGAGTTTCCGCTGCGCGTGAAATGCGCGACTCTGGCCTGGCATACGCTCGAAGCTGCGATCGAAGGAAAACAGGAAGCCGTTTCCACTGAATAACGAATTCGAGACTGAGTGGTCTTATGTACGAACTGATTGAATTGAAGCGCGATTGTCCCGCCATTGAAATTCCCAGCGGCATTCACCGCCTGCTGCCCTCCAACACACGCGTGCGCGTTTCGCAGTTTCTCGGCACCAGCTACACCGTCGTCAGCGACATGGGATGTATGTTCCGTATCGATGCCAAAGACTCTGACGCGCTCGGCTTCACTGCGCCCGCCCCGCAAGCCACCGCGGCCGAAGGCGCGTTCAGCGAAAAGCTGGTTTGGGATCAGCTTAAAACCGTCTACGATCCCGAGATTCCGGTGAACATTGTCGATTTAGGTTTGATCTATTCCTGCGAGGTCTTCGAGCACGAACAAGGCGGGAAGAAAATCGCCATCAGGATGTCGATGACCGCGCCCGGATGTGGCATGGGCAACGTTCTCAAAGCTGATGTCGAAAGCAAAGTCGCGAACCTTCCGGAAGTTAAAGCCGTCGATGTTCAGGTCGTCTTCGATCCGCCGTGGAATCCGGGCCTCATGTCCGAAGCCGCCAAGCTGCAACTCGGGTTCGATCTCGACTACGGCGCTCCCGCCAACCGCTTCATCCGCTGAACTATACAAACCAAAAATTCGACGCCCCACTTCTCAGCGGTTTTGCGAGAGGTGGGAAGATCGTGTCCTCAAGCGCGGCTTCAGACGCGCCGCCCGGCGCTCCTCCGATTAAGAACCTTACCTGTGCCCCAACTCCGCATGTAGCTGCAAGAACCTCAGCACGTGCGTCCGTGAAAAAATGCCTTCCAGATGTCCGTTCGAAATCACCGGCAACTGATTCACATCTTCTTTCGCCATCATCTCCAGCGCCTGCAGCGCCGGAGTCTCCGGCGCAACCGCGCGCACCTGATTCAGCGGACGCATAATCCCCTGCAACGACGTTACCGGCCAGTCCTCTCGCCGCACTTTTCTCAAGTCCGTCGGGGTCAGCAAACCGACGACGGCTTGGTTCTGCACCACCACAAAGCAGCGCTTCCCCGTATGCAATAGAAATTGCTCCACGAAATCCTGCGCGCTGATGTGGCTTTCGACCGTGGGGCAATCGTGGTCCATCAGGTCCGAGACAGGTCGGCCTCGCAGTTCGGTCACCAGTTCCGCCTGCGCCTGGCTGCCGCGGGCGGCGTCCAGCAGAAACCAGCCAATGAACGCCAGCCACAATCCCCCCAGATTCTCGCCCAGGAAAAACCGCCACAGCCCGTACAGGATGAACAGCACGGCGACTACTTGCCCCACCCGCGCCGCCGCGCGGGTGGACCGATTCTGGTTTTTCGTGATCCACCAGATGATCCCCCGCAGCACCCGCCCCCCGTCCAGCGGATAGCCGGGGATCATATTGAAAATCGCCAGCGCAATATTGATATAGCCCAGCCACAACAGCACGGCGGCCACCGGCGTGACCGCTTCTTTGCCCGGAGCCCACCCGGCGAGATGCGCGAGCCCCATGCAGATGAATCCGATGACCAGGCTCGTCAGCGGACCAACCACGGCGATCCAGAACTCCGATTTCGCGTCTGACGCTTCCGACTCGATCTGCGAAACTCCCCCCAGCGCGAACAACGTGATGGCCCGCACCTTCAGCCCGCGCGATTTGGCCAGCAACGAGTGCGCCAGTTCGTGCAGGAGCAGCGCGACGAAAAATAGCACGGCAGTGATGATCGCAGCCGACCATACGACCGCATCGCCCCACCACGGCGTGGCGTGATGAAACTGCCAGACCAGCGACCAGGTGATCAGAGCCGCAATAATGAACCAGCTATAGTGGAGGCCGATTTCGATCCCGGCAATTCGGCCCAGTCGGATTTGCGAACGGAGTGGCATCTTACACCTGCATTTCTGCTCCGTTCTATTGGATGATTCCGCCAGCCGATAGGTAGCCAAAAACGAAACTGCAGCTTCAACCCTCTGATTTCCATTCGTTTTTGGCGCCTGCCACACCGCCGCGTTCACGCGTGGGCGAGAAATAAAAGCAGTAAATGAGACCAAGTATGAACAAGACTCCGCCCCACCATACCGGGGCATGCAGATTGAACAGCACAACCCGGTCCAGCGGCGGATAAATCCACTCGTACACTCCGGCGCCGCAGATCAGCGCGCCGTTGACCAGTAACGAAACTCCGATAAAAAACCAGATCGATAAAGAACCGGATCTCATCGCTGCCTACCAGAAAATGATATTCACCACCACAAACGCTAGCCCGACTACAACCGCCCAGAACACCGGACGACGAAACAGCGAAACCTGCTCTTCCTGCGGAATCTTTGTCAGCCCGTACACAACCCCAATCAGTTCCGCATCCGGTTTCGGCTTTGTGACCAGGCTCACCAACACGGTCACGATCACGCACACGGAACACGACCAGAGCGCCTGAAACATATCCTGCGCCATCGCCTTGGCATGCGGAGACAATGCCACGTATCGCAGCGCCGTGGGGTCGGCTTTCACCCATGACCACATGCCGATCGATGTCAGCGTTCCCGACAGCAAGCCCCAGAACCCGCCCGCAGGAGTTGCCCGCCGCCAAAGCATTCCCAGGATTACCGTGCCGAATAAAGGCGCCATAAAGAAGCTGAAGACCGCCTGCACGTAGTCCATGATGCTGGCGAACTGCATAACGAAATACGCAGTGACGATCGAAATAATTACGCCCGCCAGCGTGGACCACCGGCCCATGCGCACGTAGTGGCGGTCGTCTTCGTTCTTCTTGATCAGCGCGCGGTAAATGTCATACGTCCACACCGTAGTGAACGCGCTGACATTGCCCGCCATGCCCGACATGAAGCCCGCGATCAGCGCCGTGATTCCCAAGCCCAACAATCCCGGACCGCAGTAACGCGCCAGCATCAGCGGCAACACTTCGTTATAGCTGTGCCCCGCGGAACCGGCCACGTCCTGTCCCACCAGCTTGAACGGAAGCACCGCCAGCGCCAGCAATCCCGGAAGGACGACGATGAACGGCACCAGCATCTTGAATCCCGCCCCGATGATTGGGGCCATCTTCGCCGCGCGAATGTCTTTGGCCGCCAGCACGCGCTGCACGACCAGGAAATCGGTGGTCCAATAGCCCATCGAGATCACTGCGCCCAGGCCGAACACAATTCCCACCCAATTGATCCCCATGGGATTTTCGCTGAAGTGCCCCAGCGTGCTCCATAGGTGCGTGTACTCGGCGGATGCGTTCACCGCGATGCGCGCCTTCAGGCCGCTGAATCCTCCCGCTTCGATCAAACCCAGAATCGGGATCAGCAGCGCTCCCGCCCAGATCAGAATGAATTGCAGAACTTCATTGAAAATCGCCGACCGCAATCCGCCCAGCGCAACATACGCCGCGACCGTGATCGATGAAACCAGGATGCTGAAATTGATGTTCCATCCCAGGATGACTTTCAGCACCAGCGCCATCGAATACATGTTGATGCCGCTCATCAGCACCGTCATAAACGCGAAGGAAATCGAGGAAAGCGCGCGGCTCGGCTCCCCGAAGCGCAACTTCAGGTACCCGGGGACGGAATGCGTCTTCGAGATGTAATAAAACGGCATCATCACCAGCGCGAGAAAAAGCATGGCGGGGATGGCGCCGATCCAATACCAGTGCGCGGCAAGAATGCCGTATTGATAAGCCGACCCCGCCCATCCCATCAGTTCCAGCGAGCCGAGATTTGCCGAAAGAAAACTGAGGCCCGCGATCCAGGCGGTCATCTCGCGTCCCGCCATGAAAAAGTCTTCGCCCGTTTTGGCCTGCCCCTTGAGGTAGAACCCGATCGTCAATACCAGCACGAAATAGAGGACGATGATCACCATGTCCACCGCGGAGAGGTGAACCAGAGTGGGAGCGTGCAGCAGCAAGAGGGCAGGAATCATTTCGGGATCGATCTGGCGCGGCTGAAGGATATTTTGCCGAACCCGGCGGGCCGGAACACGAACGCACGCAACCGATTACCGTCCGCCGCTGAAGTCTCTGGGAGCAAGCAGAACACTACCATAACCGCTCTCCCGGACCCAACCCTGAGAGGATTGCACGGATGTTATTTTTCTGGGTTAGGAACTCCGGGGAATATAAGCGATCCGGGCCAAGTGACAGGGTCGCGGGATCTCCGCGTGCCACTTCGGCAGAAGCAAATCACAAACCATGTTGCATATTTGTATTTACGACGGCTATTACCCGTTGTGGAGACAACGGGAGGTGCGCATTCACACCTTTTCCACAGCTCGTATGTGACGGATAACCTTGCCTGCGGAAATCTTTTGTGCGCATCATCCACTGAGGGCGACACGGCTTCTCTCCGTGCACCCCCTCTGTAGGGGACTGCGTTTCCCGCAATCGGCTTCTAAGTTCTTTGAAATTGATATTTTGCGCGTGAAGGGGGGATATCTGCGATTTTGTTCCCTATCCAGAATCAACAACTTGCAGGCGAGGCTGGCTGGACATCCCTTCGAAATGATAGCTAACTCCCTGGGGCTCAGTATTTTACATCTAAGTCTATGCGGCTCAGTATTTTACAGATGCTCATGGGGATATCCCTTTGGCAACTTCTTTGTTTTCTGGATTTTGCGCAAGTGAGCGGTTTTTTTTGGATACCCTGATATCCCCCCGGCGTCGTCTCTCCAGGCTGTGTCTTTTCCAACATAGCGAGAGATCTCAGAGAAATTGGCCTTTTCCCCGAGCAGAGCGTTAAGCCGCTTACCCGATCGAGGCTTGCACGCAGATCCATCCGCGAGTTGGTGAGCGCGCGCCGCTGACTGACGAAGCCGAACCTAGGCCGCCATGCAACCCGATGCCCGGCGGCCAGCAACTAAATCTTTAGTTGACGTTTTTAGCGACGGATCGTCCAATACACCGAGCCAATCAAATGGGGTATATAGGCGGCTAGCGTCATGGCGATCCGAACTGCGATAACTGGGGACTGAGCGATCGTGCCACCGACCAAATCTGCGACATTGACGGAAGCCGAGTTGAGGCTGATGGATGTGCTCTGGGAGCGCGGACCCTGCTCCGTGCAACAGGTGCTGTCAGTTCTGCCGAAACAGCCTCCATTGGCCTACAACTCGGTGCTCACCACTATGCGCATCCTGGAAAAAAAGGGATACGTGGAGCACGTCAAAGACGGGCGGGCGCACATCTACGCTCCGGCGATTAAGCGGGAAGATGCGACCAAGTCGGAGATCTCCCACCTGCTCAACCGCTTTTTCAAGAATTCGCGCGAACTGCTTCTGCTGAACATTCTGGAAGACGCCTCGATTGATCGGAAGGAAGTGGAGCGGCTGCGGGACCTGATTGCGAAATCGTCGCCGTCCGGAGAAAAGGAATGAGCGCAGCCGTCGTGATGCCCACTGTTTCGCATGCCGTGCTTCTGCCGGTGGCCTTTCTGCTTGGCCCGCGAGTGGAGTGGGTAGCGGAACGATTTTTGAACGGCGTTCCGGAGGGCATTGCTCTTGCACTGCTGGCATGGGTCTGGCTGCGGCTGTTTGTTCGCAAGAGTTCGAGCACGCGGTTTGCGATCTGGCTCTCGGCCCTGCTGGCAATTGTGGCGCTGCCGCTGCTTCGCGGCTTGTGGACGCCGGAAGCGACAAGAAGCGGAAGCGCTTCGTTCATCTCTGTCTCTGGCTCCTGGGCGCGAGATCTTTTCTACGGATGGATGGCGCTTTCCACGCTGGCTCTGATTCGAGTGGGCATGGGGATCTGGAATGTGCACAAGCTGCGCCGCAATTGCGAGCCGGTCGATGTAGCGGAGTTAGACCCCGCGGTCCAGCAAACTTTGAAGTCATCGCGCGGTCCAAGGAAAGTTGAACTGGCAATCTCGTCGCGTGTATCGGTTCCGGCGGTGATCGGATTCTTCAAGCCGGTGATCTTGCTGCCCGCATGGGCGCTGGCTGAGCTTTCTGCGGAGCAACTGAATACGGTGCTGATGCACGAACTGGCACACTTGCGCCGCTGGGACGACTGGACGAATCTGGGACAGAAGCTGATGCGGGCTGTGTTTTTCTTTCATCCGGCGATCTGGTGGATCGACCATCAACTCTCGCTGGAACGCGAGATGGCGTGCGACGAATTCGTGCTCTCGAGTACAAGAAATCCGCGGGCGTACGCTGCGTGCCTGGTATCGCTGGCCGAAAAGAGCCTGTTGCGGCGTACGGTTGCCCTGGCGCAGGCACTCGTGGGACGAATGGGAGAGACCTCGCGCCGGGTCACGCAAATTCTCAATCCGAATCACGGCTTGGTTCCGCGGCGCTGGAAACCCGTGTTCGCCCTGATGGCGATTGTTTCAGCTTCCGGAACGCTGTGGCTGATGCGGGCTCCGGACCTGGTGGCGTTCCGCGATGCGGCGTCGACGATTCCAGCGGCAAATGCTTCGGCGGCAGTTCCTGCGGCATTGATGCGGCAACCGGCCGAAAGCGCGAAGATGACGCTGGCCAAATACATCGAGCGCGGCGCTCCAACGGTTCGGCCCAGGGCGGCCGTGAAACGCCGCGTGATGAGGCAGAGCGAAGCGCCCGTGCTGAAGGCCAAGGCAGAACCTCCGCGGATGGTTCAGGCGAGCACGCGAATAATGCCCGCACCCCTGGCGATTGAGACGGTTTACGTCCTAAGGGCTGCACAGGTGAGTAGCGCGAACGGCGGCGCGTCTTCGTCGTGGACGCTTTGCGTGTGGCGGGTCACGCTTGTAAATGGAACGCACAGCGGCAATCAGAACATGATCAACTCGCAGACGATGAGCGTGCTTCCGCCGAGCAGAACGTAAAAAATTTTGGCTTTGACAACTAAAGAATTAGTTGCAACAACAAGGAGAACTAAACGCATGCACCCCTGGCTTACGAAAACGAAAAGCACATTCAAACGGCACATCGCCGTCTCGGCAATTGCATTAACCACGATCGGTTCTTTGGCGGGATACGAAATTGCGCGTCCCATGCACGCGAGAGCGGCCGCCATGGCCCCGGCACCTGTTCCGCTCGATGCCAACAGCATCGCGCCGTTGCTGTCGCTCGATCACGCCATGGAAACGCTGGCGGCGCGGGTGACACCGGCGATTGTCAACATCACGGTTACGTCGAAGACAAAAGGCGAAGCCGTCGCTCACGATGGCAACAGCGGTGACGGCCAAGGCCAGGATCAGATGCCGGAACCATTCCGTCGCTTCTTTGGGCCGGGATTCGGCGGTATGTTTCCGCACGGACACCAGGGTCCGCAAATTGAGCATGTTGGCGGCAGCGGCGTGATCATTTCGCCCGACGGCTACATCGTCACGAACAATCACGTAATCGACGGCGCGGTTGACATCCACGTAATGATGAGCAACCGCAAGATTTATTCGGCCAAGCTGATCGGACACGATCCGCTGACCGATCTGGCGGTCATCAAGATTGACGGGCATGATTTCCCGAGCGTTCCGCTGGGAGATTCCTCGCAACTGCACCCCGGGCAGACGGTGCTGGCGTTCGGCAATCCGTTTGGCTATCAGTTCACCGTGACGCGCGGCATCGTCAGCGCGCTGAACCGCAGGAATCCTGACCCCGAAGACCGGCGGAAACCGGGCGGCTTCATTCAGACCGACGCGGCCATCAACCCGGGGAACTCAGGCGGCCCGCTGGTGGATGTGCGCGGCGAAGTGATCGGGATCAATACGTTCCTGATTTCGCCCTCAGGATCTTTCTCGGGCATGGGATTCGCGATTCCGACGCAGGTGGTGCGTCCGGTGGTGGATCAGATCATGAGCACCGGCAAAGTCGCGCACGGCTACATGGGCATCGGTATTACGGACATAACGCCGGAGAACGCGAAGTTCTTCGACGTGAGCAACGCCAGCGGCGCGGTGGTCAGCCAGGTGGAAGATGGCTCGCCGGCTGCAAAGGCGGGACTGAAAATTGGCGACGTGATCACCGAACTCAACGGGCAGAAAGTCGTCGACGCGACTTCCCTGCAAGTGGTGGTGGGAGAGACGCAGCCGGGAACGACACTTCAACTTGGAGTGATGCGCAACGGCAAGAGCATGACGGTTCCGGTGACGCTGGAAGCGATGGGCAGCCGCGACAAAGGTGAGAACGAAAGCGGACAGAACAGCCAGGGCAAAATGCGCTGGGGGCTGGGACTATCCAATCTCACTCCGGATGTGCGGCAGCAGGTGCAGGCTCCGGCGGATGTTCACGGCGCGGTGGTCGAGCAGGTGAAGCCGGGAAGTCCGGCGGATGATGCGGGCTTGCAGCAGGGAGACATTATCACGCAGGTTAACCGGAAGAACGTGCAGAGCGCGAGCGATGTGCAGCAGGCGCTGGCGAGCGTCCCGAAAGGACAGGACGCGCTATTGCTGGTGTGGTCAAACGGCGGCAGCACCTTCCGCGTGTTGCATGCGCCGGGAGAGTAAGTGGCAAGTGCAAGTGCGCTGGGTACCCCGCTTCTCGTGCGACGTCTGCACGCGGAGCGGGGATTTTGTGGAACAGCAGATTCCTCGCTCCCCTCGGGACGACAAACATTAATGGTGGAGGGATACGCGATCTTCTCGATGCCGTGCACGCCGGTGGGTCCGTAGCATAAGATGGGCGGTTTGAAATCGGCACGAGAAAGCGAGCAAGGGAAGCAAGATGGAGTACATCAATTTTGGAAAGACGGGTTTGAAGGTTTCGCGGATTTGCCTGGGATGCATGAGCTATGGGGCCCCGGCAAAAGGTCCGCTGACACCGGGCAGCCATGCCTGGACTTTGAATGAGCAAGACAGCCAGCCGTTTCTGCGGCAGGCGCTGGATCTCGGAATCAATTTTTTTGACACGGCAAACGTGTATTCGGCGGGCACGAGTGAAGAAGTGGTCGGCCGATTTCTCCAGGGAAATACGCGGCGCGAACAGGTGGTTCTTGCAACCAAGGTGCAAGGCAGGATGCGCGACGATCCCAACGGACGTGGCCTGTCACGGAAAGAGATTTGTTTTGAGCTCGATCAGAGCCTGCGGCGACTGCAGACCGACTACGTGGATCTGTATCAGATCCATCGTTGGGATTATGAGACGCCGATTGAGGAGACGCTGGAAGCGCTGCACGATGCGGTCAAGGCAGGAAAGGTGCGGTACATCGGGGCGTCGTCGATGTACTCGTGGCAGTTTGCGAAGTGCCTGTACCTGGCCGATCTTCACGGATGGACGCGGTTTGTTTCCATGCAAAATTATTACAACCTGATTTACCGCGAGGAAGAGCGCGAGATGATGGGTCTGTGCCGGCAGGAAGGGATTGCGGTGATTCCATGGAGTCCGCTGGCGCGCGGGAGGCTGGCGCGTCCGTGGAAGACGGAGACGAAGCGCTCCGATACCGACCAGTTTGGCAAGAGTCTTTACGAACACACGGAAGAGAACGATCACCAGGTTGTGGATCGCGTCGGCGAAATTGCCGAAAAGCGAGGGGTTCCGCGGGCGCAGGTGTCGCTGGCGTGGCTGCTGAGCAAGCCGGGAGTGACGGCACCGATAGTGGGTGCCACGCAGCCGGAGCATCTTGCCGATGCGGTAGCGGCGCTCGATGTTCGCCTTACGGATGAAGAAACTGCGCGGCTGGAGGAGCTTTACAGGCCGCATCCGGTGCTGGGGTTCAGCTGAGCGGTTGGCGAATCTATCTGGGTGGAAGGGGCATCTATTACCGGAAGGACGAACCATTGAATAGCGTAGTCGATCAACCCCAGGAATTATCGCCGCATCTGCAAACCAGGCATTCCGGGCACAGAGTACCGCGCTCCGGGATGGCCATTTTCGTTTTCCTCGGCGTCGTTCAATCGATCATCTTCTTCGCACACTGGGTGGTGTATCAGACCTGGACCTCATTCCGAGGTGCGGCGGATTTCGGCGGAGTGACCGACTTACGAATCGCACTGGCATTGCTGTCGATGAGCTTCGTGACGGCCAGCGTGCTCTCGCGGAGCTACTCAAATTTTCTGGTGAACTCGTTTTACAAAGTGGCCAGCGTCTGGATGGGGCTGCTCAATTTTCTGGTGGTTGCCTCGGTAGTGTGCTGGCTGCTGGCGGCAGGGGCGGCCATCGCGGGATCGTCGGGCATCATGCCGCAGGTTTTGCTGGTTATGTTTGGACTGGCAGGGGGCGCAACCGTCTACGGCGTGATCAACGCGCGGATGATTCGAATCCGGAAAATCCAGGTAAGACTGGAAAACCTCCCCAAGAATTGGCGGGGGCGGATAGCGGCGCTGGTGTCGGATATTCATGTGGGCCCGGTGAATGCGGTGGGATTTATGAGGCGCGTGGTGTCCCGCATCGCGGCAGCACAGCCGGAGATTGTTTTCATTGCGGGCGATTTTTACGACGGAACCAAAGTAGACGCGATGGCTCTGGCATCACCCTGGGAAAATTTGTCGACACCCCTAGGAACGTATTTTGTGACAGGCAATCACGAAGAGTTTTCCGATCCCAAACCCTTTCTGGACGCGATTTCGGGCGCGGGAATTCGCGTTTTGAGCAACGAGAAGATCAACGTAGATGGCATGCAGATCGCCGGCATCAACGACCGCGATCTGGCGGATCCCGGCAATTTGAGGATGCTTCTGCAATCGCTCGAACTGAATCGCGACCAGCCAAGCGTTTTGCTGGCGCATACACCGGGGCGTGTGCCGATTGCGGAACAGGAAGGAATCTCCTTGCAACTTTCGGGTCACACGCACGGGGGACAAGTTTTCCCTTTCACCTGGTTTACTGAACGAATCTTCCGGCAATTTACTTATGGGTTGACCCAGTTCGGCTCGATGAACGTGTTTACGTCGTATGGCGTGGGAACGTGGGGGCCTCCGCTGCGGGTGGGCACACACCCGGAGATTGTGCTGATTGAATTTGTTGGAAGTTAAGAAAGTGGGCGGGGCCAGGTTGCAAAGGTTCCCCAGTTTCAGCAAGTAAACTCTCTTTGCCCCCGCAATTCTGTTCTAGAAGGTCACTCGCATGGAAAATTCGATCTGGCGGGGGGCACCGAGAGCAAACGCACCGGAGCCGAGTCCGATGCGGTTACTGGCCGGCTGGCTGTTGGATGTCGTATTGACATAGCCTGCAGGCTGAGCGATGCCGGGAATCAGGGGCTGGAGAACGCCGCTCAGCGGATTGCTGGGTCCGTCAAAGTTTACGATATTCGCAACGTTGAACACCGAGACAGCTGGTTCGATCGTGAAATACTCGCGATACTTAAAGACCCAACTCAAATTCAAGTCAGCGGTACGTAGCCATCCCATGGGAGCGGGAAAGTAAGAGGTGGGATAGACCACGGGCTGCACGCCGCCCAGGGCGGTAAGTTGCGCCTGAGTTATCAGGCCGCTGCCGATCAGTGTCTGGCCCGCAGGGGTCGGCTGGCCGGCGGATTTCGTGTCGTAGGTGGTGATGTAGTTGTTGATGTTTCCGGTCTTCACGGTATGGCCGTAGGATCCAATGTTGGTTCCAGGGAGCACATCACCGAAAGCTCCATTGGAGGCGAAGCTGCCATCGCCGGTGCCGTCGCCGGTAACGTCAGTGACGAAGATTCCGCCCGGCAGGCCGGTGGGAGGAAGTGTGACGGTAAGCGGCAGGCCGCTGTAGAAGTGTCCGATCATGCCGAAGCGGAAATGGAAGGGCAGATCCATGGTGCCGCCGAAGGAGATCTGGTGGGTGCGGTCGAGCCCATTCGGTCCGAGGTACTTCAGAGGAGTATTGAAATCAGTAGCGATGCTGGCGAAGCTGGTGTCGGCGGCGTTGGAGACATTGCGCTGGAGTTGATATGAGATCTGCAGATCAAAGCTCTTGATGTGCGGATAGGGATTGTCGACATGCTGCTTCAGGGAAACCTGGAAAGCGTTGTCGACCGCGCGGCCGATGGGGAACAGCATTTGATTGGCGCCCAAGGCGGGATTGACACCGCCGAACGCAGCATATGGAGCTCCGGCATGGGGACAGGTCTGACCGCCGCAGAGCGCGTAGCCGGAATCGAGACCGTTGGCTGCGAAATCACTGATGGTACCGGCATAGGGATCAATGCCGCCGGCGGTGTAGTTTGCATTGTAGTGAGCCAAATAGCAAGTCACCATGGCGGGGCCGAGCGGCAGGGAGGGACATCCAGCAGCGGCGGATCCGGCGTTGTTGCTGGCGGTAGCGAGGATCGCGTTGCGCGCGGCGGGAGTATTGAAGAACCGAGCATCGCCGACGTGATTCGTATCGACGGCCAGCAGCGAATGAGACTCGACGTTGCGCAGAACGTCCATGGTGAAAACCGTGCCTGGGCGGAGTTCGTGCTGGATTCCGAAGTTCATTTCCACCGAGCGCGGCGTCAGATAGTTGGGATAAAGCGGAGCGGCGCCATTGACATGCATACCATCCGCGAGGGAAGTTCCGACGAAAGATGGATTAGGAGCTTTATTGCTCATGGCGTTGGAGGCGGCCTGATAGGCTGCCTGGTTTGCCAGGATCTGAGGAATCACACTGGCGATGGGCTTGCCGCAAATATCGCTCCAGTTCTGGGTAGCGCCGTTGGGCAGAGTGAGCAGGTTGGCCTGACTGTTATTACAGACGGTGGGAGTAGAGAGGAAGCGACCGGACTGCAACCGAGCCATACGGTCGTAGGCGAGGTTCTTCCAGAGATTGCTTTCGTAGAAGAGTCCGATACCGCCGCGGACGACTGTGGTGCCTTTACCAGAGGGGTCCCAAGCCATGCCCAACTGAGGAGCGAAGTTGCGGTTTGGCTGGCGGACGCTGTTCCCAAGCGAACTAAAGTACAAATTATCGAATTGATAAAGAGCGGGGATGGTTGGCAGATCACTGTCCGTACGCCAGGTATCACGTACGTAGCGCATGCCATAGGTCAGAGTGAAGTTCGTTCTGACCTTCCAGGAGTCACCGATGTAAGCCGAGATGCGATTATCGGGGCCGAACCCACCTCCGGGAAATCCAAAGGCGGAAACCTCCGTGGCGAAACCCTGCCCGTTCCCAAGTTGAATGGTTTGAGCGGGATAGTTCAGCGGATTGGAGGCCCCTCCGGGAAGCGTAAGACATGCGCCGGAGCAGGAAGTGGTAAGAGCGGAAACCGCGGGCGCGAGATTCATAGGACTGGAGAAGCCTCCAGCCATGATGCGATTCCAACCCCCGCCGTAGCTAATAATATGCGAACCGAGGACGCGGCTGCCGTTGTAGGTAAATTGATGATCAGACTGATACGTTTGCTGTGGAGCAAGGTAACTTGGGCCCGAACAGAAGGTATCAGCAGCGGGAATCAGACAATTGGGGTCGCTGCCAATCGCGAGTTCGACGCCGGGAGCGGGATTAAAGATGCTCGATCCGGCGGTCGCGTCAGTAATCTGATTGCGAAACTTCATGTATCCGAAACGGAAGCTGTGAGTGTACTGGCCGGTAACGAAGTCGAGGCCGATTGCATGGCTGGGGACGTGGTTCACATCATTAAACGGCTGGAAAGACATGGGAAGGATGGCAGAAACGTCTCTGTTCTGATCGTAGGCGAAACGATAGAAGAAGTGATATTTCCCATGGATTTGCCAATCGATGCGAGCCGATCCATTGGTTTCGCGGAAGGGGGAATTGAAGGTTCCGGTCAGCCCGGAAAAATTGCCCCAGGGAAGGACAGTATCGAGAAAATCCTGCTTGGTGTGCTCGATATCAACAAAGAAGAAGGCCTTGTCTTTGATGATCGGGCCGCCCACATTCCCGCCAAACTGGTTACGCTGGAAACGGTTGTGGGTGCCTCCGGGAAGATTGGCGTCAAAGGATTGGTCGCGGAAAAATCCGAAGGCTTCGCCATGAACCCGGTTTGTACCATATTTTGTGGTGACGTTCACGGAACCTGTTGAGGTCAATCCGGTGGACAGGTTAAGCATGGATTGTTGCAGTTGGAATTGCTGTACGTCGCTGGCGGGAATGTTTTGGGTGGTTGTACCGGAAACCTCGTTGGTAATGTCCTGGCCGTCGAGTTCGAAGAGGTCGGACCTTCCATAGCGGCCGTCGAAGGACAGAGACAACAGTCCAGTTTTTGTGGGACCGAGATTGAGGCCATCCTGGGTTTGGATGCCGGGTTCGAGTTGCGCGAGGTCCAAGAAGTTGGGCCCGTTAAGGGGGAGATTTTCAATTTCGCGCGAAGTGGCGACCTGTTGAACAGTCGCTTGTTCGGTTGCGGCAGAAGTTACGTCAATCTGGGTCTTGACGACTTGAGAAACTTGCCCAGCCTGCAACTTGATATTTCCGGACGCAGTAATGCCGACCTTCACGGCAACATCGAGTTGTGCAGTCTTAAATCCAGGAACAGCGACGACCAAGGTGTAATCGCCGGGGATAAGCGCGCCGGATGTGTAGGTGCCCTCGGAATTCGTGTTTACGGTGACAACAAGGCCAATGGCCTTGTTGGTAATCGTGACCTTAGCGCCGGTGACGACATCATAGGAGGGATCAACGATCACTCCCTGAATGCTGCCGCTGTAAACCGTGGTTTGGGCGATGGCGAAAATAGATGCAAGAAAACAGCCTAAAGAAAGAAAAAACCAGGAGCGAAGCCGCCTCCGCACCTGACCGTAGCACAGCATTTCTTGACCTTTGGTCCACAACATCATGGTCACACTCTTCTCCGCAGAACCAGAAGACAGACACATTCAAAAGCTCCAACAGTGTTGCTGCCTGAAGATCTTCCTGAGACGCTCCCTTTCACGAAAACACATTGCGGCTGGGGGACTGCTCCAGTCCGCCTGTGTATCTGAGGGCTGTGAAAGGCGAATTTTAGATTCTGTACTTTGGATGCAAAAATTGCAAGGAACACTGCCGGAAAGGCACGACCAGTTTGAGCGGGAAACTCTTCAAATGCGAGCATTTAGGCTGAAAACGCGTCGGTTTGGAAGCGCTTCCTTTTGATTTCGCGCACTCGAAAATGCCGGGGGCTTGCGAAGCGGACAAACTGGAGCGTCCTCTCTCAATTTTGTATGGGTTGCAGGGAGAAATCAGGTTTCGGACTGCGGCGAACTGGAACCATGCAGTCCACATTCGGTTTTGGCGAAACCGGGCCAGCGACCGGCGCGAGGATCCTCGCCGGCAGAAACAGCACGCGTGCAGTGAGTGCAGCCGATGGTAGGATAGTTCTGCTGATGCAAGGGATTGAACGGAACATCATACCGGTAGATGTAATCCCACACCTGGGCTGAGGTCCAATCGACGATGGGATTGATCTTAATCAGCCCGAACGAGGCGTCCCATTCAATTCGACGAGCGTGAGCGCGAGCGGAGGTCTGATCTCGGCGGATGCTGGTGATCCAGGCATTAAGTGTTCGCAGGTGCTGACGCAGGGGCTCAACCTTGCGCAGGCGGCAACACTGGTCGGGATCGCGTTCCCACAAATGCGGGCCATGGAGGCGGTCCTGTTCCTCGGGAGAAAGCTGGGGATAAATGCGCTCAATTGTGATGCCATAGCGCCGCTCAATTGCTTCCATCAGCGAATACGTTTCCGGAAAAAGAAATTCGGTGTCGAGGGTAAACAGACGAAAGCGCACGCCCAGGCGCGATGCCATATCGGTGACAGTAACGCCTTCAGCCCCGAAGGCGGAAGAGACAGCAACTCGATCCCCAAAGGTCTGAAGAGCCCAGCGCAGGGTGTGTGCTGGAGTCCACGACTCAGCCTGGGACTGCAATCCGGCCAGCAAATCCTGGCCATGCAAACGGTCATTCACGCAACTGGCTCCTTGGGTTGTAGAACGACTTGGCATTCCGACAGTAGATTCTGAAGGATATCAGGGGGAAGAAGGTGTGCGATTCCGGTCTTAGGGGGCGATGTGGAAATCGGCGATGCATTCGAGCAAGCGGCGAACTGAACGACGTCGCCGATGATCAGCAGGGCGGGAGCGGGCAGAACGGGGAGTTCTCTCAATTTCTGAAGAGAAGTGAGAGCCAATTCTTCGGCGGGAGTAGTAGCACGCGAGATTATGGCACAGGGAGTTTCACGCGAAACTCCAGCACGAACGAGGCGACGAGAAACTTCGGCGTAACCCGTACCAGGCATGTAAATGACCAGCGTGGCTCCGGGGACAATGAATTTTTCCCAGACAACGTCTTCAACGCTGGCGGCGGAGTGGGCTGTAATGAAAATAACGGCTGAAGAAACTCCACGAAGGGTCAATGGGAGTTGGGACGAAGCGGCCGCTCCAAGGGCAGAGGTCACGCCCGGAATGACTTCGCATTTGATTCCGGCCGCGCGCAAGGCTTGGAGTTCTTCGCCGGCGCGGCCGAAGATCATAGGATCGCCGCTCTTGAAGCGTACAACATGGAGTCCAGAAGCGGCGAGGGAGACCAAAAGAAAGCTGATTTCCTCCTGACTGATTTTCTTTGCAGCGCAGCGCTTGCCGACGTTGAGGATTCGGATGCGAGGAGGGATCAGCTTAAGGATCTCGGGGAAAACGAGATCGTCATGCAAAACCACGTCGGCTGATTGCAGCAGACGCAGGGCTTTCAGAGTAAGCAAATCCGGATCGCCCGGTCCGGCGCCAACCAAGGAGACTTTGCCTTTCACGCGCGGACTCCTTCCACCGGCTGTTTCTGTCTGTCTCGCGCCAGTTCAAACGCTTGCCGGCTGGCGAGGGAGTGCAATAGTTCGCTTTTGGTTTCAGGATCAAGATCGCTGGCAAGGATCAGCTTTCGCGTTTCTCCAAGTTCGGCGACCCAAGGCGCATAAGCTGGTCCGAACTGCGTTTCAAGTTGCCTCCGCAATTTCTGCGCCAACGACGGGCTTTGGCCAGCGGTGGAGATGGCAATCTGGAGATAGCCGCGGCGGACGACCGCGGGATAGAAAAAGTCGGAGAGATCCGGGACATCGACGACATTGCAGAGCACCCCGCGTTTTTGTGATTCGAGGAATATCGATTCGTCGAGAGAACGGGCACGGGTGGCGGCGATTACGAGAAAAACGTCGTCCAAGTCTTCGGGGGCGAAACCTCGAATGATGAGTTCAACTGTTCCCTGCTGGGCCCATGCGCGAACACGTTCGGAGGCTTCGCAGGCGACAACACGGATGAGAGCACCGGTGTCGAGGAGTCCGGCAATCTTCTGCTCTCCAACTGCGCCCGCACCCACGACGAGGCAGCGGCGGCCGGCAAGCTTCAGGAATACGGGAAACAGAGCGGTCATACTTCGGCTCCGCTGGGAAGTCGTCCTGAGGGGAGGTCGCGAGCGACGGCATCGAGCGCTTGCCCGGCCAGAAATTCGCGGAGCTGATCGTTGCTGTGGCGGGCGAAGAACTGCCGCAGATTTTCGCCGCCTTCGCGGTCGATGAGGTAACGGCGGAGCAAACGTTCGATGGCCGCAGGAACATCGGCGGCGCGGCAGCGATATCCCACTGGGCGAGCGATGGACTGATGCAATCCCACAGCGCCCCCGAGACAAAAGTAATAAGCATCGAGGAGGCGACCCTGCTCTTTGATTTTCTTGCCTTCGATGCCTATGTCGGCGATCCAGTGCTGGCCGCAACTATTGGGGCAGCCGGTAACGTGCAGTTTCAGATGCTGGTCGAAACCCGGAAGGAGTTCGTCCAGTTCTTCGGCAAGCCAGCGCGAAAAACTTTTGGTTTCAGTGATTGCGAGCTTGCAGAATTCGGTGCCGCTGCAGGCGACGATTCCGCGGTGGAACGCGGAACTGGCGACGGGCAATCCAATAGCGTCGAGTTCATTCGCGAGCGCGTTGGAACGGAGCCGAGGCACATTGGCGATGAGAAGGTTCTGCATACTCGTGGTGCGCAACTCGCCAGAGGCGAAACGCTCAGAAAGTTCGGCGGCTGCACGCATCTGGTCGGCGGAGATGCGCCCTCGCAGAACCGAAGCGCCCACGTAGTGGAAACCATCGTGCTTTTGCGCGTGGATTCCGACATGATCGCGGTATTCGTCGGATGGCAGATACTCCTCGGGAGCAGTATCCAAATGGAAGCCAAGACGCTGATGTAACTCGTAGAGAAAACGGTCGGCAGTCCAGCCGTGTTGCAGAAAAAGAAACTTCAGGCGAGCGCGTTCGCGATGCTCACGGAGAATGCCGGAGTCGCGAAAGATTTCAGCGATTCCCTTGAGAACCGGAATGACCTGGCCCCATGGAATGAACGCGTTGAGGCGAACACCGAGATGGGGATCGGTGGAAAGCCCTCCGGCAATACGGAGTGAGAAGCCAATGTGGCGCCTGCCGCGAGAATGGCGGGCTGTCGCCGTCAAACCGATGTCGTTGATTTCAGGATATGGGCACCAGACTCGGCAGCCGGTGATACAAATTTTGAACTTGCGCGGCAGATTGTAAAATTCCGAATTACCGGCAAAGAACCGGGAGGCTTCAAGCGCGAGAGGCGAGGCATCGATTGTCTCGGCAGCATCGATACCTGCAACCGGACATCCGGTGATGTTTCGAGTCACGTCGCCGCACGCGCCCATTGTGTTCAGCCTAGCGCGGGTGAGGGTATCGAGAAGATCGGGGAGATCCGCGATGCTGACGTGATGGAGTTGAATATTCTGCCGAACCGTTATGTCGGCAATACCTCGAGCGTAGCGCTGGGCAAGATCAGCAATGGTGTGGAGTTGGGAGGAAGTAAGTAATCCGTTGGGAACACGAATGCGCACCATAAAGCGCTCGATGGACTTGCCTACTCCTCCGTGGCCGCCGGTGACACCGAGGCCGTCTCCCTGGGTATAAACACCCCACCAGCGAAGATATGTTTCCAGCCAGTCGGGAGGGATGGAGCTAAAACCTTCTTGGGAAAAGCGGCGAATTTCGTCGAGACCTTTCCAGGGATTCTGCGCGCGCTTCAACCGCTCAGCCCGTTGGGTTTTTGTCTCTTTCATCGAATTGGAAATGTCGGAAGCCATATGTTTTCCAAACAAATGAAAAACCCACCGTCAGATTGCTCTGGCGATGGGTTTGGAATATGCCGGTCTTATGAAATTTCTAAGTCAGCCATCTCCCTGCGCCAGTGCACACGCATGCACAACAGCAACACATGCAAGTTGCGCGGCGATCAAGAAGAGCTGCCATAACTTGCAGGGATTCTACGTGCGGGCCCTTAGGCGCGTCAACAAAAGTCTGCGGTTTCGATATTCAAAGTTCAGCTAGAAGGAATCGCAAATTTCGATGAAGCGGTAACCGATTTGAGCCAGGGATTACTTTGCGTATGCGATCGCAGGAAACGTGAATGTAGCTGGGGCGCATCCGATGACATATGGCAGCGATCACGATGGAAGAGCGAGAGCGAATTGTCCGATTATGCAGTCGACTCGAACAGGAAGAAGATCCCAATGCGTTTCTGGAAACAGTCGGAGAGTTAGTGAATGCACTGGAGACTGAGAAGCAGGCGACTCAAGAGCAGAAATCGGGAAAACTGTAATCAAAACGGTTCATTCACGGTGCTCTGGAATAAGTGGTCCGGGCAGTCGACTCCCCGCGGGATGGGCGAATGACGCAGCCGGAATGTTTCGACGGGATCGAAAATTCCATTAACTGGACTTCAGGTCGTCGCGGAGGAAGTGCCGCTCCGCGTCATCCGGGGAAGCAGGATCAGAATCAGACCGTAGAACAGAAGCGAGACCACCAGCGACGCGGGGTTACCAAATCGCAGGTCTTCGAATAATAGCTTCAATGTGCCGAAGGCGACAGCCCCATACGCGAGATACCCAAGTTCGATGTGCTTCCAGCGCGAGCCAAGATATCCCAGCCCCACCGCAAGCAAGCAATTTACCGCGGTCCTGATGACAGCCAGGCGAGGCGCATCGAGATCAACCCAAGCGCGAGACAAACGGACGATCGCGACTACGGCAAGCACAGCGGCAGCCAGGGCCACAAGGAAGGCAGGCACGATCCAAAGCATGCGGCGGGCTTTCTGCTCTTCAGAAATCCAAGAGCCAATTACGTAGCAGAGCGCGGCTGAGCCAACGACAAGCAAAAGACTCCAGTCAGGGGCCTGCGGGACTGTTCCACCAAGAGCACTTTCTGCATAGTGCGGCAAAGACGATACCGCGGCTGCTGCTGCAAGACAGAACGACGCGTGCATTCCCAGGGTGAGCTTGCGAGTGCGGGTGTATACGAAGGCTGCTGCAACGGCCACCAGGCACAGAAACGGCGATTGCAGAGTTGCGGGAAAGGTCAGGAAAGTTCCAGCCAGAAGAAGTACCGCGGCAGCATGAGCGGAGACGCGACGATTGCGCGGGTAGGGTTCATCAGCAAATCTCCGTAGAGCGCCCCAATAACATAAGCCGGAAAGTATCAAGAACAATGCGCCCTCGGCGCTCACAGCGGCACCGTGCGTTGCGCGCATGACGCCAAGGGACGAAAGCACGAGGATCAGAACAAGTTGAACGATTTCAAAAATGGTTATGCGCTGACGCCATGCGAACGTACGGATGCCGATGCTGGCCCCGTAGATGGCCAGAAGGGCGATCGACAAAGCGAGGATGGTGGCGTGACTGGCGGGATGATAGTCCTCAGGTACGCCAGCGTGGGAGGTCATGACATCGATGAGGAGCCACAGGGCAAAATCGGCAGCGAGGGCCGGAATGGCGCGAACAGTGAGGCGGCGCTCGAGGCACGCCAATTCGGTGACGAGAGCGGCTGCCAGCAGCGCAGTGGTGAGCGCGACCAGCTCATGGGTGGCAATGATGAGCGCTATGGCGATCGATATTCCGGCAAGAGTTGCCACCCAGGGGATCAACTGCAGGTCGTGAGACCGGGCCAGCGCCAAGCTCAGAACGAGAAAAGCAACCAACACGACAGCCGCGAAGCTGGGAGACAAGACCTGGAAGCGGACGGTGGACTCCCACAGCAGAGGTGACAGGATGGCGGCAGAAGTGATGGCGTAAGCGGCGCAGGCAAAACGGTTGGCGGCATGGGCTCGAACTGCCCAAACCATCCACAAGCCGGCATAAGCGACGGCTACGGCGAGTACGGGCAGTTTAGGGACCCAACCGGACTCAGCGATGGCGCGCAGCAGATACGCGCCTGCAATTCCCAGAACCGCCTTTCCGAGAATCGGCCCGGCTCCGACAGACAAGTCCGTAGGAAGGAATCCTCTCCGGACTGCAGGAGATGGCTGCGGTTCCAGTGCAACATCCGGCGGAGATGAAAGCTGTTGTTCAGCCTTATGCTCGAGTGCGTAAACGCGTTGTTCCAGTTCGTGGAGGCGTTCGCTGAGCTGTTCAAGATCCAACCCAATGCTGCCAGAAGCGTGAGCCACAGGCCTCTCCGCATCTGCCCGCCGAGATCGAGGGCTAGGTTGTTCCGTGCGCCGGAGTTGTCCCGGAGGCGGGAAGAGAACCCGCGTCTGGCCACGGCGGCAGGAGTTTCACGAGAACCCACAAGATTCCGAAAGGAAGAATCATCAGCACAATCGCGGTCAGCAGGCCTTCACGCGTGGCAAAGCCCATTTTATAAGTGGTGTATCCGAGGAAGCTTTTAGAAAAAAGCTGGCCGCCTATAACAACGTTCCATCGCATGGCAAAGATGCCGACAACCGTCAGAGAGCCAGCGATGGCATAAATCCGTTTGCGCGCCGTGTCGGTGAGCGTAAGGACCTGGGTCAAACCCAGCAGCACGATCGGCGTTACGGTGCCGAGAAGAATTTGAATGATGACTTGCGAGGTCCACAGCCGGGTATGGACCATGAAATCAAGACTGCGGAAGGATTCGTCGGCCTCATAGATGCGCTGCAATAGATCGAGCATCTCAAGGCTGAAGTCGATGACAAAGGTATAGAGCAGGTAGCGTGCGATCGTGTCGACACATCGCATGTCGATGGTCCGGGTCCGGAGGTGGGTTGTCAGCATGTAGAGCAACATCACCGCCGCGATGCCCGATACCATCGCTGAAAAGATGAAAACAATCGGCATCAAGGGAGACGACCACCATGGGTTTGCCTTGACCGATCCGAAGATGAAACCAACGTAGCCGTGAAGCAGGAAGGCGGAAGGGATGCCGATCAGGGTGATGAAATAACCGAGTCTTTCATCAATGCGCAGCGAGCGCTCGCTGATGTTATTGGAACCCAGGCTGAGCAGCCGATACAGGAGACGGGTGAATCCCTGCGAGGTCTGCGCCTTCAAAACGATGTCACGGCGGTAGTCGAGCCAGATCTCCAATAACAGGACCGCCATCAGATACCAGAGATAAACGAACCCGAACATGGCCATGGCGGAGGAACGGTGCGGCGTGAGATACATTTCGAAGGAGCGCTCGGGATGCCCGAGGTGCAGTTGCAGTGGCATGGGCGCAACCAGAAGGAACGAGAGCGCCGTCAACAATGCCAGACGGTAGGTCGGCTTAACCGCTTCCACGCGGAAGACGCGCTCCAGTGAAGCCAGAATAAATGCGCCCGCAACCAGTCCCGTGATGTAGGGATAAAGGACGATGAGGACACTCCACTGGAGTTCCACCTCGTTGGGATACATGAAGCCTTCGACCGGGATTTGCACGAGCCTCCTTACGACGACGACTTAACGAACGGAACCATCCATGCCGTTGTAAAAAACCTTTGCTCCTGTGGCCATGTGCGGCTTCAGCACCTGTACGGTGTGAGTCCGCAGGAATTCATGAATCGGATCATTGGGATTCTTCAGGTCCGCCAGTTGGCGAGCACCCGTCGGGCAGACTTCACAACACGCCGTGGTCAGGCCCTTGGTGATGCGGTGATAGCAAAGGGTGCACTTTTCCGCAGTGTTGGTTTTGGGATTGATGAACCGGCAGCCATAGGGGCAGGCCTGGACGCAATAACGACAGCCGAGACAGTAAGTCTTGTCGACCAGCACGACACCGTCGGGAGTGCTGAAGGTTGCGCCCACGGGACAAACCTGCGTGCAGGGAGAATCTGAGCAGTGGTTGCAAAGCTTGGGGACGAAGAAATTCTTGCCGCCACTTTCTTCGTTGGGCGGAAAACCCTGCTTGCCACCGTTGGGCGATTCCACCTCCGGCCTTTCAATTTTCCAATCGGAGACGTGGTAACGCTCGACCCAGGTGCGGAAATATCCCTCAGGGACATCGTTTTCGTTGGCACAAGCGCGCACACAACTGCCACAACCGATGCACTTGGGGATATCGATCAGCATGGCCCACCAGTGGTCGGTGAGCTTGTAATTAGGAGAAGACTCGGGCGTGCCCGCCTCGACATACTTCCAGGCCACAGCAGCGGCGGGCAAAAGCATCAGCAGACGGCGGCGGGAGAGATCCATTAGTTTTTCCTCCCCGACGCGGCCGTCTTTTCGTCTTCAATTCTTGGCTTATGCGGCTGGTGGCAGGTATCGCAGGCAACCCCGCCGGAATGATCGGCGGTCACCACCTGTGGGAACCATTTGGGTTTGGCGCTGTTGGCCTCGTGACAACGAGCACAGAGAACGGCGGTGTCGAGTTTGGGCGGAGTAACCGACGCGGGATCGTCGGCATGCTTAGCCAAGGGGCCATGGCAAGCTTCGCACGGGACGCCAACATGCTTGCCGAGCTTCTTTTGCTCGACGACATCGGTATGGCAGCCCTCGCAGACAGTGTGGCCGGCATAAGAAATCGGATGGGCGGCCGCCTCAGCGATAGCGGCTCCTCGGTAGTGGCCGTACTGTCCAAAGGAGCGAGGGACAACGGCAGCACGCAACACAATGAAGGCGATCAGGCCAATCGCCATGACAGCAGCCAGACGGATGAGGTGTTCTATGTCTTTGAACACGTGGTTTTTTCCATGCGCCGGAGTCTGGATCGCAGGACCCGAAAAGCGCATTGTTCTTCGATACCGAGTAATTTTGTTTCGAACGATGACCGGGGTCACAAGTCACAGTGACGCGAGTCACCATGCCGCGCGTTTATTGGACTTAGGAGACGAAAGCAGCCGCAAGATTTAGTGGCGAGGCTCAGTTTTTTCGAGCCGGTCGGAGAGAGAATCAGTGTGCGCCAGATCACAACCCGGACGGGCCAACAGCAGAGACGTGGGTCCTCGAAATGCCGCGTTCGCTGACGAGGTAGACTGCGAAGCTTCCCAGCCAGTGGCCACCTTCATAATGCTCGCCGGTAACGGCGGCCAAGCCAGCCCGACTGTGCTCCTTAGCGGATACCCTTAGCGCCGGCAACCGTTTGTCGCTGTTTGGAAGGGCCTCCGCAATTCCCTCCAGCATCCACGCTCGGCTGAGATTGAGTCCATCCAGATGCGCCAACTTCGGGTCGCTGGGATCGGGGGAGACCACAGGCTGCAACCATCCACCATCACCCGATGCGGGAATCTGCGGCATGAATATTCGAAGCCAGCGGGCAAATTCCTGGCTTGGCAGCACACGTCGCATCAAGTCAGCCTCGCCGAGGCAGGGTGAAAGGAAATCCTCACCGGAGGGCTCATAGGCGAGAGGACAATTCTTGTCATGCAAGAAAAACTGCCGGGCTTTGGAGACGATTAGATCAGCGAATCTCTGATTGCCAGCAACGTGCGCATAGTCGAGCATGAGGCCGAGCGCGAATGCTGTCTGGTCGTGCTCACCGACCCGTACAGGGCTGGAGAGCTTCGGGAGCCAGTTCGTAAGCCGTTCCAGCACGATCTCCTCAAGCGGGAGCAGATTCGCTGCCATCTCTTTGGCCAGCGGGTCGTCCCACTCCCGCAATTCGGCAGACAGTTGAAGAAACCAAGCTAACCCGTAGGGACGCTCGAAAGTGGCGCGTCCCTTGCCCCGGAGATATACGGCTTCCTGCGCGATATTTTCTGGGGAGAGACTCTGCCGCAGTGCTGCGCGCGCCGATGGAACAAAGGGAGCGTCGGGGTAAGCCCTGATCAGACGGGCGAGCAGCCAATGCCCATGTACGGAAGAATGCCAGTCATAGCAGCCGAAAAAAGCTGGCGTGAGTTTCCGGGGTGGTTCGGCATCCGCATCGCTATTCAGGGTGTGATTGATATGGTTGGGATACTCCTCGTGAACGCAGGCGAGGGCAAGATTGGCAAACCGGCCGGCCGCTTTGAGGTCAAACTGGCCTGTGTTTTGTGCGAAGGCATGCAGATTGGAAAAGACGAATATGGCGCACAGGATGAATTTCATCGCTGATACTTTAGCCAAGTCAGCGATTCCTGAACAGTATGTAATCTTGAGGACGTTACAGTTCGCTGCGAATTACTGGGACTAAGCCCCAGCAATTTGTGAGGTCAAGATCGGATGGTCGGCTGGCATGACAGTCGGCTCTGACGAAACGGATGATGATAGCAGTATTCCGAACGCTCAAAACGCCGTTGAGCGTACCATACTGACGAGCGTGGCCCTGCGTTGTGGAGTCTGGTGGCTGGATTTAGGAGGTCAGACGATGGATGTGGCACTCGATGCTAACGAGTTCCTTGCAGACCCACGAATGCAGAGCGTGAGATTTCAAACGTTACTGGCGTATCTCCGTAAAACCCAGTCCCGGTTACTAATCTCCAAAATTGTGTGGGATGAAGTCATAGCGAGATATCCTGAACGCATTTCGACTCCATACCACAAGGCAGCAAATGACGTGCGGACTCTTCGCAGTCTTTTATTGGCAAGGAAAATTCCAGAGCTTCCTGAATTGGACACAGAGAAGGAGGTCTCCGCACTGAAGAAGAAACTTAAGGAACCCTCACCATACGTCAGGGGATTGATCCTCAGAAATTTCGGAGATGTATCAATTGAGGAAGTGGCTAAACGAGGAATCCAACGAACTCCTCCGGCTAGTCCTAAGGGTGAGGAGCTTAGAGATGTAATGGTCTGGCTAATGATGCTTGGACATGCTAAGAAGACGGGCCGGGACATTGCGCTTATCTCACACGATGAGCACTTCCGAGAAAACGAGGGTCTGCATCCACGACTCAAGGAGGATCTCGAACAGGGAGCGATCAAGTTGCACTTCTACAAGGCAATTGACGATTTCATCAAGGCCCATGCCCCGTCGCCGAAAACTCTGACCGAAGACGAGGCATTTCAATTTGTGAGTAGACAATTCTTGCTTGACACCTTTGAGATTGAGGCTCGCAGGTTGTTCCCTCGATATTGGGGGTCTAGCACGGAGGTGGAGGTTAGCGACCGCAAAATAAAGTTTGTGCGAGCTGCCCTTTACGATGTTGGAGGAGGTTCTCAATTCGGCGAGATGGAAGTGACCGGCGACCTCGATCTCTCTCTGACGAGAACCGAGTATTCGTACGTGAACACGATTGACACACTTCCAGCCTTCGGTCCAGCCGTTGGCTTAAAGGGAGATGTGATTCCGACGGGCTTTGTCGGAAGTGCAACTCTTCAGAACTGGGATGAATTGGGATGGGCGAGTGTAAAAGGTCTCCCACTGATGTCTACGCCTGTCAGACTAGACGAGCCTCTCGACTGGAAAAGCCTGCCATACAAGGTGACCACGTCGATGCCGGTCTTCTCTCCAACCTCCAAGAAAATGAGCGAGGCGATGCTTAAAGGAGAGATGACAGTTTCTTTTCGTGTGGTCTCTGGCCGGGTGACAAAGTTTGAGCTGGAGAACTTACGGATAGTTGAGATTCAGAATCGGAGTTCGACGCAGAACTGATCCCCGGAGATTGCGACGGAGATTGGCCTGACTGGGCAGAGCGGAACATGACGCATTGGATAGTGGGACCTTGGCCTGAGATGAAGGCTTAACCGGGATGCCTGACTACCGTCCGACTTATCATGTTGATATACCTATGAAAACCGTACTGTTTCAAAACCAAGAAAAGATCGGTCGCCTAGCAAGAACTCTTCGCCTACTGGCATTTCTCGTGACTGTTCTAGTTTGTCCGCTTAACCTCCTAAGGGCTCAAACACAGCCCCAAGTCACCATGGAAGGTTATGTCCGCTGTCGGGATCGCGCAAATGGCTGGATGCAGGAGACAGAGGAAGAGAAACTGAAACTTTCACCGACTGAATTGCAATCCCGTATATCAGAGCTTGAGACGTGCTATGGGAGCTATCTACAACACGAGGAAATACCTATCCCACCTGATCCCAACATCGTAATGTCGGCGGAGACTCGAATGGAGTTTTACGTGAAACGATCTGACTTAACCACCATTTTGGTTCTCGAAACGAATTATCTGACTCGGGAGACCTTACTGTTGACAATGCAATTGAATCAGGAGATGAAGAAAGAATTGGAAATGATCGATTTCATAAATAAACATCATTTGCTTAAAGTCTTTGCGCACCAATCGTCAACTCCAATAAGCACAAACGAAAGACCAAAATGAGGGCCGATGTTTCAAGTGGAAAACTTTTGGATTTTGATGTCCGTCTGCTCCGTACAGCAGTAGCTGCGCCGTCGAGGTCGCGATTGGGGAAGGCTAGACTCCGGGAATTCTTCTGAGTGTCACGCAAACGCGCTTGAAAGCAGAGTCAAAGTTTCAGGGAGACGATGACTGGATTTTTTCAAGTTGACGGACTCGGGGCAAGAAGCCGCTTCGGGCAACATCAGCGCTGGAGAATTACGTCAAGCCTGCTGCTAAAAAGGCAGGTTGGGCGTGATTGGATGGCACACGTTACTTGGCCAAGCACTGCAGGGGAAACTCTCTGGGGAAACTCATTGGGAAATGCTAGCCCTCGTTTTTAGCTCGTCAACTAATCGTTGGGCCGAGTTGACCGTTTCTTTTTCACGGTTCTTCTCTCGCCTCGCGAGTCTGCGGTGATCGATTGTTTGCCATAATGAATTCTTAGTCTTTGCATCATATATCGTCAGTACCAGTTGCGGGTCAACGATCTGTGCGCTGTGCACTCGCGTGGTTCCGTCGTAGCTGTTGCTTGTACTCCAGACACGAGTTCCTCCGTGCTCCACGTGATAGGAGATTTCGACTATCAAATCGGCTTCGTCCGGAGAACCTACTATCTGGTACTTCCCCCAGCTTTTCATTTCTGAATAAAACGTGTCGTACGCGAGGTCGCTGCCTCCACCGTTTGTGAGAAAAACTTTCTTGGCGTTTACAATTACGGAAGGCAGAGGGGCAGGCGGAATATCTTTTCTAGTCTTCCCGGCAACTGCGTACATAGATGCGAACAAACAAACGGCCACTGCGACCTTGCGCATATTGATCGCTCCCAATCGCGGTGGCGATTCTACAGCAGACCGTGCTACGAGCCAAAGCGCTTTTTCCACGCATCTGTCGAGCAAACTTGAGCCCAGGCTTCATTTCTGTCAGGAGATCCGTGCATTCGGTCGCAACGTGAACGGGTTCCGGCACACGCTGACAACGGGGCTTCTTCGCAGCGGAGTTTCCCCGAAGGTTGTTTCGGAAATTCTTGGGCACTCGGACGTGCAGATCACACTTGATGTGTATGACCATCCTGAGATCGAGAATTTTCGTGCGCCGCTGGAGTCCGTAGCAGATCAGTTGTTA
>DAIDGW010000036.1 GCA_027452245.1 Acidobacteriaceae bacterium
GGTCTCGACGGGAAGCTCTTTCAAGGTGAGCACGCGAACATAGTCGTCATCCACGCGCAGATAACCGCGATGCGCCTCCAATTCCGAATCGCATACCTGCCAGTCGAGATGGCGCACACTATATAAGGGCGCGTCCTGAATTTTGGAGGGGCGGAAGTTTACGAGACGCCGGACAAGCCGGAAGGTCTTCTCCGCCCCTAGCAGCTCGACCGGGGTAACGTCGTTTAGCTGCCCACTCAAACTCTGTACTTTTTGCTGCAAGCGCGAACGGTCACGCTCAATCTGCTCATAAATCAGCGCCCGCTCTTTGCTGGCGGAGAACAGCGCGTGCAAGTCGCGGAGCGACGAGCGCGGCTGTTTCGGCAATGCGGCGAGGGTGTGCAGCAGGCCGGTCTTGGCGTAGCTGCCATCGATCATGACCACCCAATACATCTCGATGGAATAAAGCCGGTCAGACTTCGATTGGAGAAATGCCGCGCGCTGTTCAACAGCGGCGCGAACCAACGGGTCTTCATACTCGGCGTGCGGGATCGCCGGGTGATTGCGCTTGAATAAGATTTGATAAAGTCGGGTTGTTTCGTCCAGCGACCGAAAAGCAGCTTCGAGCCGCTTGACCGTGTAATCGCGCCCGGCGTGATCCAGGCTCTCGTAATCAACTCCGCCGATCTTCAGCGCGGTCCCGAGGTCGCCCGATTTCGTGAGGAAACAATCCTCGTTCCAGAAGCCATACAAATTGATCTGTGCGGCGAACGAGCCTGCTTCCTTCCAGTCTTTCGTGATGGTTTCAATTCTGTGCATTGGTGTTCCTGATCCTGATTTCCGTGGGTTCCCACTTCAGCGGGTCGTAGCGTCTGCGAAATGTCGAGGAATTCATGAGCACGCGCAGAATCTCCACGTCATGTTTGGTGGCAATGCGGGCAACAATGACGCCAACGATGAAAAATCCAATTCCACCCAGCAGGGAGTGCATGAGTGAGAAGATCGCGCCGCCGGTGATGAGCGCGACGAAAAATAATCGTCGCTCCGCGCCCAGGATGGTCAGCGGGCGGTTCATCGCTTTATAAACTTTGTTCTGCCGTGAGCCGCCCTCTGCCATACACCTCTCCTCTCTGCCTATCGAGCGTGTTTTGTGCCGTGGTTGCGGCCTGCCGCCAAGGCTCACTACGGAAAGAGCCAGGCCATGAAGTTGACGGCGCCAATCGCCATGCCGACGCCGAAGACGATGCCGGCCAGCATTCGTTTCGATTGGCCTTCGCCATAGGCGAACATGAGCCCACCGACAACAATGGCGACTAGGCTGAGGCCGGTTGCAATCGTGCCGGTAAAGGCGGTCCTGAGGACGTTGACCGCGTTATCCCACGGGTCGCTGCCGGACGATTGCGCGTAGACCGGCAGCGCCATAAGGAACATCAGGGACGGTAATGTGAGCTTCCGGGCATACAGGCGCAGTCGCCGGAAGCGGGGTAGTTGTACTGGAAGTGTGTTCTGCATGGGTTCCTCACATTTCAAGTTTTCCGGCGAGTGGGCACTCCCGGCTGCAATGTCTGGT
>DAIDGW010000037.1 GCA_027452245.1 Acidobacteriaceae bacterium
ATTCTTTTCCAAACACCAGGATCGATTCCCAACACACTCATGCGACCTGTCGAGGCGTTGTAAAAAGCTCCGTGATGGGTAAGCACACGGTAACGAAACAGGCGGGCAAGCATAGCCAGGGCGCTTGTTGCCAGCACTTGATTGATGAACGGTTCCTGCCGTTCGAGCGCCTCTGCCGCGCTGCAACTGGGCAATGGATCCTCTCCCTTTTCCGCATCGGCAATCTCGGGATAGAGCTCCGCGACGGTCCTAAGCCGAGCCGCGCTGCGGCGGTTCGCGGCGTTCAATGGCTGGCCCAGCACATACTGGCCGCTGCTTGCGTTGTTGCCGAGATCGAGCCAATAGGCGGTGCTGTCATTCGCTCGGGTTACAGCGGACCGGATGGCCTGCCGCGCGGCCCGTGTGTCGACGCACCCAATAATGAGGTGCGGACCTGACGAATTGGTCCGCAGGGAATCCTTGTGAAAATGTTCGGGGTGGGCCTGCCATCTCAGGCCCCAGAAGAGATTGACGCGGTTGATCAGGACGACGGCCTTGTTCAGTCCCACATCCGCTGCCGCAAACGGTTGCCGGACGCAGTTCGTTTCCGACACCAGATCGCCGTCCGCCAGCATCACGTGGAGGCCTCCGGCATAGCCCCAGACCTTCATCGCCTGGTGGAGATAGGGCAAGCCCAGCAGCAGCGCGCTGCCATTGCCTCCCGCTCCGACTACCAGCACACGCAAGGGCTGCTGCCGGAGCCACAAGGATTTCGGGAGAGGATGTTCAGTAATCATGGCCGCGCCTCTTCCCGCAGAGAAATTCCTCCACAGTCTCCGGCAACTCGATCAGCGAGTCGATGGGAAACTTCTTCTTGCCCGCGAGTTCCTTCCACAGTCCCTCGAAGCCGCCATGGTGGCGAGTCAGCCTGCCGACGTTGCCATGCGTAAATTCGCTTTCGTAGAAGCTCTGCTCCCACTGGGGAATGGAGGCGACAGTAGATTTATCGGGAGCCCGCATTGAGCCCAGGCAGACGCTTCCCGTTTCGTAGAGATTCCAATAGGGAGCCACGCAGAGCTTTGTATCGGCTCGAGGCCTGCGATCTTCTTTCAGCGCCCTGACCGAGAGGGAGCGATCCGCCGCCAGCCAGACTAGCGCGGGCTGCGGAAAGATCGCGCCATTGATCCCACCCATATCGCCCTGGGTCGTTCCGAAAAACATCTGGCGTTTCTGAGGCCGCGTCCACCAGGCAATCAGCCGCTCGGTGCGCGCGATTACGCTTTCGGGAAGAAACTCAACCTGCACTCGGCCTCCCAGCGCCTGGACCAGCGAATGAACAAACTCGATGGTCAAGGGCTTGGCTGGGCTAAGTCCTGGTTGCCTTGCCCCTTCGCCTTGGTTTATTTCGTGGTGCGTGATGAAAGTATCTCCGAAGTGACCGTACTCGTGTTCGCTCGAACGGTAGATCAGCAGGGCTTCACGCAACGCGAAGTGATGGTTCTGTCCGATGCTCACACTGACTTGCATCTTTGCCCTCCCGACCGTCGATCATCGTAATCAGCTTCGCGAGTTCCAGGTTGATCCTCAGAAATATCGCCATCGCGCGAAGCGCGGCGTCGAACTCTTCCCGGACCTCTGGACGAAAGCAGACTGCGCAGGACGGCTCGTTGGTGGTCTCGTTATACCGATCTGACTCATGATCGAAGCAAGCCTGAATCGCGTCGTTTTCACGGAAGACTAGCAACAGGCTCGGCACCGGCGCGGCGTCGAAATCTCCCGCGTAGCGCGCAACCGAGCCCTTCAACCGGGACAGCCGGTGAAGTGTCAGGATTTGGCGAATCCATATAGAGTGCGGCCCATTGATATGCCGGCGCAGGAGTTTGCGCGCACGGTGGCAGATCCAGTCTTTAACAGTCCTGACCGGTTCCGGAATCGCCTCTTCGACAGGCGGAAACTCATAGGCATCCCGGTTCGCGGGATCGTCCTGCTCCATCCACTCGTGCAGCTGTTCGTTGTAGAACTCGGCGTCCGTGTGGTCGTAGATGCGCATCCAGCGGTAGAGCGATCTGCACAGCAGGAAGTAGAACGCGGCTCCCAGGAATCGCTCCTCTTCTTCGAGCGCGGCCAGCGCGGCTCCGATCTTGAGATAACCGCAGGTCTGAACTTCGAACGTGGCCAAGAGTTTGCCGTCGTCGAGCGCACCGTTCCGCCAGTATCCGGTCCCCACGTCGTCCCTGACTTCGCAGCAATACTCGATCTCGTTATCGAGCGCGTCGCCCGAGAATTCCTCGATCAGTTTCTGGATGGCGTTGCGCGAGAAGACCACGGCAACCCTTCCGCTTTGCTGCCATAGCTTCGCGTCGGCAAGATTCCGCTCCACCAGCGCCGCGCACAGCCGGTAGAGGCGCTCGCCGTTGGTTTCAAGAGTGTAGCTCGCACGAATGTGCCGGAGGGACGGGATGGTTTCCCCACAACCCCGTCCCAGTAGCGCTATATCAGGGGCGCAAGCAGGTCGCCGGGAGGCTGGAGGACGGGCATCGTGCCGGACGACGATCTCCTGGCCGCCTCCGCGACGGCGTGCGCCAGACTTTGTGACTCTTCGCATTTCAGGTGCCTCGCCACGAGCCGGTCGGCTCTTTTAGGCGGCGTGCTCTCAAGCCGATGGAGTTCCGCAAGCAAGTGAGGATGGTCGGCTTTCAGCTCTTTCATGTCAGCCCTTGCTTCCGATGGCCCGGCTGAAGGTGTAGCGCACGGCCGTGGCCGTGACTTCGGGTCCGGCAAGAGCGGCCGTGGCGATTTCCGGGTAAGCGGCGGTCAGCGCATCTCTCACCTGGTCGATGGAGAGAGCAGGGTTGGGATCGTCGATCACCTGATTTCCATAGACGAATTCGCGTTTGAGGGCTGCGACGGTCAGAGTGGACATGGTCAATCTTCTCCTTGTGAAGTGTCGTGCGAGCTAGAGTTGGAATCGGCTAAAAGAGACTCATCTGAATCAAACTGGCCGGTGGATCGCTTTCGACTGCGGGCGTCTCGCCTGTCATTGTCTCTGGTGGCGGCGTAGCACTTTCGGTTGCCGGAGGCACTCGATATTTTGCCTCCAGACGCTTCAGCTCAGTCATTTCCGCAGCACGCAACGCCTCGGCTGCTCGCAGTTCGTACCGCGCCAGGTAGTTGCGCTCGCGTACGACCCGCTGGATCGCCTGTTCCACATCGCTGAAAGTGAATTTCGGATCTCCATGACAGGGCCAGCGGAGTAGGTTCTGTATGAACCCCAGCCGGTGGCGGTCTCTTGTAAACCACGTCGAGTAGAAGCCCTCGATGTCGCAGTGAGCGTTATGCGGATCACCGCATAATGCAGAGCATTTTTAGCCCGGCGGTGCGGCGAGGGGGAGCTTTCGGTGAGGGGAAAAAAGTTCGGGCCGCACCGGTGGGCTAAAAATGGATTGGACTAAACCGCTCCACTGCTGCTGACGGTTTGGGTATTGAATGGGCTCGAAGGCGTTCTTGAAGCGCGTGATCGGCGGCTCGCATAGCCCGCTGATCCGTGGCTGAAGGAAGATGGGCCGATGCGTAGCGTGATTCGTCGATGTCTCCGGGCCGGAGGTAAGGACGTGGCAGTGATCGGGCCACACGAACGCGGTGAGTTGGGAACGCCAACTTGGGAACAATGCGAGTTGTGGTGCGACGGATCATGACGAGTCGATGGGATCTGTCGCCCGGCAGACGAATGGCGGGGAGGTTTCCACTACCACCATCTTTCCGCGTCGGCACTGCGGGCAAAGCAACAAGGAGTGGCCGGTCAGTTCTTCGTAGCGTTGGCGAAAATCCTTCACCTGCACTGTCGTGCCCGAGGACTGCATGCCGAGGAGACGGCGGCAGAGAGCCAGTTTCTGTTGCCGGTAGCGATTGCCCAGGAAGCCGTAGTAGCGAATGCGTTGCAAGCCTTCGGGCAGAACATGCAGCAGGAAACGGCGGATGAATTCCTCGGCATCCAACTCCATGATTTTGACTTGGCTGCTGTGGCGATAGTCTTTCCAGTGGAACTGCACCCGGCCATCGTCGATGCTGACCAAGCGGTTGTTGGAAATGGCGACGCGATGCGTGTAGCGGCAGGCCCCGCATAGAGCCTTTTCCGAGTGATTTTTGCACTTACGTGGTGTTCGAGCATGCTGCCTCCTTTGCATCAAGGAGACACGATGTGGCCACATTTATCACTTCTGGATGACCGACCACTCGGCAGTAGATGAGGAGATGGGAGTTTCCTGTTATCGACTCGGAAGACTACCTCAATCTCATACGCGGTCGTTCAATCATTGCAACAACGGCCCCGCAACTGAATCGGCGGGCATTTTACGGAGCCGTAAGAGCAGAAGACACAACAATCACCGGCTTTGGGCCGCAGCACAGCGTGACACTGAACACACTCATGGAAGAAGCGACAGGAATCCGAGGGCATTTCCTCTAATGTCGCGTGACCACATTGCGGGCAGGTCAACGTTGATTCCATGATGGCCGTCGCCGTCGTCATTACTTCTGGCCTCCGCCATGCAGGGTCGAAGGAAAGCCGGCATTAGTTGTTGCCTTCACGAGTGCAGACGGGCTTGTTTTGTCCGCGTCATACTTTACAGTTGCAGTCTTATGGTCGTAGTCCACCGTCGCCTCGATTACTCCCGGCACCTTCTCAAGCGCCTTGTGAATGGTGATCGAGCACATGGAGCAGGTCATATTCTGTATGTCGAGGACGGCGGTCTGCGGGGCTGCAGCAAACGCGGATACTGGCAGACAGATGAGGAGAGCGGCAAGAGGCTTACGCATTGTTGATTCCTTTCAACGATAGAAAATCGGCAAAATCCAAGGACTAGCGACGAGGCCGAGCGTTATCGGCACCAATATCCAGAAGACAATTCGCTGTGCGTATCGCGTACGGTCTGCAACACAGCTATCTTCCTGGGCGCAGCTCTGGGGCATGAGATACAGCTTTCGAAAAGCGAGGCCGAGGAACAGAACCGTCAGCACAATGAATATGGGGCGGTACGGTTCGAGGGCGGTTAAGTGGCCGATCCAAGCGCCTCCGACTCCGAGACTCAGAAGCAGGAGCGGCCCAACGCAGCAGGCTGACGCACCGATTCCTGCCAGCACGCCACCGGCAAGAGCCACCTTCGTGTTCAGTGACGATCGCATTCCGAGCCAGCCTTTCTCATTTCACTATAAACCCCGTACCATAGTACGGAGTCAAGGGGTGATACGTGAGCGACAACCTGACAATTGGCATACTGGCAAAGCGCGGCGGCGTGAACGTTGAGACGATCCGCTATTATCAGCGACGCGGTCTGCTGGAAGAGCCGTCAAAGCCCAGTGGAGGTTTTCGGCGCTATCCGCAGGAATCAGTGAAGCGGCTCCTCTTCATCAAAAGAGCACAGAGCCTGGGATTCACACTAGAGGAGATACTGGGTCTGCTCGCCCTTGATGAACGGAAAGCCTGTCTGGAGACACGAGGCATCGCAGCACACAAGCTGGAGTTGATCGAGCAAAAAATTGCTGACCTCTCGAAAATGAGAAAGTCACTTGCTCGCCTTGTGCGCTCCTGTGACGCCTCGACTGCGGGGGCTCCCTGCCCAATCATTCATCTTCTGGCCGATTGAATCCTGCGATTATGCATAGCGAATGGGTGTTCGAACTCTGTATCCACGCTGCCTAAACGCTGGTACTCCGCATAATCGCGCCCTCCACATAATGCGCGATGTGGCCGAAGGTCATCGAAAGATGGTTGTAGAGCCTCTTGGTGAAGAGTTCTCGCGAGCAGTCGGCATCGAGAAAGTGCAAAAGCGTGTTCCCGAAATTCGCCTTGTCGCCTGCTGTGGAGAACTGTGTGGGAACGAACTCCGATGCGAGAAATGGCCCCTTGGGCATGGTGATCTCCGCGCAAAAGAAAAGGGCCAGCCGCAGCCGACCCTCTTTCTTGCCTCGGTTGGGACCATAACGGCCTCGCTGGAATATTCTCCCAATGGATACGCTATCACCTGTACGTGCCGAAGATCGGCGGTTCAATGGAGATTGATGGCTCTGTCGCCATCATGTTGCCGCTTCGTCCATCGCCCTGAGCTTGCGGTATACGGTGGTCTTGCCGATTCCGAGCAGCCGAGCCGCCTCGAGCGGCTTGCGATTGGATCTGTGGTACGCGGCCAGGATCAATGTCCGCTCCATCTCCGCCATGGTAGGGAACGAGCTTGACCGTGAGGCATGCGCCAGAACGAGCGGCGCTGGG
>DAIDGW010000038.1 GCA_027452245.1 Acidobacteriaceae bacterium
AGCGATCTACAACGGGAAGCCAAAGCCTGGAATCGAAAGATGAACCGCAACCACATCACCATCAACTGGCAGTTCACGCGCAAAAAGGCGCGCCAGAAGTTCGGCTATGAAAGAAACAACATCACACGGTCAGAAATCTAGGTGCGTGTCGGGCATAGCGTTTTGCCAAGGGCGATTCAGCGGTTTGCATGGCTGGTGTTCGACCTAGGCGCGCAGGCAGTAATCCCGTTGGTCGCTTATAGCAAGCTTTCCGTGCCGTTTTGGGTTCAACGGGCCCCTTTTCCCGCCGTTTTATGCCATTTCCAGAACCCCGCCGGCCCGGAACAGCTTCAGCAGGTTGCTGACCGCGCACACCAGCTTCCACTCGCGGCTGACATTCTCTTTGCCACGCAAGCTGAAGCGGCGAAAACCGCGCTATTCCTTGATCTGTCCGAAGACCGGCTCGACGATCGCCTTGCGCATCTTGTACACGGCGCGGCCAGGCTCGGTTCGTAGCATTGCCCGCATCGCCTCTTTAGGCGACGCGCCGGGAGGCGTCGGAGCGCTGCTCGTCTCTACCGCGACGCCGTGCTTGTCCCGGCCCGTCGCTACGTACAGATCAACGTCTTTCACTTGCTCATCGGTTACATTCGCCTCGCTGAAGTAGCCTGTGTCGGCGCTGAACTTCTCCGGTTTCTGTTCCAGATTCGTCCCGATCTGCGCGATCATCGGCAGCAATTGTTTCTTGTCGTTCGTCTTCTGCGTAACCTCGGCGGCCACGATCACTTGCGATGCGGAATCGGCCGCGATCTGCGCATTATAGCCCTGTACGAAGCTGCCCTTGTTGGCGCCGTCCGGCATGATGCGGCTCTCCAGATCGGTGAAGTTGCGTTGCGCCGTGTCGTCTAGCGTTGCCTGTCCGGGATCGGGCAATTCGGGCTTGCGGCCACTCTTCTTCTTGCCCGTGCGCCGCTCTTCTTCTTCGCATTCAGCCAGCTTCTGCCCGGCCTCGGCGCGTTGCTGCGAGGCCTTTTCTTTGGCTTCCTGTTCCAAAGCCGCTTTGGCCTCGCCGATCTTCTTTAACCGGCTCTCTCGCCGCTCGAACTCGGCAGGCAGTTTGTCGCCGTGCCGATCCTCGCCGTACTGCGCATCCTCTTCGGCATCGGTCCTTTCGGCGGCGGCCAGCAGCGCATCGATCTCCTGCTTCAGGCGCGCCTAGGTCTCGGTCATGCGCTTGTAACTCATCGCCTTGTGCTTGCTGGCATTCGCCTTGATCTTGGTTCCGTCGATGGACACGTGGCCCAGTTTCACCAGTCCAGCTTCGGAACACAGCAGCAGAGCCTACGTGAACAGACCCGAGAGCGCCTCCAGATGACGCTTGCGGAACTCGGCGATGGTGGCGTGGTCCGTGTGCTGGTCGCCGGAAAGATAACGGAAGGCCACGTCCTCGAATGTGCGCGTCTGAATCTTGCGCGAACTGTACACGCCCCTCGCATAGCCGTACAGGAGCAAACGGACCATCATCTCCGCCGCATAGGCCGCCTGCCCGCGGCCATCCTTCTCCTGATACGACGTGTGGATCGCGCTCAAATCCAGCGCCGAGACCACATCTAAAAGAAAGCGGGTCAGGTGGCCCTCGGGAAGCCCATCGTGAAGCGATGGGGGAAAACAGAAGCGTCTGGTTGACCGTGTCAGGAATGAAGTTCCGGCCCGTGGCTCGAACTTAAATCAGAACCGGCGACCACGCTGTAGGCTCCGTCACCAATCTATGCCCGACACGCACCTAGACCGAGCGGTTGTCTTGTCAGTGTGGCATGACGTGCACGGGTTGGGCATCTTGCACTTCTCGGTCATTGCTGAGGTGATGAACTTGAAAGTATGAGACCGCACAAACGAACCCGGCACACCCTCGCTCTCGATCTTCGGCATGTGGCATGCAATTCACTGACTCCCCGCGCTGCCCGCCTTGTGGTGAGTATGCTCTTCCACAGTCGTCTCGTGCGGACCATTCGGTGACCCGGGACCGTGGCAGTCAAGACAGGGTTTGTCGGCCGGCTTGCGCAACTGCGCGTAATTGTCCGTGCCGTGAACATCGTGGCAGGAAGCACAGGTGACGCCGTGGCGATACATCACGCTTTGGACGAAATCGTTTCCCTGCATCCGGTTTTTGTGCGCCGTGCCGTCAGGGTAGTGGAAGAAATCGGTCTGCCCGAGCGTGATGTTCTCAAGTTTCCAGTAGTCTGCCAGGTGAAGACCGACGTGGTAGCTCTCCGGCCAGTCATAGGCTTTGCCGTCGATGAGGCCGGCGCGAGGCCGCCCTTGGGAATGGCACTGGATGCAGGTATCGTCCGCAGCCACATCGTCCATTTCTGAGGGATTCAGGATGTTGGTGCTCGTGGGGTGCACGACGTGCTCGCTGCCGGGACCGTGGCATCGCTCGCATTCGACGTTTCATTCCGTCACCTGCTTGGTGTGGAGTCGTAGTTCACCTAATGACACCAGTCGCATGTCGGTCCTGTGGGGCCCTGCATGTTGTCGGGCGGATAGTACGCCGCCCACCAATCGGCTCCAGTGTCCGGGACGTGATACTTCAGCCACTTCTTGTTGCCGACAGCCTGCTCGACCGGGCGCGCGAGTCCGCAAGCCTGCTTGAGGTTCTGGCCAAGGAGAAGGAGCAGACACTGTTGATTGAAGGTGACGGGACAGTTTCCGTAATGGCTGACCGGACGATTCTTCGGCAGGCCTTGGTCAACCTGATCGACAACGCGGTGAAATATTCCCCGATGAAAGGCGAGATCCGCGTGCGGGTGAAGCGGAATGGGCGGGACGCGCAGATCGAAGTCGAGGACCATGGACCGGGCATGTCATCAGCGTAAATGTTGGTTGTGTTGAGTGAGACATGCCCGAGCCAAGCACGGATCGTGTTGATAGCCGCTGCGATCTCCTGATAGCACGAAAGTCGTAACGGTGTCAGGACAGAGTGCTGGTAGACTCTGCGTAGCTCGGCGACCAGAAGCCTGCCGATTGCTATCGAGATCCCGGAGAGCCGCAACAGGAGTCAAATGAACGAAAGGGTTTTAGTAGTTGAAGACGATTCGCTCTTGTTGGACTTCTTGGCTGATGGGCTGAGTGCAAGGGGCTACGTAGTTTTCAAGGCTCACAGTCTGCATGGATCCTTTCCGGAGATACAAAAATCTCAACCGCAGATTATAATTGCGGATTATCAATTACGCGATGGCAAGGCATTTTCGCTGATTGCTTGGCTCAAAGAGCATGATATCCGGATTCCAATCGTGGTGCTCACTGAGCATGCCAGTGTTGAACTGGGGATAGAGGCCATCAAACAAGGCGCTGAACGGTTTATTCCAAAACCTGTGGATCTTGAATTTCTCGCTTCTGAATTGCGCCGAACACTGGACAGTTGTCGCCATCTTCAAAGAGACATCGCCAGCAAGCTCGAAAAAATACGCTACGAGCGTGATCCATTCCTGGGCAACAGCCCGGCAATTCAGGCATTGAAGAAGACGGCGCTACGATTCGCTCGAAGCAATGGCACTTTCCTGTTAGAGGGAGAAACGGGTACGGGAAAAGGTGTTTTAGCGCGCTGGCTCTTCAAGATGGGGTCACGATCTCGAGAGGCGTTTATCGATCTGAACTGTGCGGCTCTTTCACGCGATCTGCTCGAATCTGAATTGTTCGGCCACAAGAAAGGGTCATTTACAGGCGCGGTGAGCAACAAAATCGGATTAGTGGAGGCTGCCGATCACGGAACTCTATTCCTGGATGAGATAGGGGAACTCGATCCGCTGATTCAGCCGAAGATACTTAAGGTGGTCGAAGACAGAGTATTTTACAGATTGGGAGAGGTGAGCGAGCGCAAGGTCGACGTGCAGATCATCGCTGCCACCCATAGGGACCTGAAAAGCCAAGCGGAGAATGGAACGTTCCGCAAAGATCTCTATTTCCGGGTGAGTGCACTGCACATGCGCATTCCTCCATTGCGCGAGCGGCTGGAGGACATCCCGATCATTACGGACAGGTTGCTGGAGCAACTTGGTAAAGATATGCAACGATTTCCCCTGCGTATTTCCGATAGGGCACGAGTGGCGTTGCAGCAGTACGCGTGGCCAGGAAACATCCGCGAGCTACGAAATGTTCTGGAACGAGCAGTTCTCCTATCTGAAGATGGCGTAATTGACAGAACCGGAATTGAGTTCGAGTCTGTTGGCAGAGCGGAATCATCGGCGATTACCATCGATAAGGGCTTAACGTTAGAGCAAATGGAAAAGCGATACATCGCCGAAGTTCTTGAATCGGAGAATGGCAATGTCACGCGCGCCTCTAATCGCCTCGGCATCTCTAGAAGTTCCCTATACCTCAAGATTCGGGAGGCTCGGATTGTCGAATGCATAAAGCGTGTTTCATGAATGGGTATCGCCAAGGGCGACGATACAAGATCAGTGTCATCTCCGGCATATCGCTCGGCCCCGCCGCTACCAGTTGACTTTTTACTATCTGCTGGAGAGTGCCAAGTTCTCCGTTCGGTCAGGAGCGCTTGTTGGCCAGGCGGAGGTTGGATAGCTCGGTGGCCAGATCGATCCAGCGGTCCACGAGCGTCTTCATGACCTCGTAGTTCTTCAGTTCGCGGCGGACGGCGGCGAGATCTTCCTTGCGCACGAACTTCGAGCTGCTCTTCCCCTTGCGCGTAAAACTGACCTGATAGTAGGGCCCATGCTTCTCAGGCGGGCTGGCCTTGCAGCGGCATCCTGGCGTGCCGCAGACGTTGTATTGCGTCGACAGACTGCCTGGACGCAGATCACCGAGGGCGGCCAGTTGCCCCTTCACCCTCTCGATTTGCCGCAGCAAGAGCTTTTCCCTGGAGATGGTCATCGTCTAAAAGCATAACGCGGAGATGCCGGTTTGCGCTTCGTGTGACCGGTAGCACTGTAATGCTATCGGTCATTGTGCGTGCATCGATATCATGCCTCTCTGGATCGCCTGGTTCGAGGCCGTGCGCGCACTCCGCCCGGCCGCGAAAAGATTCCGCACCTTCCTCTGGATGATGCTGGTCCTGGTCGGCCTCTCGTGCCGCCCGGAGCGGGCCGGCGTCACCAGCCTGGTTCGCCTCTTCGGCTTCGGCAACAAGGGCTATCGGCGCTTCCTGCACCTGTTTCACAGCCGCGCTCTGGACCTGGACGCGCTCACCGCCTGCTGGGCGCGGCTGTGTTTGCGGCTCTTTGAGCCCGTCGCCGCGGGGGAGCGGCTGGTTTGCCTGGCCGATGGCATCAAGGCTCCGAAAGAAGGCCGCAAGATGCCCGCCGTCAGGCTGCTCCATCAGCAGTCGGCCAGCAACTCGAAGCCGGAATACATCATGGGCCATAGCTTTCAGGCCGTCAGTTTGCTGATCCGGGGGGGCGGCTGGCCATGTCGCCGCCGTGCCGCTGGTCTCTCGCATTCACGAGGGGCTGGTCTGGTCCAACCGCGATGCGCGCACTCTGCTCGACAAGCTGGCCTTGCTGCTGTTTTCTTTGGCCGGTATCATCGATCGCAAACTGCTCCTGGTCGCCGATGCCTACTACGCCTCGGGCAAGATGATCACACAGTTACTCGGCCAGGGACATCAACTCGTCACTCGCGCCAAGTCCAATGCCGTGGCGTATTGGCCCGCGCCCGCGCCCGGCAAGCGCCGCCGCGGACGGCCACGGCTCTACGGCGAAAAAGTGAAGCTCAAGGATTTGGCCCGCGACCAGGGCGAGTTTCTCTCCGCGCCCAGCCCCGTCTACGGCGAGCAGAATGTTACGCTGCGCTATCG
>DAIDGW010000039.1 GCA_027452245.1 Acidobacteriaceae bacterium
TCCTGCAAACTCCGGTCGTACTGCCCAATGGCCTTTTCTTCGTCGATTCCCTGGTAGCACTGCAGGCGTAGCAGCGGTACAGCAGATGCGCGCGCAACCGACTGTGCGAGCTCCGTTTTGCCCGCACCGGCAGGGCCCTCCAGCAGGACGGGGCGATGGATCCTGCCCGCCAGGGACAACGCGGTCGCTACTTTGATGTCGGTGAAGTAGCCTACGCTTTCAAGTCGAGCTAGCGTTTCCGCGGGTGAAGCAAACATCCGGCCCGTCCTCCCGAACGCGTCAAGCGTGGGGAGAGCGTAGGACGCAACTAGATTTCGGTCAAACGGGGATAGGGCAGAGAGTCCGAATCAATGCGTCGCGTATACGTGGTGGTCTGGGCCCATCCAGCCGTTTTCCGTCCACTGGAACGGATAGTTTCCTTGATACTTATCGGTCGTGCCGGCCGGGGAGTTGCCGAGTTTTACGACGCTCTTCTCAACCGCCTCGTAGTAGAGGGTATAGACAAGGGTTCCATTGTTCTTTTGCATCTGGCCATTCGTCTTCTTGAGACTTACTAGATCAGTCAAATGTGGACTCGCATGTGTATTTTTCCAAACTGCTATCGCGTCTTCGACGGTCGGAGGAGTAGGCGTTTTCTTGCAAGCGGTTAGCTGCCATGCGAACAGGCCGAAGGTCGCGAGGAGGAGAAGCGGGGGAATGAGTCTCTTCATTGCGGGGGAGGTCCTTTGCGAGATTTCATTCTTTCGAGCAGGGGCTTCATCTGTTCGAGCGTGCTTTCGAAAGCGTCCTGTGCCTCGGTCATCCCTCGTTCCGGTCCGTAGCGGATGACCAGGTGCACGATCAGAGCGCGAGCCAAAGCAAGATCCGTCAACAACGGCAGAAAGGGTTCAGGCGCCGATTTTTCCAGTTCCTGAACGAAGGCAAGAATCTTCTCCGTGTATTCGTCGCTGCGCGCCTTTCCCAGCTCGGTGATCCATTCGGATTCCATGTCGAACTCGTTGCTCATCATTCACCCGAGCGAAGAGGAAACAAAGAACAGAATCACGCGCAGCTCTTCGTATCACCATTTTCACCTGTAATCTTCGGGTGTCAATGTTCGTGGCAAAAGCGACTGGATTTGAGAAAGCCCAACCAGCATGTCGCTCGACAAGGCGAGTTGAGTGAGTCGCCGCGGTTCGTGAATCTAGGGCGGTCGCCAGATTAGGCGCTAACCGCCAGCTTGGTTCTGATAACGCTCTTTGGACCGAGTCGCCGGCCGTTCCCCGCCGTTGGCAACTCTCTTAACCATGCTGAGACGTCCGCCTCGCGATAGCGGACCATATTGTTGACTTTCACGTATTGCGGTCCTGCGCCCTGGAGTCTCCAGCGGCGGAGGCAAGCCAGGCTTACCTTAAGGCTCGCCGAGACTTCGTTTTCCGTAAGAAGGGATTCCATATACACCTCGCAGTTTAAGAAAAATGCCTGCTGCTTCCATCGCGTAGGCGAAGGAAGCACGCAGGCGCTGAACATAGTTTGGTCTTACGTTTCGGTCAAATCCCGATGCGCCGCCTCGAAATTGCCGTTCCTCGCCGCTTCGATCCCGCCAGGCAGCGGCACGATGCCCTCAAGTGCCTCCCGCTTCGCCTTCATACGTACATGGAGGTAATCTCTGAGAACCTCTTTGGAGACGTGGCCGACGATCTGCCGTATCGTCTCCTCCCCGGCTCCGCTCTCGGCCAACTGCGTGATCAGCGTGTGGCGATGATCGTGCCACCTGCCTGTGACGTTGGCATTCTTTCGAATGTTTTTCCATGCCGTTTTGAGAGTGGTCACATGTCGCGTGGGATCCCAGGGCCGTGGTCTCCCGAACGGAAAGACATACCACTCCTCTCGAATCTCCTTGAACTTCTTCTGGTACGCAGCGCGATATTCGACGATGGCCTGAAGGAGCACCGAGTTAATGGGAATCGTCCGCCCTTCGCCCGCAGCCGTCTTGCTTCTTCCAACCTGCAGGTAGCCTTTGTCCAGATGAATCTGGCTCCAGGTTAGCGACTTGATCTCCGCATCGCGCATGCCGGCGTTCAGGGCCATGGTGAGGGCGAGGTGAATATGCGGAGAACGCGAATTGCGCGAGAGTTGCCCCATTTTCTCGGTCTCTTCCGGCTCATATGCCTTACCGATCTTCCGGCGCACCGGCAACTTGAGTTTCTTCTTCTTGCGCAGCCGAACTCGAATCACTTCACCGGGCTCTCCCATCATGGTCAGAAGGAACCGGACCTCCTCATTAATGGATTTTGCCGAAGCGGATTCTTTGAGACGTGCGGTTTGGTAGCCCAGAACCTCGGCTTCCCCGATATCGACTAGCAGTTTGTCCCCGAGGTGCCGTACAACGTGGCCGATCGCATATTCGGCGAAGGTGACTCCGCGAAACCGCAGTTTGTAATCGGCCAGATATTCATCCGCTATGTCCCGCAACAGACGGATGCGAATCTCTCGCTTCTGACGAAGATTGTGATAGCCCTGTTCGAGTTCACGCCGTCGTTGGTTTTCGGCTTCTTTGGCGACGATTTTCGAGGTTGATTTGGACGACTCGCGGATGAACTGGCCGGCGAAGTAGAACTTGTACCACCACACTCCGCCTCGTTTGAAAACTGCCATAGAGCGCTCCTGTCTCTCGGTAGGGCGCGATGCCAAAACGGCTCGCGCGAATGGAGATTGGAGCAGGAGGGGAATTCGCGCAAATGAGGCGATCAACCGAGGTCAGGAAGCGTGTCGAGTCGATTCACCGAGGAGGGAAATAACTGAGCAGGATTGCTATGGACAGGGCATCCATTTTGAAGGAGCGTGGGCACAAAAATGGGCACAATTTGA
>DAIDGW010000040.1 GCA_027452245.1 Acidobacteriaceae bacterium
GGCACGTTTTGAAGGTTTCGATGAATCTCATTTCCCCTCACTGGAAACTGGCACACAAATAGTCGGCGCACACTCTGGGAAAGCGACGTAGCTGTATTCTGCCACCAGACGTTCTATGAAAAGTCCGTCCATGACATACTCCGGTCCCGCCGGCCACTGCCCTATTTCCCGCTTGACCACCATGTTTGCCGTATCGAAGAAACAAAGCCGCGGGGGCAGGTTGAAGAAGCGCACTCCGTGGCGCATGATCGGGAAGATGCCCACATTCGGCTCACCAGCGGCAGCCAGGCAATCGTGAATGCGCTGGAGAGCATCTTTGTCGGCGAACTTATTGTCGTCATCGCCGTATACCAAGTAGGTTCCTGTCGCATATTCCCACGCGGCATTGCGGCACGTGTTCCCGTAATCGTTGTGCCTTGCGCCGCACTCGATGTGAACGCGCGGCCAGGCGGACTCGTAGAACGGTTGAAGAGTAGAAAACTGAGGCAACTCACGGTCATGAACGACGATATGTTCCCAATCCAGAAATGACTGCTTTTCAAGAGAGCGGAAAAGCATCTGAAGCGATGGTCGGTCGAGGGTCGGTGTAATCACGCTAAAATACGGCATCAGACCTCCATGCTTCGTGTGAATCTGACTGTCTGGAAGCCGGGAGGAAAGTCCACTTTCCTCCCGCTCTCCGTCACCTAACTTTGACGATTACGAATTGCGCGAATTGGTCGGCGTAAGTCCCGCCGGTGTTTCCCCACCACCAAGGTCGCACGACATCGCCTGCGTCTAGGAGCATGGTAACGCTGTTTTTCCCAACCATGTAGGGACCACTCGAAGAAGTGAACGCAATGGTGGGAGTTGCGGTGATGGTAGAAATGTCCGAATGCGGAGCGGCGTGGTCAACCTCGATGTAATACCAGAAATATGGAAAGGCGTTGTCGGTCCGCTGGTCCGTGTAGCTAATCGAGTAGACACCAGGGGAGTTTATGAGAAAAGATGCTCCGTAGGACGAATCGTCGTTGTAGGTTATCGCCGTGCCGATTGTTAAATCCACAGTCGAAAAGCGTCTCACGATCGTGTTGATCGAACCGAACCCATTACCGCCGTGGACGATTACTTCACCTTCCATGCCGGTTACGGAGTTCCACTGAGCGTTCGCGCGAGTTCCAAGCCCAAAAGAAATCGCGAGAAGCATCGCCGCCAAAATCAAGAACGAACGTTTCATTTTCTTTTCCTCCCGGTTAGTTGGTTTCTGTTGTCCAGATCGTATCCACAACCCGGAACTGCTGAATTTGTTCATGAACTGCTTGCATCACGCCGGGCCAGTTAGGATGGAAATCATGACCAAGCAAGATGCCGCCATCGCGCAGAATCGCTGACCAAGCGCGTATATCTTCCGAGATGCTTTCGTAGTCGTGCTTAGCGTCCAAGAAAATCATATCGAATTTGCGCCCTTCGACAGCGAACTGCTTAGCGGCCTCGACGGAGAGGAGTTGGACGGCGGTAACGTTTTTGAGGCCAGTCATATTTGCGAGGAAATCAGCAAGAATATCCTTGCCCCATGTCCCCTGCTCCTCTGTTCCCATCCAAGTGTCTACACAGGTCAGATGCCCAGCGGTGTTTTCCGCGATAGCGCAAGAAGATCGCCCCAACCAAGAGCCGACCTCGCAAATCTTCCTTGATCGCTTGGCAACCGAGGCCAGGTAACGTAACTCCATCTCGCTCATCCATCCAGAAATGAGAAGTGCCCTACCGATCCTCATTGGCCTTCTCCTTCAGCCGCCTTTCGGAGATATTCTCTCCACCGCGGCCAGACGTTTTCCCAATCGTACTCGCTCGGGCGGTTAGTGCGCTTGCCAAGAACCTTCCGCGCCGCCGAAGCCCACGTTTCTGGATCGAAGGTGGGACGGTTGAACGCATACTCTCCGTCCAGTTTGAACGACTCCGGCGTAACCAGAAAATCGGGATAAGCAGAAAGCGTCTCGGCGCCGCCAGCGTAGTTCCCATGAATGCACGGAGTGCCGCAAAATACCGACTCTGCCAGCGGAAAGCCAAAGCCCTCGCCAGAGCCAATGCCGAGGCTGAGGTCCGATGCACTGTAGCCAACGGCCATGTTGTCATCGGAAATATGGCCAAGCGAGATGACCGTCTTCTCGACCATGCCATAGTCCACAAGCAGCGCCGGTATTGACCAGTCGCGCTCAAGAGCCGAGGTATGCAGCCAGAGCCTGACTTTCATCTCCTTGGCGAGAATCGCAGCGGTCTGGATTCCGAGCGGAAAATCCTTTCGCCGCTGATTAGTTGCGACGATTCCGATCAGCACTTCGTCGTCCGCGATCGGTTCAGGCTTCTGGCTAGTTGGGCATTGCGCGCCAGTACGCAGGAAGAAAGCCTTGCGGCAGGCTTGGCGCGGCAGCTCATAGAAAGTCTCTCCGTCGATCCAGTGCGGGAGCGCAGTCAGATGGCGCTTTTCGGCCTCGGCGTCTCCGATCGAACGCCGGATTACGTCCGCTCCCCAATTGGTGTAGGCAATAATACGGTCAAAGCCGAGTAGGGTCATCTTGAGCGGGAAGGTGAGAGCGCCGTTGGGTCCGTCCGCGTCCACTGGACAGTAAATCCAGAGTTCATTGTTCTCTCGAAAGCGCTTGATCCACTGCCGAAGACCGGGAAGCCCTTCAAGCAACTCGCTCAGCAAATCAGGTTGCGCGAGCCAACCCAGCCTTGAGGGATCCCAGCAGAACGCTATGACGCCGTTCTCTCCCCGCGAATGGTCATCCCAAATTTGCGGCAAGCTGGGCAGAATAAAGGAGGATTCGACACCTTCTAGTGTGTACTGGAAGAAACCAAAGCGCCGACTTCCAGGCCCCCCGTGCCCCGCGCTCGCAACCTGGTAGACATCAGACAGGTCTTCGTGAATCCCTTTGGCGATCATTCCGGCAATGCGGCCAAGACCGGTGCCAGAAGAAACTGCGTCGCCGACGAGAAGAAAGGGCTTTACTTTGCTCATGTAGCGCAGAATATCGCACAGCGTGCGGATTGTCAACACTGTTGTTTTCTGTTGACACCAGTAAACAAGTCGGATACCATCCGCTCAGTGAAAAGGAAAGAAGAAGTCGAATCTGATCCGGTCATTGCCGCCCGGATGCCGCTCGCCGAAGTCAAGGCGATCAGGCGATTGGGAAAGCGGGAGGACAGGTCGATGGGGAGCATGATCCGGACTCTTCTCCGCGAAGCACTAGCCGCGCGACAGGCAAAGAAAGAAGGTGATGCCCTATGCAACCGAACGCCGGACTCATAGAGTGCTGGTTTGACGGCTGCTGCAGAGCGAACCGATAAACCCAGGTGGGCACGCCGCGTGGGGAGCCGTCGTAAGAGTAGGCGGAAAGACCGTATACGAAGAAGGCGGGTACGTCGGATGCGGCCCCAAGACCAGCAATAACGTCGCTGAGTACCAGGGCTTCATGGCCGCGCTCGAACATGCTGCCGTCCACCTTGGAGTCATTCTCGTGCGCGGTGACTCAAAACTCGTCATCATGCAGATTTCGGGAAAGTGGAAGGTCCACGGTGGCCTGTACCTCCCTTACTACGCGAAGGCGAAGGAACTGTACCAGAAGCACAAGGAACGGGTCCGCATGGAGTGGATCCCGCGCGGTAAAAATGACCTGTGTGACAGGCTCTCGAAGCAGGTTCTGAAAGACATGGGGGTCCGTTTCAGGATTCAACCAGAGTAGGCACAATGTTCCGTTGGCTCAAATCCGCATGGTACGCCCGTCTGCGCAGGATCGATATGAAGATCCTGTGGCCTGAGTGCGCGAATCAGGCTTCCGATCTGGACCACGCCAAAGCAGCCTTTGCGGTGCACGCTTTTAACGATCCAGCGTGGCAGATTCTGGGCGAAGATAGGATCAAAGAGTTCATCGATTCACTGGAGTAAACAGATATGCGAACCAAGGACAAACTGGCTCAGGCGCTTGAAGAAGTGGGTGCGCCGAGCGGAATGATCGAAGCGGCGCTCAATGGCTCCTACGACGATTTTGAGAGCAACAGTGCCACGCCGATCAACGATTTAATCCGCGACGCTTCGAAGCACAGCTTGAGCACCATTGTCGGTCGTGCGATGAACGGAGACTTCGACGCCACCCGCGAAGAGGCCCGCGCTTGGTTTAACCGAAAAGGGAAGAACCTGATAGGAGGCCACAATGCATGATCCAAGCACACTTGCTTTCGAGTTGAAGTTTCCGTGGCGCAAGTACGGCCGCAAAGGACGGAACCGTTTCGAACGCACCTACCGCGAGACCTTTCTCACCATCTGGCACAAAGACCCGTACCTGAAGGGCGACGATGATTCCTGCGGCTGGTTCATGCGCTCGCGCCACGGGAAGAAGGAGGTCATGGAGCGGATCGTCAAGCGCTTCGATTTCGACTGGGACCGCAGTTTCGAGCATGGCGGGAGCACCTACTATACGCATTTGTTCTTTGACAAGACGGCTGGCCTGAGTTGCGGCTACCCGGCTATGTCGGTTGCGGGGATCACGCTCAATCTCTTCTTTTCGGCCGCGATGGAGCACTTCGATGACGGGAAGGAAAAGTGGGAACGGGCACGGAAACTCGCCAGGAAGTTCATGCAGAAGCACTTGTTCGAAATCCTGTTCTTCGCTGAAAACCCGGTTGATTCGCTTCACGTTTCGATCTGTAACCTCTACCACGGCGACGTGGGCCCAGAGAGACGCAAGGAGAGGATCGAGGAATTTGCTTCGATCGTCTACGGCTGGATCCTGCGCGCCACGCGGCCCTGGTACAAGCATCCTCGCTGGCATATAAATCACTGGCGCGTGCGCGTCGAGCCCATCACGCTCCTGAAGAGGTACCTGTTCTCCCGCTGCCAGAAGTGCGGCAAGGG
>DAIDGW010000041.1 GCA_027452245.1 Acidobacteriaceae bacterium
TGCTCCAGACCGCGCGCGGCGCGCGAGTGTCGTTCCTGTTCTCGTTCCAGAGCATGCCCCAGTTGCAACGTGTGAGCCAGGCATTCGCCGATGAAGTATCGTCGGCCCCGAGAACGAAGATGATCATGAACGTCTCGGAGGAGAACACGGCGCAATGGTTTCTGAAGGCATCGGCCAGAATTGCGACCAAGCGGCGCAGCCTGTCGGTCCGCCGCACCGGAATCTTCTCGACGAAATACACCGAGACGGGCACGGGAAGCGAGAGCGACATCAAGGAGACTCGCGCTCGCGAGGACCATATCAAGAACCTCCCTGTGGGCCAGATGGAGATCCTGATGGTGGACAACCGGGAGGGCACCCGCCACTCGCACCTGCATGTCCGCCGCGCTCCGCGATTCGAGATAGAGGGAATGAATCCTTCCCTCTATCCCAATATGCACAGTCGTCTCGATCCGGAAATCGGTGTCAATCTGCGTTTCAAAGAGGCTGAGAATCGGAAACAACGGCGCCGGAGAACGGCAGGATTGTTCCTCGGCGGGGTCAATGGAGAGTGACAATGCGATCACCACTCATCATTCGAACGGTCGTCTTTGCTATCTCGCTCTGGTGCGTCTACGGGCTATCTTTCGCTCAAACCGCGGGCCGTGCAGCCTCCGAAACCGCGCAGCCCGCGGCGAAACACCAGGGGTTCTTTGACTATGCGTTGGGGAAGATCAATCCTCGCGACAAGAATTATGGCGCGGCGATGGAGTCTGGTAGGGCTGCTCTCGTCGAGAATTCCATCGACGATCTCTATTTCTGGTCGAATGTGGTGACGCTGCTTTTGCTCAGCGGGATGGTCGCCGTTGTCCTTCTTCAGTGGCGCGCAGCAGACAAGCGTGAAGTGATCGCGGCATCCCTGATCGCGCAATTATGGAATGGCCGCGTCAGCGACCGGATCGAGATTGACCGACGCACCGAGCAGTTCAATCGTCTGGTCGAGGCCCATAACGCCGAGATCGAGCGCACGCTCTCAGTGAAACCTCAAGCTGTTTCCAGTGAGGAACAGGCCGACTCCGGGCTTAAGCGAACCGTCGAAGGTCTCGAAAAGCGGACAGCGAAAGCGAGTGCTGCAGACCGCAACAGCGTTGAGAGCCGGCCCTCGAACGGCGCAACCCATAATCAAGCGGCGGAAGCAACGGCCTCCGGCTTGCAGCAGAGAAACATCGTGCTGGAACGCCAGGCTGAAGCAATGAGAAATACAGAGGCCAATCTGCGGCGCCGGCTCAATGACACGATGGCTCAACTCGACCAGGAACGGAATCGAAACCAGACCCTTAAGGGCGCGTAGGAGAAGCACGGATGGACCGCAAACTGCAACTCAAATCGCCGACGGACTTCGTCCATCCGGACGAATGGCGGCAGTACGTCCGGCAAACCGTCTCCCCGGACGAGGCCGGTTACACGCTTGCATTCGGCCGGACAATCTTGTTTGCCCGCTTCTATGAGGCCCGAAATCAACCGTTCCCCGACCGGTTTTTGAGCGAGTTGCCGGCTATCGGCCAGCTTCACGATCCCGAACGGACGGAGGCGTTGGAGGCATTGAACGACCGAATCTTTGCCGACATGACGCAGTTTCTGTTGGCTGCGAAGCCGAAAGTGTCCGAGAGAGTAGAGATCTCCATTCCCGTCTCGCCCTGTGTACTCATCGACGAACTGGCCGCATACCTGGCGAAGGAAAACCCGTACTATGCGCTCTGGATTCGGTACACGTCGCTAGTGTCAGAGCCCAATAGCGAGCTTGCCTGGGAGGAATTTGTTGCGCACGAGCTTGGGGACCGGACAAACGAGGAGACTGAATTTGCGCTTTTGGTCGGCCAGCTAGCCAAGTTGCTTACCTTTTTCCGGGACCGGAACCTCGCTTTGCCTCCCCATTTTTCCGGGCGGGTTTGGTTCCTGCATTATCTGCCTGGAGCTGAGCGCAATGCGCAAGCACGCGCCCTTGTGCAGGAATTGGCCGAGGCAATGGGATCATGCGCGTGCGCATAATCAGCTTCGGAACGAACTGGTGGGCCATGCACTCACGCGACCTCGACGATCCTTATTGCTTCCGCCGTTCGGCCGCGTGGTTCAATTCGGCTGGGCTTAAGTACGGCCGCAGGCTGCGACTGTGCTGGGTGTATCCCGGTCAGATCCGGTTCAACCTGAACAGCGGTTTTCAGCCCGAGCATCCGCTGCGGGCGATGGGGAGAACATTTCTTTGCAGCGGTCCAAACCATTTGGGCGGTCGCGCGCACCTTCTGTTTGTCCGTCTGTCGAGTGGACCCGCGCCAGATCGGTATTTGGTGACGATGAACGACACCTCCAACGGGCGAGTTTCGTTCACGTCTCCCGCATGGAAATCTGCCGGTGTTCAGCCGATATCCGTCAGCCTCCGGGGTCTCCGGTACGAAGCAATGCTTCTCATGGGACGGCAAGACTGGGTGGAAACCGACGTTGGCCGGTGGTCAATATCCGAGGACGATCGACGGATTGTTCTCGTAGGAGCAGATACGGTATGAGATACCGGAAGGGGTACGTTGCACTTTCAGATAGCCGGGATGTGCCGGTCTTATTGTTGATTCGCAATGCTAGAGCGATCACATTTGACCAGGTGTGCGCACTGGCAGCGATCGAAGGAAGCGAATCAAGCCGGCGCTCAGTGTACTGGAGGCTGTCACGCCTGGAGGGTTGTGAACTGATCCGGCGCATGACCTACGACCGCTTCTTCTCGCAACCGATCTTCGCCATCACGCCACTTGGGCTCCAATTTCTCGAGTTTCGTGGCCACGCGTTGCTGTCACTGCCGTCGACGGCAAAGTCGATCATCCGAAAATCCCAGATCCTCCATTCGGTCGAACTGGCCGGCATCCGTGTCGCATTGGCTCAAAAAGGACTTCTGAAATCATGGAAGTGGGAACTGGAAATCGTATCGAGGAACCTGGCTTATGGAACCGGAAAGATGAAAGATTTCGACGCGCTGGCCGAGATCGCTGTTGACGGAGGTACCAAATGTGTCGCAATCGAATTCGAAAGAACGCTTAAAGGCTCCGGGCGATATGAGGAATTGCGCAGCATCTTCAGCGCGGACCGGACCGCCGACCGGGTTCTATACCTTACACCAAATGCCGAGATTCTCTATATCCTGGCGCTCGAAATGCGCGACGTCGGGAAGCGGATCGGATTCGTTCTGAGCGAGACACTTCGGAGCGAACTGCTCGACGCCAGCATCCTCACGAACTCTCCGGCCAACGACGTGCTGTCGTTTCGCCAGTTTCTCTTGCAATGACATTTCCTTCTGATTGACTGCCTATTGCGCCTCAGACCTATCCAAATGCCGCCGAATGCCTTCCGATTTCCTTCCTGGCGCCATCCTTTCGCCTTCCTGATCACTTCCCAATGCACAAATTTGCACGGTCGTATCTGCGTGCGAAATGTGCGAGATGCGTTCTGACTATCCCCCTGCTTTCTTTTGCGTCAGGTTTTGGTGTTTGGACAGGTGGTTTGTGAGGTTCTGAGGGGGGACAATGGTTTGATATCGGACCTCGTGTAGAAGGCGCCTCTTCGATTTGAGCCCCTGGTCGGCGTTAGATGCAGGGGCGTGAACGGGCTTACGGTGTGCTTCGATTCGTCCTGGGCCAATCAATCCGCCAGCGCCCACTGGACATCGGCGCCCAAAACAAATGCTTCTGCGGAGTTCCCCGCGCATGGTGGTAAAGCACAGCGGCTCTCTCGTAGAACCCCCGGGTATGCCACGAGTCGCTAAACCGGAACTTCTGATAGTCGAGATGATGGCAGAATTCGTGACACAGCGTACTCAAGAATGTGCCGAAAGAGGTGATCTCTTTGCGCACCGCTGTCCGCATCCAGACCCGGATCAACATGGCTTCAGGGTTATAGTCACCGAATAGCTCAGTCGTCCATTGCTCGCGGACTCGCAGCGGTCTGGCGGTAAGCACCCGGACGCTGCAATCCGGAACCTGGTAGAACTGCGACGCACTCTTCAGAAACTCGGCGCAGGCTCGACGGACTTTTGCAATCTCCTCTGACTTCATTGCGGACTCGATAGCGCTTGCGATTCGAGGCAAGCACTCATCGTGCGGCAGGTCGAGCGTCGTGATTCGATCGCTGTCCTGGAATTCAGCGAGGTTCAACTTGCGCGGTGGAGCATCGGTAAGCATCGGTTCCGGAACTCTTCTTTTGAACTCGCAAACGGCACCATTGTACGTCTCAACTTTCTGAATGTGATCCAGCGAGCGTAGCTCGTGCGGGTGATGCGTCGGGTTAATGGCGACCGTCAGGTCGGTCGAGACCTTCGAAGGCCTGGCCCGAGTTGCTCCATGATGCCGCCAACTCGAGCTAACAAACCCGATGGCTACCTTGTCGGCTCATATCGCATCGCCACCGCCCCTGAACCGAACTCCAGCCGACTGACGAGCTTCAAGTCGATACCCTTCGATAGCCCTGCGAACAACGTGGGCCCATGACCCGCTAGCCTGGGCTGCAACACGAACTCGTACTCATCGATCAATCCCAACTCGGCCAACGCCAGCGGGAGCTTCACACCTCCCGTGAGCAGCCCCTTACCCGGCTCCCGCTTGAGCTGCTGAACAGCCTTCCCCAGATCCCCGCGCACCAGCTCCACATTCCAATCGACACGGTCCAGAGTGCTCGACACGACGTACTTCTTTGCCGCGCTAATCGTCCGGGCGCAGGGTTCCATCCAATCAGGCCGCGCTCCCGCCGGCGCCGGGGGCCTCCACGCTGCCTCCATCATTTCGTAGATCACCCTGCCAAAGAGGAGGGCATCTGCCCGTTCAAGGTTCTCGACCGCGTGACGATGCAAGTCTTCGTCCGGGATGATTGCTCGATGATCGCAACAACCGTCCAATGTGAGGTTGATGGAATACCGAAGGGGTCGCATTACGTAAGGTTAAATGCTCCCCGTGGCAGCCCTGTACTTCTCTTGTTGTCGTTCGCCCCTTTCTTACCCGAACCCACTCGGCCGCAGTGACCGGTTGCTGCAATGAAGGGCCAGCTCTGCGCTCTGCCCCCTCCCCCCTCCCTCCAATGATCCCTCCATCCCGCTGCCTAGTGCAGTCCCGTCCCGAGGCCTCAGGGCCTGAGTCTCCTCATTCAGCGCCCATGAAATCCATCCCCAAGGAGTGTCTATGTCTCAAATCGAAATGCAAACTACCGCGACAAACACGGCGAGCACGCCCCGTTTGCCTCGCCGGTTCGTCGCTCGCCTCTTCGCGAGTTCCATTTTGAGCGCCGCCGGATTGCTCAGCTTCGCCCTGACCAGCCCAATCATGTGCCGCATTGCGGCCATCGATCCAGCGCTCGAAGCGTTCTATCTTTCACTCGTCGCCGGGTGGTTCTGGTCTTTGGCCTGGATGTGGTCGCTCACCTTCCAGGTCCGGAGCCGCCGGTAAACAACCTCAACCCCGCCCAAACCAAATCCGTAAGAAAGGAGTGTCGTGCCATGCAACCCAGCTTAGGAAAGATGTCCGCATACAAGATCCTGAACTGGCAGGACCGGGCCGCCAGTTCCATTGAACAAACCGTTGCAGCCTTCCTCGAAGTTGGGGAAGCGATTGCCACGCGGTGGATCCAAACCGCCAAGGGCGTTCTGCTCTTGCAGTTGGTTCCTGGTGACGATGCATCCGGAGCAATCTATGTCTTCGATCGACGCCGCGACCAGTGGTACATGTTGTCGTTCGAAGAGTGCGAGGATCGGTTCACCTCGGAGAAGTTCGACCGCGCTTTCTCCGAGTACGACCTGTTTCGTCTGGTCGAACAACCGGGATTGCTGATCACCGAGTTTCAGCCAGCCAGCGCCTAACCCACCTCGCAACACTCCCCAACAACCAATTCAACCCAACACCGGAGGAGCCGCCATGCGTCTGTCCGCAAGCCGTATCCGCTCAATCAACCGCGCGATCGCCAGAGTCAACGGAATCATTTGTGGAGCTTCTGACGGGCCGCGTCGTATCCGCGTCGAAAACCCAAAACTCCCAACCGGCGCGATCCCGCCAAACACGACGAGGATCGTCGCCATCCCAAAGTCTCACTGCGCCTGAAACCGGCCACGGAATCGGCGAGCTATATGCCTCCATGACAGGCCCGCCTCGCCGTTTCCACACAAATTTGACCGACTTTTGAACCCGCGATAAAACCGCAGCGAGTGAAGGAGGCAGAACGCCATGTATGCCAAGTTCTGTGTAAATCGGGAAACGGCAGTCAACTTCACGCGGCTCTTCGTGAATCGGCGAGCGTACGCAATCCAGGCCGAACGGGCGCTGCCGAACGGTTCCGTTCCTTATTACCCGGCACGGGACTGGAAGACCAGAGAACCGAAACTGCTCGATGACGGCGTAGTTCGCATGCACCTCAATGGCGACATCACGATCAGTCTGTACGCCATCAATCCGGAAACGCAGCGCTCAAAGTGGGTCGCAATCGACGCCGATTTTGACGGCGCTCTGGAAGCCCTGTTTCAACTTCAATGGGAACTCAAGCAGGACGGAGTGGACGCCGCTCTCGAACAATCGCGCCGCGGCGGTCATCTCTGGATCTTCGGGGCCGAGCCGCTGCTGGCGTCCGAATGCCGGATTTATGTCTATAACCTCGCGCTCCGGCTCGGCGTTCCAGTCAAAGGCGGAGGACTCAAGGAAGGCATCGAGGTCTTTCCCCGCCAGGACCGGCTCGAAGACAGAGAGCTTGGCAACGCCATCCGCGCTCCGCTTGGCGTACACCGGAAGACGAATCGGCGCTACTGGTTTTATGAAGCCGAGCCAAGTCCGGAAGCGCAGCTTGCCTACCTCGACAGGCTGACGAAACTGACCGAGGCCGAACTGAGGACCTTTACTGAGGGGATGAGCCTCCCCGAAGCGTACAGGCCAGTCGCCCCTGTCCCGTACAATCCGCCTGCTTTATCCTCCCGCTTTCCAGAGTTCCGGATTCTCGATTATGTGCGGACCACGCGCAAGGACGGCCGGAACTGGTGGGCAAGATGTCCCTCCTGCGCGCAGGCCGGGCGCGACCGGACCGGCGACAACCTCGCCATCCAGGTCAAGGACCCGCGCTTCTACAAATGCTGGGCCGGCTGTTCGAAAGAGGAGATTCGTGCGGCGCTCGGCCAACCTATCCGAAAGCGCGCGATGGTTTAGGAGGTGAGGACGATGGACGACTCGAAAAAGCAAAAGTTCGAATCCGCCACATCACGTCACGCTCTTTATGGATTGGCTTTGCCGACAAACGTGCTCAAGGCGCTCCACAAGCGAGGCATCTACTGTACGCCTGGCATCTCAGTGGAACACCAGCACCTGGCCAACCGCTACGTTCTGCGCGGCGTGGAATCCGGAGGCGCCGTCTCCGATATGGGACGGGCATGCGCTTTCGTCGCGCCGGACGGATCTCCGCTGCCATGGCTACAGTCCCTCCACTCGATTGCCGTGAATGGCCGTCATGCCATTTTCCTGGCGGAAAGCCTGCTGCGCCTGGAGATGCTGCGTAGCGTACAGACTTACGAACTGGCGATCACGCTTCATACCTTATCGCGTGAGCCGGGGCAGAAACGCCCGACAATCGTCTCGAAACTGCTGTTTCGCGGGCGGGACGGTACGCTTTCCATCGATCTCTGGAAGGAAGAACACCGGGCGCTCCGCGGAAAGTTGACCCCTATCTTTTATGACCGCGCCGGTGATGTCCTCCCTCTGCCGCAACCATTTGAAGCAGCGGCCAGAAAACTCTCGGCGCAGGTTTGCTGCGTCGGATGCAATCACACGCATGTCGGCGTGCCGCCGGTCACTGTTGGAGAGATTGCATGATGGCTCCCTTCCAAACTCCGACCACCGTTGGCGAACCGAATTGGGCTCCGCTTGAGCAGGTTCTTTCCGCTTCGGAGCTTGAGATGTACATGTACATGGGCCAAGCCGCCGGGATTGAGCTTTACAAGCACCGGCTGACGCGCCGGTATCTCAATATCAGCCGTGACGGCCGCAGGTTCTATCGCTATTGCGACGGAGCCTACGTCGAGATTTCGCGGTCCGATGCACTCGACCATGTACGCAACTGAGACAAGACGAGAGGAATCCCACAATGGCAAAGAGTGTAAACAAAGCACTGCTTCTGGGTTACGTCGGCAAGGCACCCGAGATTCGTTCGACAGCGGGAGGCACGCTGGCCGCAAGCTTCTCGCTCGCTACCACCGAACGGCAGGAAGACCGCCAGGGCAACTGGATAGAGAAGACAGAATGGCACAACCTCGTTGCTTACGGACGGACAGCGGAGATCGTGCGCGATTACGTGAACAAAGGCACGCGCCTCTTCATTCAAGGCAAGATCCAGACGCGATCCTGGGATGACAAGGAATCGGGTCAAAAGAAATATCGCACCGAGGTCGTCGTTCTCGATTTGACACTGTTGGGCGACGGCCGGGGAGAGAATGGACGCTCAGACCATCGCAATGGCCAGAGTGCGCCGGGCCGGCGCGCTGCCGATCCTGTGCATCAGGATCATGAGATGGACGCCCAGTTTGGCGAAGAAGCACTTGACCCGTCCGAAATTCCGTTTTAATCCGTGATTTGGAGCAAGTGCCCAGTTTCCGTTCTCTCGGGGATGAGAGCTTCCAGTGTACTGCGGCAGAGCCTGCGCGACAGGACGCCCCCGGCCGGAGCGGTGTTGGAGGACGTCAGCCGATGGGCGAGAGATCTCCAATTCTGGACCCCCGGCCCTGCCGGAGCAGAGAGAGGTTGCGTCTATAGATTTGGAGGCGTATGCTTTCATTATTGGAGGGCACTACATTGGCCGCCACAATCCAGATTCCGCAGGTTGCCGGATACAACTTTGAGGTTGCCCCCAACTTTGCCGACATGGCTACCCGGAAGCGGTTGAGTCCTTCTGCGATCAAGGGCTTCTTTCGGATTGCTGCAAAATGGCATATCAAGGACGAAGATGCGCGCCTGCTGCTTGGGGGCGTCTCGTCGGGGTCGTTCTACTCGCTCAAGAAGAATCCCCGTCTTCTGGATCAGGACACCCTGACGCGCATTTCCCTGCTCGTGGGCATCTTCAAGGTTCTCAACATTCTGTACAGCAGCCGGTTGGCGGACGCCTGGATCACGCTCCCAAATACCAACCCGATGTTTCACGGAAGCACTCCCTTGGTTTATATGCAGCGGCTGGGCCTCCCCGGCATGATGCACGTTCGCCAACTCCTCGATGCGCGTCGAGGCGGGCAGTGAAACCCGCGCGACGCGATATTTCTCTCAGCGATACTCACCGCCTGATCCCGTCGAAATACTCCCGCACCGGAACCGTTCTTTCCGAACTATCCGAGGAGGGGGATGACGAATTTCTCCGTGACCTTGTGTCGATCGATGCGGCGACGAACACTCGGCTTAAAGCTGACGAGGGACTGCTACCGGGAATCGGCGTTCACGAACTCCTTTACGGCGTCAGCTATTCGACGGTCGTCAACGCCGCGTTTACGCATGCATCTCCATACGGCGGGCGATTCAACACAAGCGAACGCGGAGCATGGTATGCCGGCATCGAGCGGGATACATCCATGGCCGAGGTTGCATTCCACAAGCTGAGGCAACTCGAAGAGGTTTCATGGAGCGACGAAGAGGTCTCGACCTATGACGACTACCTCGCGGATTTTCGTGCGGAATTCGAGAGCCTTTTTAGCGAAAACCCGCGAGCATTCGTGGATTTTCTAAGACCTGGGCCGATTCCGGAATGTTACAGAAAACCGCAGGAACTGGCGTCCGAACTGATCGCGCGTGGATCGAACGGGATTCTCTACCCAAGCGTGCGCCACGCGAGCGGTTCTTGTGTGGTCTGCTCCAGGCCCGCTCTGGTATACCACGTGAGGCGCGGAGCCCGTCTGGAGTTTCGGCTCAAGGCAGGGCGCCGCTTCACTACGTCTCAGGTTCGAAAGGTAGCGATTCCCAGCTGAAATATGTCAGAAGAACTTCCCGGAAAGGCTCGAACATACACAGCGTTCACAGCTGATTCAGCCTCGCTAGATACATATCAAAAGAGAGTACATATCGTGCACGCCGAACGCCTCACCCGCAAACAGGGACAGTATCTCGCATTCATCTACTATTACAGCAAGATTAACGGCCAGGCGCCCGCCGAAGCCGACATGCAGAGATATTTCGGTGTGAGCCCGCCTTCCGTACACCAGATGGTCCTCACCCTGGAAGCGAACGGCTTTATTGAGCGGATTCCCGGACAAGGACGATCTATCCGGCTTCTGCTCAACCGCGAGGACCTTCCCGATTTGGAGTAGCCGGAGCGCTTTCAGCGCAGATAAAGCAACCGCCGCAGTTGCATCCTGACGGGTAGGCGCGTTCCAGCGACGTATCCCGCCAATTTGTACTCATTGAACGGGGGACGGCTCCGCCTCTTGCGCGAACCGAAGCAGCTTTTCGCCGATTAGATAGTCGAGCGCACTCTTCGCACCGAACCGTCGCCGAATGGCTCGCGTGGCTTTGCATTGCTGGACCCAGATTTTCTCGAATCGCATCCCATCCAGCTTATTCGTAATTCCGCATCAGTCGCAACAAATGAAATTGACCGGTCGGCGCGCCAGAAGTGGATACAACCTGTTCTTGTTGGGCGGCTTAAGCAATCTGTACATCGCCAAAACCGCGTAAAACCATTCCAAAAATGAACTCTCGGCAGCATGGCACAGGCGCTCTTCGGGGCGCCTTCTTTCTTGAGGAGCACAAGCGATGACGAGCAATGAAACAAAGACAGGTCCGGATACCGAAGCTCTGTTCGCACAATTGGCGGAGCCGTTCGATTCTTCCCAGATCAAGTGGCGCGTCACCCACACGACTCACGACGGCAGCCGCGGCGCGGTGATCGCATTCGCGGATCCACGGGCCTACACAGACCGTCTCAACCAGCTCTTTACGCCGAGCGGCTGGACGAGGAACTACGACGTCACCACGGTGTCGGCCGTGAGCCGGCAGAAGCGGGACAAGATCATCCAGACCGGGAAAGTCTTGGTTACCTGCACGCTGACGATCGCGCGGATGGGAACTCACTCAGGAAGCGGTGAGCAGTGGGCCGACGAGCAGAACGCGATGACGGCAGCAGAAGCGCAAGCCTTCAAGCGGGCCTCAAGTTGTTTTGGCCTGGGCCGTTATCTTTACGACCTGCAGGAGACCTGGGTGCCGCTCGATGGGCAGGGGAAGCCCACAAGGTTTCCGGCGCTGCCCGATTGGGCGCTCCCGAAGTCGAATTCAGCGGCCGGAAAGACCAACCCGACCTGCGGTCCTCGCCCTCCCGTGGTGCAGCGTGGCCCCATCGACCAGGAAACGACCGCGAAGATTGAAGGATTCCGGCGGACCCTGGGCGACCCGATCTACGGGGAAATCCTCTGGCGCGTCGCGCGTGCGCGCCAAGCGAAAGCTATTCCCAATGCGCATCTTCAGGCGGCTGTCGCGGATGCGATGGAACGTGCATCGCGCGGTGTCCGCAGAACACACTCTCTGGCCGAGTCGATCGGCGATACGCAGTTCGTCTCCGTGCTGGACCGGTTGCACATCCCATCCATGAGTGCCATCCCCAACCTCGAAGCCTTGAGGCACCTTGTCTCAGAACTCGAAGAAGCCGCAGGGCGCCCCGCTGCATGACCGCCGAATAGCATTCCGCCCTCCACAAGAAGGATGCAACCCAGTCCGTGCAAACCCCGAATTGAAGCGGCAGCGCGTGCGCGCAGCGGAGAGTTGGCCGGTGCTATCACGCCAAAAGCTCAAACACGCTGCGGCCGTCTCGATCAACCCAATCCGGCACGGACAAAAGGAGATTTACGTGGATACCGAAGAAGAGCGTCCCCGAACTTTCATCGAAGCGGTCCTGGCCCTGTTGGAAGAGCGTTTCCCTTGGTTGGGCTCGGAACAAGCCGAGCCTGTGAGCGGCGCGGACACAGTTGACGACCTGTCCGACCTATACCGTTTGCTGATTCAGGAGCGCGACAAGTCGAGCTGCGAAGACGCTGAGCCTGAGACTTGAACGACCAACTCGAGCGCATAAGAAATAGCGCACCACAACCCATATCCGGAGGCGCCATGCGCAATGTGCAGATGATTCGGACGGAATCAGGTCTGGTGTCCATTCCTGTTGAGAAGGCCGTCTATTGCGAGAACTGTGAGACGGTCTCGACGTCGGCCGGGCGGCGCTGTGGGCTCTGCGGATCCGAGAAGATCGTCCGATTGGCCCGTTTCATTCCGGAGCCTTGGAACCCAGGTCCGGCCCCAGCCGCGATGCTAGCCGCATAGCAACCATTTCGAGCGTTCGACCCAAGGTCCTGAAGGACAAGATCCGGCGTGACAAAGCGTTTGGCGGAATGTCACGCCGAGCTACTCAAGAAACTCAGAGCTGAACACCAATCCCAGCGGCACGTAATGAAGATTCTTGCGGGCCACGATTGGAGCAGCACTCTGCGAGTTTCCCATCCACCACGACCGCAGGCACGCTATGGACTCCGTAGCGTTTGGCGGTGGCAGCCGTGTCTGGTTTGTGCATATCATGCACGACAACCTCGCACGAGCCGCATGCCAACTTCTGGACCAGCGCTATCGTCTCGTCGCATACTCCGCATCCGGCGCTGAACACTTCTACTTTTCTCTTATTGGTAGTCATTTCCACCTCTCCTTGAGCACTCCAGATTGTTGGAGTTTCCCGCTACCGGAGCGCAATCGCAGCGGGAAACTACTGGCCAACTGTTCCAGGCAGAGGCCGCAATGAGCAGCCCCAATCCTGCATAGAACATCGGGTTGGGAGCCATGGAAAATTTGCCGAGCAGAACAAGGCTGGCGGACACAAGGCCAAGTGCAAACGGCCCATAGCCGTGCCGTCTGCGCGCACGAAACGCCAACATCCCCACGGCCAGCAGGAGGAATATCGCTGTCAAAGGCAACAAATAGGCCATATTGGGGATGAGGAAGCCAAGACCGACAGAAGAGAGCAACCCCGCGTAAGCAGGCCAACATGCCGGACACGCGATTTTAGGCAACAGCGATACTCCGATTCCAGGTGCGGCAAGAAGGTTTTGTTTCCAACCGCGATTCATCACAAAAACTCCTTGCCATCGAGATTTTTGAGAATTGGGCAGTCGTCTATCGGTCCGCAACCGCGGCAACTCGTTGTCAATCTGGAGAGGCTGGCGCGGATCGCCTCCAGGTGGCGAATCTTCTGCTCAACATCCGCGAGCTTTGCCTGCGCCCGTTTGCGGATGTCTGCTCGGTTTGTATGCGCATCTACCCGTAATAAGAGCAGTTCTTTGATCTCACTCAGCGAAAAGCCCAGTTCCTGAGCACGCTTGATGAACCGGATCCGGCGCGCCGTCTCTGGCTGGAAGATGCGATAGCCAGCATGGGTACGGGCCGTGGGCGCCAGGAGTCCCTGGCGCTCGTAATAGCGGACCGTCTGAAGGTTTACGCCGCCTTCTTCAGCTAATCGGCTAATGGTCAATTGCTGCATAATTCGACCTTAAACCCTGTACTTAGGTATAGAGTCAAGGGCTTGCGGAAAGAAACCTTTATGTGGCGATTCCCGGATTGGCGTAAAGGCTCGCGCGCATGGCGCAGGAGGTGTCAGCAGGAATGGCTCGCAACAGTTCTAAGGCGAAAATGGGCTTCTACCCATTGCCCGAGAGCGAAGGAATGAAACTTCGCTCCCTTCTCTCCTACACTCAACCCGCGTCGGTGATCGACCCGTGTGTGGGCCAAGGCACCGCGCTGCACCTGGTCACCAGCGACGCGGTGGTTCGTCGCTACGGCGTCGAACTGGACGCCGAGCGGGCGCGAACCGCAAGCTCCAAGGGCATCGAGACGATTCAGGGCAATACCTTCGATGCCATCGCAAAGCCGGAGTCTTTCTCGCTCCTCTACCTGAACCCTCCCTATGACTCTGAGATAGGCTCGATTGCGAACCGGCGTATGGAGGCGGTGTTCCTCGAACACACCTATCGTTGGCTCGTCATGGAGGGCATTCTCGTTCTGGTGATTCCGTTCGAGCGCTTGCACGATTGCGCCGGGGTTCTGAGTTCCCACTTTGCCACGCTGAATGTGTTTCGTATGACGGACCGGGATTCTGTCCAGTATCGGCAGATTGCCATTCTCGGCGTGCGCCGTGATGTCAGGGGCGTCGGCGTCGAGAACAACAAGCGGCAGTTCCGGAACTTCGGTGTGTATGGCGCCTTCCAGACTCTTCCAGAGCTAGAGCCAGGTGTATGCGTGCCCTATTCCGTGCCTGCCTCCGGCGAAGTCGAAATGAGCTATCGCGGCCTCCCTTACGATCTTCTCGAAGACCTGTTGCCGCTCTCAGGGGCCTGGAGACAGGCGGCGCCGCTGCTGATGCCGCACGACGATGTTGCCACGGGCCGGCCCATTACGCCGCTGCACGGCGGCCACGTCGGTTTGCTCTGCACCGCCGGGCTGCTCAACGGCGTCTTTGGCGAGGGCGACGAGCGGCACATCGCCCGGTGGCGCTCTGTCAAGGATGTAACGACGTTCGTGGAGGAAGAGGGCGATGCGCAGATCATCCACCATCGAGAGCGATGGACCAACGAACTTCGCCTAGTCTACGCCGATGGGAGAACTCTCAAGCTGACCGAAACTCCGCTGAAGAAGGAGGACGAAGCCGATGGAGAATGCGCACCTGCGGCTCGGGCTGCTTGAGTACGTTCGAATGACAGAGAAGGCCTCGACCCGCATTCGCGTGCGGGTCGATCGGTATATGGGCGAAGACCGGCAGGCACACCTCCTCAGCGTCTTCGGCAACGACTCGGATGTGGGGGCAATTACCGCGGCTGTCCATGAAAAAGCCACCTTTACGCTTACCTTTCCCGATAGCACGGCCAAGGACGTCACCCTGGGCGAGCATACGTCCTGCTACAAGGGCGCGGTGACGTTGCCAGGCCGCAAGCACCCGGTCCGCCATTTGTTGGCGGTCTCCGAAGAGCTTCACACCAACGGAAGCACCGGAAGAACCCTCCTGTTGCGGTACCGGCGCGAAGAAGCATGGGCCACGCTGGTGAGTTTCCTCGGCCTTCCTGCCGATCCAAAATGGGCGGATCACATCCTTGGGATCATCGAGGGGAAAAAGAGGATCGAGGAGATCGACGGCATCGGCTGCCAGCCTGTTCTGATCTCCGCTACTACCGAGGAAACGCTTGAGTGGATCGGCGATGGTCTGCGTTCTAATGCACTGACTTTTCCCGACAGCAGGGGCCCAATCGTCTGGCCGCGATATTCAATCGCTGCGCTACTCGGCCATGGCGGAGCCGGTACTGCGGTGGCCGGCGAATTCACTCCCGCTGAGTGACCATCTGGGACGGCAACAGCGGATTTCGGACGGCCCCTGTCCGTAAGCTAAAGCCGCACGAGAAATAGGGCTTGTGCGAGAAGCCGTTGACCGGGCCCCAAATTATGGTCTAATATTTAGATAGCAATGGAGAGCCCATGTCAAAGCAAGCACTTAAATTGAAGCAGGCGAGCGCGGTTCTGGAGGTTCAACCGAAAGAATTGCAGAACCTTGTGCAATTCGGGGTGGTGAAGCCGAAGAGAGTCGAAGGCTCCTATCTTTTTGACAAAGAGACCCTTCTCACCGCCAAGGTCGCGTTCCGCCTGAAGGAATCCCTGGGAACGCGTGCGAATGTCCTTTCCAGGCTTATCGACGTTTTTCGCGCCTCCGAGAAGAGACTCCGCACCGAGAACCCGGAGTACGTGGTTTTTACTTGCCGCTTTTCAACCGAAGAGGAGCCGATCAAGTTGGGAGTTCCTTTCCGCTCGTTCGGCGAGCAGATCGAACGGGGCCTGAGCAGAGCGGACCTCTACCGCGACATGCCGCGGGGACGGAAGCGCGCAGGATGGAAGAAGGAGTTTCTCAGGACCCTCTCTGAGGCGGCCAAAGATATGGGAGACATCTCCGAAGAGGAGATCCAGCGGACGATACGCAGTTATCGCGAAGAAAGGCGAATGCCGGAGATCACTGTTGCAGCCGAAATCTAGGAAGCGAAAACAACGCGCCGTGGTGGACACGAACGTTGTCGTGGCGGGCATCTCCGGTTTTAAGGACTTGTACATTCCGGGGAGGATTCCCAGCGCGGATCTGCTCCACCGCTGGGCCGAAGAGGAACACTTTGTCTGGCTCTACTCGGAAGATATTCTTGCGGAGTACAAGGAGGTTCTGAAACGCCTCCATGTGCGGCCCGCGTTGATCGGCGCGTTCATCAATCTCGTTCGGGAGCGGGCTGAGCCGGTTGAGATCCACTCCTCGGCCGAAATTTCACCGGACCCCAATGACGATTCATTCTGTATCTGTGCGGACGAAGGGCGCGCAGATTTCATTTTTACTCTCAACGCAAAAGACTTCCCGCAGAGCCGCTTGAAGGCGAAGGTAATCCAGCCTGCCCCTGCGCAGAGTCGTCAACGTCGCTAACGATCGCCCAGGACCAGCGGATGATCTGACGCCACCAATTCCTTTCTCAATCCCTTTCAACATCTCACTGCTTTCGGCCTCCGCGAGGTATCTCCATGGAGACGACCTTTCAGTATTTGCGTCAGTTTGGGCCTGCTCTGGCCGAACGGATTCTTGAAACCTATCCCCCGTTGCAGAGCACGAAAGATCCTGTCGCGCCATCTCTCGCAACACTTCTACGCAAGCCACTTCCTGCTCAGGCGCTCGCCATTACCGGCACAGCAAAATATCTGCGGAAGGCAAAATCGGCGCGCATCGTCGCCGAGTGCGGCGCTGGCAAAACGCTGATGGCGCTCGGTACGATCCACATTCTTGCAGAAGGGCGGCCAAGCACCACCCTGGTGATGTGTCCCTCGCACATCACGCACAAGTGGGCGCGGGAGGTTCTGCTCACCATTCCGCGCGCCCGCACTTTTCTCATCGAAGACATGCGTAATGGCGGCGATCCCGGCCGGCCGCACGGCGTCTGCGAGGTGAAGCTCAAGAATGGCAAGACGGTGTTTGAGGGCAAAAGGCTGACACTGGCGGAGATGCGGCGCATGGGCCGCAGAGAATGGCGCAAGCGCTTTCCCTGGCCAACGGTCTTCATCACCGGAAAAGACAAAGGCAAGCTGAGCTACTTCTGGGATCACGTTCTTCTCAAGCCGAAATCCGGGCCGAACTTGGGTGGTGTGGTGAATCCCGATTCAGGACTCGCGGTTCTCGACTCGGAGATGGAGAAGCTCACCGCACTCGACTTCAGGGACAAGGTGAAGGTCTCCGAGGCCCTTACCGCACCACGCGGCGGCACAACGCGGTTCTCCGCGCTATGGCAAGCCGACCGCACGCGCATTCAGCGCATGGCACCGATCGAATTCATTGGGCGCTACATGTCCGGATGGTTCGACTTCACCATCGCAGACGAACTGCATCAGCTCGCCGGCGACACAGCGCAAGGCAATGGCCTTGGCGTTCTCGGCCGCGCAGCTAAGAAGCTGATCGCCCTCACGGGCACGCTGATGGGCGGCTACGCCGACGACCTCTTCAACATCTTCTACCGGATGGAGCCGCGGGCGATGGTGCGCGAGGGCTTCGCCTACGGAGGACAAGGCCGGCGGGACTTCCAGGAGCAGTACGGCGTTCTCGAAACCATCGAGAAGGTGGAAGAGGCGGACAACGCCTGCTCGCGCGCCACGAAAAAGACTGTGCGCGTGCTGCGTAAACCAGGAGCCTCGCCGCTGCTTTTCGGCAAGTTCCTGATGAACACCACGGCGTTCCTGTCGCTTGAGGACATCTCGGACAATCTGCCGCGCTACGACGAGAGCGTCATTTCAGTCGATATGGACGACGCCTTGCAGCAAGCCTACGAACAGTTGGAGGAGGAGATTCGCTCCGCGATGAATGCGCATCGCGGCAACAAGAGCCTGATGAGCATTCTGCTCAACACGCTCCTGCTTTATCCGGATCATCCCTACGACTTCGACCAGATCTGGGCGCGGGCCTTCGATCCCGAGACGAAAGAGTATGTGAAATTCCTGGTGACCGAACCCAAGAATCTCACGCGGGAGGCTCTCTACGCGAAGGAGCGCGCTCTGATCGCCGATGTCAAAGAGGAGCTGCGGCAAGGACGGCGGTGCCAGGTCTATGCCACCTATACAGGCGAGAAGGATGTCACTTTGCGATTGGAGGCTGTGCTGCGGCAGGAAGGCGTTCGAGTCGCGGTTTTGCGCTCCTCAGTCCCGACCGACAAGCGAGAGGATTGGTACGACCGGCAGTTGAAGGCCGGCGTCGAGGTCGTGATCTGCCATCCCAAACTGGTCGAGACGGGATTGGACCTGCTGGCTTTTCCGACGCTCTACTTCTACGAAACGGGCTACTCCCTGCACACGCTGCGCCAGGCCAGCCGAAGATCGTGGCGCATTGGACAGAGATTCCCGGTTCGGGTGAAGTTCGTCACGTACTCCGGAACCATGCAGGAGACCTGTCTGCGGCTGATGGGCAAAAAGATGCTGGTAGCCCTGATGATGGAGGGCAAGTTCTCGGGCGAAGGTCTGCAGGCGCTCGATACAGACGAAGACCTGATGAGCGCGATGGCGCGCGAACTGGTGGAGAAGGCTGGGGTCGGCGAGTCCGCCGATGCCGCGTGGCGGGAACTCGACAGGGAAAGGCAGAAGATTCAGCCACGCCCGGCAACTGTCGAGCCGGAACCGGAGGAAGACCCTGCGTCGGTTCTCGACCTCCCCGCATTCCCCGCGCCGCAACCTGTGCCGATGACCTTCGGCATTCATCTGATGGAGCCGCCTTCTGCCGCGAAGAAGCGGAAGAAGACGAAAGTCTGGCCGACGGCCACAGAAGCCAATGCGCAGCTCAGTCTGTTCGACTGAGCCTGCGCGAATTCAACTTGCGAGGTGACACCATGAGCGAGGAACGTGAGAAAGTCCGCTGCCGGCATTGCGAACTCGTGCAGTGGCGGGTTGGGGAGAATTGCCGGCGTTGCGGCCTGGCCCTGCCGCAGCCGATCGTCAAAATCGTCGAGCGCATTGTCGAGAAGGTTGTGGTTCAGCAGGACCCACAGTGCCTGGAGAACCTTGAACAGGCGCGGCAACTGATCGCGGAAGCATCGGACCGTCTGACGCGGCAATGCACGGAATCCCCAGCGCCGCTCGTTCTGGCGCATGCCTCACGGTCAAGCTCGTTCCCTACCATGGCGGAGATGGAGCGGACATTGATCCTGGCCGCGTACCACAGA
>DAIDGW010000042.1 GCA_027452245.1 Acidobacteriaceae bacterium
GATCTAAATAATTGAATAGGAATATTTTAATGGTATTTATTGCGGGCTACACAGAAAGGCTATTCTCAGGCTGGTGCATGTTTTGGTGCATGTTGCCATGGACATTACTTCAATCGATCAAGCACCATGCGCTCCGATGCCATGGCGGAGATGTGGGGCGAGAGATGGGCATAGCGGGCAACGATCGAGAGTGTCTTATGCCCCCATTATTTCCTGAATCTCTTTGAGCGAAACCCCTTCGATGGCTAGCCACGAGCAGAATGTATGGCGCTTGCTATGCCAGGTATAGTCGTCAACCCCTGCACTCTTCATTGCCGGGATAAACCAGAAACGGCAGTACCATCCGGCATCGGGAAACATCAGATCCGTTGGCTTGTGCGCCACAAGTTGCTCCTGTTCCTGGATGGCCGCAAATGCGACGGAGTTCAACGGCACATTGCGGGTAATGACTCGCCCCTTGGGGTCCTTTGTCTCGGAAAGGTGAACAACTTTCCGCTTGAAGTCCACTTGTGACCACTTCATCTGAAACTGTTCACTCCAGCGCATGCCTGTGAAGATGCTCACGACGAAGGCCGGCGCCTGCTCTGGATATTCGGGCGCATTCTCGCATTCTTTGGATATTCGAGTTCAACCCTTTATGGCGGTAATTCTGCGTCGGATCGGCACCTTGTCTTGTGGATAGAAAGTCTGCTTGAGCCAAACGGCCTTTCAAGTGCGGTCCCGCAAGTGGTGGGAGAGCTGGTTCTTTGGGCTTGGCCACTTCACACCGTGCGAGCGATCTCCTCTATTCCGGCCCGCCTCCTGCACACCTGAAGCCGGGCGACATCGAGATATTCACGTTCAGATGTCTCAGTTGACTGATGCCGGAGCAATCTCCACCGGCGCGCACATAATCACCTCATGCGCGAAGTAGTGGGAACGATTTCTCGGGACTGATCTCAGATAGAATGACGAGCATGAACAGGCGCTTAAAGCAGTTCGTTTTCGCTTTCGGTACGATTCTGGCAACGAGCCTTGCCATCCGCACCTTTGCGCAATCGGCGGAGGAGCAAGCTGTGCTGGCGCCGATCCATGCGATGTTTGATGGCATGGCGAAGCGGGATGCTGTTGCAATCAAGGCACCCACGCTGCCGGGTGGCATGATGGTGCTGATGCGCGACGGCAAGCCTGCGCAGATGACCTTTGAAGCCTTCGCGGAGCGCGTAGGTAAGCCTAGTACAACACAGATTGAAGAACGCATTCACGATCCACTGATCCAGGTCGATAACGATCTCGCCGTGGTGTGGGCGCCATTCGAGTTTTTGGCCGATGGAAAGGTCGATCACTGCGGAACAGACCTATTCAATCTGGTTCGCGTAGACGAAAGATGGATGATCGCGAGCGTCGCCGATACCGGCACGAAGACCTGCTCCGTGAAATGAAGGCTTGCGCTCCAGGAAGCGCAGCACGAATCGACACTACCGACAGGAACCTAACGTTTTTCAGTACCTATCCGATCCGGCGTGCACAAAGCATGGTGGATGAGTGGTTTGCCCTGTTGACAACAACTGAGGTGCCGACAGTCTGGCGACTCTTGCGATTCGGCCTTAGGCGGCGTTGATCGGTACGACTTTGCTGTCTCTAAGGGCCTTGATATCGCGAATGGGAGGCTGGCCAAAGAAACGGCTGTACTCGCGGCTGAACTGGCTGATGCTCTCGTACCCTACTTCGTAGGCCGCACTGGTAGCATCAAGGCCGTCCATGAGCATTCGTTGCCTTGCAGTCTGCAGACGAAGTTGCTTCTGATATTGGAGCGGGCTCATCGCAGTCAGCGCGCGAAACTGATGGTGGAGCGTAGACACTCCCATTCGAGCAACCGATGCGAGTTCCTCCATGTGCAACGGCTTGGCAAAGTTGGCCCGGAGCCATGCAATCGCTCTCGCGGTTCGGTGGCTCAGATCCCCCGTGGTTGCGATGGCGCGGAGGCGTTCTCCCTGTGGTGTGCGGAGGATACGGTAGACAATCTCTCGCTGGATCAGGTGGCTGAGGAATGGAATATCTTCGGGCGTGTCAAGCAGGTCGATCAGCCGAGTGCAAGCGTCGAGAAGGCCGACGGTAGTCTCCCCCACTGCAATCCCGCGCGAATGAACGGAGGTTTTGGATTCCGGTAATTCTTCCCGACTGATGATCTCCCGCACCATCGGCATGTCGAGTTGAAGAAATATGGAGAGTAGTGGGGTCTGTTCTGAGGCTTCGACGATTTGACTCTCAGCAGGAACATCAATCGACGACAGCAGAAAGGAAGATCCGTCGCAGAGGTAGATGTGTCCTCCAAGATTGACGCGTTTTCGCCCCTGCACGAAAACTGTAACGCTAGGTTCGTAGGTAGCGAGAAAACATGCCGTTGGCGTCGTTCGACGGTAAAGAACCAGCCCTGGGATGTCTGTAGGATTCGCTCCCAGGGATCGCGTATGCGCTGCAATCTTGCGCGCCATCTCTTCGCGCATGCCAATCACCGCCTTCTCTCGATCCTTGGCTTTTTCTGTCTGTTTCGCCACCTGCTTTGAGCCTCCCCCCCTGACTTAGCGTACTGCGAAGCGACTCCGTGCGTGCATAAAATCTGAGATCCAGACAGCATTAGGCAAACAATTGGCAGGATCGGGAAAGCGCCAACCGAATGCCTCTCGCTATGGTTTGAATGAGAGGGAAGGCGGGCATGCAGAAACGAAGACTTGGCGGCGGTGGCCTCGAAGTATCAGCCATCGGTTTTGGCTGTATGGGGATGAGCTGGTCTTACGGGCCACCGAAGAACAAGCAAGAGATGATTTCACTGCTTCACGCTGCCGTGGATCGGGGCGTGACATTCTTTGACACAGCCGAAGTCTACGGTCCCCTGTTGAACGAAGAACTGGTCGGCGAGGCTCTTGCTCCCTTTCGCGGGGAGGTTGTCATTGCGACGAAGTTTGGATGGGAGGCCAACGCCGCCGATAGCGACCACTGGAGTGCTCTCAACAGCCGGCCAGAGCACATCAAGCAGGTCGCAGAGAGTTCGCTCAAGCGGCTGAAGGTCGATGCCATCGATCTTTACTATCAACATCGCGTCGACCTGAATGTTCCGATCGAAGATGTCGCGGGAGCTGTGAAGGATCTGATTCAGGAAGGCAAGGTGAAGCACTTCGGCCTCTCGGAAGCCAGCGCACAGACCATTCGCCGGGCTCATGCAGTTCAGCCCATTGCCGCCCTTCAGAGTGAATACTCACTGTTCTGGCGCGAGCCGGAAGAGACGGTGATGCCAACGCTTAAGGAGCTTGGAATAGGCTTCGTTCCGTTCAGCCCGCTCGGTAAGGGATTCCTGACCGGCAAGATCGATGCGAGCACAACGTTCGACAGCACAGATTTCCGCAGCAGCGTTCCGAGGTTCAGCTCGGAGAATCGTAAAGCAAACAAGGCTTTGGTGGATTTGGTCTCTTCCGTTGCGAATCAAAAAAACGTCACGCCGGCTCAGATCGCACTCGCGTGGCTCCTTGCGAAAGCGCCGTGGATCGTTCCGATCCCGGGTACAACCAAGCTGTCGCGACTCGAAGAGAATCTCGGCGCGGCGAATGTTGAACTCATCCCAGACGATGTGCGCTCCCTTGAAGAGGCTTCGTCAAAGATCAAGCTGCAGGGGGCTCGCTATCCAAAGTTCCATGAGCAACTGGTAGGGCGTTGAGGGTCGCACGCTGAGAGGAATCGCAAATGAAGACGTTCCGTCATGGTGCATGGATCGCCGTTGTGGCAGTCGCCGGCCTTCTGCAGGTTCCATCTGCGAGGGCCCAGACGGTAGACCATCAAACCGACAGAGAACGCCTGATCGGCGCGTGGCATCTGGAACACATCGACTCGCCCGGACTGAACGGCAAGCCGAGCGATATCCCTCAGCCGAGAGGCATGCTGATCTATACCCGAGATGGCCACGTGTCTGTGCAGTTGATGTATTCGAGGTCAGCCAGTTCTCTATCCAATGAATACGTTCGGAATGGCTATGAGGCTTCGTTCGGAAGTTACACGATCGATGAAAAAACGCACACACTGACGCATCATGTGGAGGGTTCGATTACAGGTGACCTGCTCGTCGGCAAGGGTCTTCCGCGCATCTATACGCTCACTGGCGACGGCCACCTCATCATCCGTTCAGCCAAAGCCGATGAGCACTGGTCGGCTACCTGGCGGCACTATTGAACGCAACGCTGGATTGAAAACTCGCTGCACCGCAAATCAGCACTTGGAAAGGGATGCAATGAAGAAACGAAAACTGGGAAAGAGCACCCTTGAAGTCTCGGCCCTGGGACTCGGGTGCATGAGATTGAGTCCAGGTCATGGAGCCGTGGCAGGGACAAGGCAGGAGATGATTGCGCTCATTCGGGCAGCAGTGGAGCGTGGCATCAACTTCTTCGATACCGCAGAGGTCTACGGTCCGTTTGTGAATGAGGAACTTGTGGGCGAGGCTCTCGCACCTGTGCGCGATCAAGTGGTGATCGCGACTAAGTTCGGGTTCCAGATTGACTCCGGAGAGGACCCGCATCCCATCGGTCTGAATAGCCGGCCGGAGTACGTCAAAGAGAGCGTCGAAGGTTCGCTCAAAAGGTTCAAGATCGATGCCATCGACCTGCTCTATCAGCATCGCGTCGATCCAGACGTGCCCATTGAAGACGTGGCGGGCACAGTGAAGGACCTTATTCACCAAGGCAAGGTCAGGTACTTCGGGTTGTCTGAGGCTGGTGCACAGACCATCCGCCGCGCACACGCCGTTCAGCCTGTCACCGCACTTCAAAGTGAATACTCACTCTGGTGGAAACGCCCGGAAGAAGAAATCATTCCCACGCTTGAAGAACTAGGCATTGGCTTGGTTCCGTTCAGCCCGCTTGGTAAGGGATTCCTCACGGGGTCGATCAAGGAAAGCACGCAGTTTGATCCAGAGGACAATCGGGGCAGCTTCCCCCGCTTCTCGCCTGAAGCCATTAAGGCGAATCGAGCCCTGGTAGATCTGATTGCCTCATTCGCCGCGAGGAAGAATGCGACATCGGCGCAGATCGCACTCGCCTGGCTCTTGGCCCAGAAACCGTGGATCGTTCCCATTCCTGGAACCGCCAAGTTGCGGCGTCTTGAAGAGAACATCGGAGCGGCTGATGTCGAACTCACTCCGGATGATCTCCGCGAACTCGACGCCGCTACCGCGAAGATCCCCATCGTCGGAGACCGATATCCAGCGGCACTTGAACAAATGACCAACCGCTAAGGGCAGCCAGGAGCAGACAACAAATGAGGCACACGGTGAAGTTCTTCTTTGCGGTCGCGGTCTTGCTCTTCTCAATCCCTGCGTCATCTCAACCGGAGAAAAAAGCTGTCATGCAGAAGTCGGACCCAACTCAAGCGGCATCGATGCTCGCCGATATCCATGCAGTTTCGCCAGCGCTCGAGCGATATACCCGAGATCGGGTACTTGGCGATCTGTGGAAGCGGCCGGATCTGTCGCCGCGCGATCGCAGCATCGTGACCCTGTCGGCTTTAATCGCGCGAAATCAAACGGTCCAGATGGGGTACTACATCAATCTCGCTCTCGACAACGGAGTCAAACCCAGCGAGATATCAGAGATCATCACGCATCTTGCGTTCTACTCCGGCTGGGAGAACGCAATGTCGGCGGTCGTAAACGCAAAGAATGTATTCCATCAGCGCGGCATCAGTCCCGACCAGCTTCCTCCTGCCCCGGCGGAACTGCTCCCTCTCAACGAGGCTGATGAGAAGCGGCGCGCGACCAGCGTCGAGCAGAACTTCGGGGCAGTCGCTCCGGGCGTGGTGCAATACACCACGGATGTCCTCTTTCACGATCTTTGGCTGCGCCCAGATCTTGCCCCTCGAGATCGCAGCCTCGTCACGGTGAGCGCGCTCATTGCGTCGGGCCAGGTCGCACAAGTCACTTACCACCTCAACAGGGCCATGGACAACGGCCTGACTCAAAGAGAAGCTTCCGAGATGCTCACGCAGCTTGCTTTCTACGCCGGCTGGCCAAATGTCTTTTCCGCGCTTCCGGTCGTCAAGGATGTCTTTGAGAAGCGCGTCCGCTAGGTCGAACTCCACAGAAACCGGGTTCCAACCCATTTCCAAAGTGAGGAACTGTTGTGAACATATCATTCGAAAACAAAGTAGTACTCGTTACAGGAGCCGCATCAGGACTAGGCCTTGCCACCGCCAAAGCCTTTGCTGAATCGGGCGCCTCCGTGGTGCTGGCAGACTGGAATGAAGAAGCCGCGCAAGCCTCTGCCAAAGAGCTTGCCACGCATGGTTACAAGACACTGGTCATTCGCTGTGACGTATCCAATGACGCGCAGGTTGAGGCAATGGTCAACCAAACGGTTGCCGCTTTCGGACGGCTCGATGTGGCCTACAACAACGCCGGCGTTCAAAACGTTCTAGCAGAGACGGCCGATACCACCCGCGAAGACTATGACCGGGTAATGGGGATCAATCTTCGCGGTGTATGGAGTTGCATGAAATTCGAATTGCAACAAATGCGAAAGCAAGGCAGCGGCGCTATCGTCAATTGCTCTTCGCTTGGAGGGCGCGTTGGTGGTGCGGAGCGTGGAATCTATCATGCCGCCAAGCACGGAGTCATTGGATTCACGAAGAGCGCGGCTCTCGAATACTCTGCACGCGGCATTCGCGTCAATGCTGTATGTCCAGGTCTTATTTGGACGCCGATGGCCGACCAGATGGTCGCAGGCGGTCAAGGAGACGCTCTCAAGGCCATGGAGAAGAGCGTCCCCATGGGACGCGTTGGTCGCCCCGAAGAGATCGCGGATGCAGTCCTATGGCTCTCGAGCGATGCTGCAAGCTATGTAACCGGCCAATCCATCTCGGTGGATGGCGGCTTCATCATGCTCTGATGCGAAAGGAGATCGCAATGGCCGTGTGGTCGAAAGAAGAACTGCGCAAGATCGCCGAAGCCGATGATCTGCATATCTCGCCATTTCGCGAGGACGGTGTTACGTACGGCACTCCAACCTGGATCTGGTCTGTAGCCGTCGATGATGCCCTCTACGTGCGTGGCTACAGCGGGATTAAATCTCGCTGGTATCAGGCCGCAGTGTGGCAGAAAGCTGGGCGAATCAGTGCCGCCGGCATGACAAAAGAGGTTGCCTTCGAATCGGTGGAAGATGGACCGATAGACGATCGCATCGACGAGGCCTATCGAGCCAAATACACGAAGAGTCCTTATCTAAAGCCGATAATCAGCACACGTGCTCGCAATGCGACCATCAGGATTGCTCCGCGGTAAGACGTGCACGTTCCAAGCGATCACCCTATCGAAAGGCGAACCAGACCGATGAAACTCCTCTCACTAATCACCATTTCGGCCTTCCTGGTCTCAGCGGGGACGGTGCATGGCCAGAGTCAGACAACCGCCGCTGACGTTCCGTCAGCGTTCTCACCCCAAGACCTACACGCAATAAAGATCACGCGAGGCGGATCGCAGAGAATCACTGAGGGGGCAGCAGCACACTTTACTGGCTCTGTACATATTGATCCGCTATTTAACCCCATTGATCCATCACGCACAGTTGGCGCGAGCGTGACGTTCGAACCTGGTGCCCGGACAGTATGGCATACTCACCCGCTCGGGCAGACACTCATTGTTACAGCTGGCGTCGGTTGGGTTCAGCAATGGGGAAGACCCATCGAGGAGATACGAAAAGGGGATGTCGTCTGGATTCCGGCGGGAACGAAGCACTGGCACGGAGCCACACCAACCACCTCTATGACGCATACCGCCATCACCGAAGAACTTGATGGCAACGCCGTCACCTGGATGGAAAAAGTGAGCGATGAAGAATATCGCAAGCGATAAGCCGGCGAGATTGTCAGTGAGCGGCAAATCTCTAGTGCCGTATCGACAGCGCTCCGCAGGCAGGGATTTCTCGGGTTTGGAGAAGCTTCCGGCGGAGCGGTGTTGGTACGGCGATTTGCGCTAAGCCGCTAGCGCGGTGGAAGTATGGGGATTGGATGGACTCTG
>DAIDGW010000043.1 GCA_027452245.1 Acidobacteriaceae bacterium
CTCTTCTTCCGTGGTGAAGATCCGTACGCGCACCCCTCGCACTTTTTCTGTCGCAGCATCGCGTGGCAAAACGAACGTGGTTTCTGAAAGGTTCATCTCTTTCGCCAGCGATTGCATTTTTCCGTCGCTCAGGTCGCTACCGTCCAGGAAAACCGCCAGCGAGTTCCCCTCCAGCGGCTTCGATGTGAACACATCCCACTGCACCATCTGCAACCGTCGCTGATTTCGTCCCATAACAATCTCCGTTCTATCTGTGCACTACCCTGTCACCTCGACCCATGGTGATCCTGCGGCGCCAGCCGAAGCATGAACCGCGGCAGGGAGACCTGCTGTTCTTCAACAGCAGAGTTTTCGATCTCTCCCATGCAAACTCCCGATTGACACGCCGCTCAGGGCACTTCTATCCTAATTGCGTGACTCACCTTCGTCCCGCCGGCGTGTGTTGTTGTATGCGTGCCTCGGCTTGTGGGTGAAGAGGAATCAACGTTTTCTTCCCAACCCACCCGTGACGAAATCGGGTGGGTTTTGCTTTTTACGGGAAGATCCACCCATATCCACCATATTTTGAGGCGAGGAGACTTCATGACTACCGCAGTCGAAAATCAGGTTTACAGCATTCCCCGGATCAACGATATCGCGCCCGATTTCACCGCCGACACCACGCAGGGCAAAATCGACTTTCATGAATGGATTGGCGACGGCTGGGCTGTGCTCTTTTCCCATCCCAAAGATTTCACCCCGGTGTGCACCACCGAACTCGGAACCATGGCGAGGTTGCAACCGGAGTTTGCCCGGCGCAACACGAAGATTATCGGCCTGAGCGTCGATCCTGTGGCCGAACACAAGCGTTGGGAGACAGACATCGAAGAGACGCAGGGCGCGAAGGTGAACTATCCCATGATCGGCGATCCGGAACTGAAAATCGCCAAGCTCTATGGCATGCTACCCGCTGAGGCTGGAGAAAGTTGCCAGGGCCGCACCGCTAACGATAACGCCACCGTACGCACGGTCTTTATTGTTGGCCCGGATAAGCGCGTGAAGCTGCAACTCGGTTATCCCATGGCTACTGGCCGCAATTTCGACGAAATTTTGCGCGTCCTCGACTCACTGCAGCTAGGAGTCAAACACCAGGTCGCGACTCCGGCCAATTGGAAGCCGGGAGATGATGTCATCATCAGCAGCGCGGTTTCTAACGAAGAGGCGATAAAGAAGTATCCGAACGGATGGAGGTCGCCCAAGCCCTACCTGCGGATCGTCGCGCAACCGAAGTAAACCGTTGTCACCCCTGTCCTCTCGACCGAAGGTGATCCTGCGGCACCAGCCAACGGATCACCTCAATGGAGCGACCTGCCCTGAAACGGCGCCAAGTTTAGGCTGTACAGCGCATTAAACCGCTGCCATTAGAGGCTCAAGAAATGTGCGGCTGTACCCGCTCAGGGAAACATCGGCTGTATCCCCGTTCATGCGTCACTTCGGACCAAGTAAATAAACCACACCCTACCCCTTCATGTGCCGTTTCATGAAGTCCCGCAGGACGCCATTCATGCGCGTCTGATACCTCCGCCCCTGCTTCTTGAACCAGGCCAGCACATCGGCGTCGATACGCAGCGTGACCGGCTTCTTGATCGGCTTATACCATGCCATCATCTCCGCCATGGAGTACTTGCCGCCCCGGGTTTCATCCGCCACCGCCTGCAGGCTGATGGGCTTCTTTTTTCGCTTTACTTTGGTCTTTCGTTTGGTTGGCATAGCATGAACTATAACTCCGTAAATACCGGGTTGCACTAACAAAATCTTTCCAAAGGAACTCTTTGTCTTTCCGGCTAGCCAGCCATGCACATCTCCAGCTACCATGGAGATGTCTGTTTTCCGTGCGGCGGAAGCGCATGCGGTCCGGTGATCGTCCCGGTCTTCAAAACCGGCGGGTGGCAGGCAATCCTGTCACCGGTGGGTTCGACCCCCACTCGCTTCCGCCAAAATCCACCATCATCCTTGCCTCTTCAGTGACCATGGTCGCCATGACTATCGTCACCCTTTCTCGCCATGTAAGCCTCGAATACTTTAGTGGGCATTAATGTGTGATCGCGATGTGTGTTCGCGATGTGTGTTGTAAACAATGCCAGCTCGGGTAAAGGAGAGTTCTCGCTGTGAAGCCGTTTCACCTGCTGCTCTTACTCGCGGTAGCGGTATCGGCGTATTCGCAAGAAAAGCCTCGCGTCTTCGTGCAAGGAAAAGGATCGGAGAACGTGAGCAGCCATGGCAGCGGCGTCGGCGGGCATCATTGGGGAGCATGGGGCTCCAAATCCACGATTGACCTCACGACGAGAGCATGGAAGTCACCAACGACCTGCAAAAGAACTGCCCCGGCGTCACGGTGACCATCAATGACTCCTACGCGGATTACATTGTGATGATGAACCGTGAATCCAAGCAGAATCGAGGCTTGCTGCGCAGCAACAGCCAAGTTCAGGTTGCCAACAAGCTGGGCGACGTCCTCGGTTCCAACGCTACGCACACGGTGGGCGGCGCAGCCAAGGATGTGTGCCACCTGATTCTTGCCGATTGGCAGGAACACGGGCGGGCGTATCAATGTTCCGCAACCCGCGGCGGCCCCCGCCCAAGCGCCAGCGGTTCAACCCGCGGTGCAATCTGCAGCTCAGCCCATGGTGTAACCTGCAGTGCAAACGACTGGGGCGCCTCAGGTTGTATCTGCGACGGCGACAGGCACCTAGGCTGAACCCACTTCGGCAACCGTTACAGTGCCGCAGCCGGAGACAGCCAGCGCCTCCTTAGCTGCCGCCGCCAAACGAGAGCAGCAGCGAAAAGCATGCCTGGCATTGGCGAAAGACAATCCAAGCATCGTTTGCAAATAGCCGATATACTGAACGCGAGGATGGCTGCAGCAAACCGCTGCAGCCTTTTTCTATTTTCACCTGCTCTGCCTCGTCTGTCGCAATCGCAAGATTCCATAGCTTTCTGATACCATTCGTAACAACTTGCTTCGCTAGGAGCTCCCTATGGGCCGGTTTATCAGCATTGCCATGTTGATCGTTCTGGCGGGAATGTGTGCGCTCAGTGCCTCGGCGAAGAGTAAATCCAAGTCCGCGCAGGACGCGGCAAACGATCCTAGACTGACAGGAGCCTTACGCCGTCCCGCAGATCACGGCTGGATTTACGTTCATCTTACGGGCACGCCCGCGCAAATCGGATTCCAGCATGGATATCTGCTAGCCCCTGAGATTGATGACATGCTCAAGGCGGAAACGCTCCTGATGACACGCGAAAATAATAAAGATTGGCAATTCTTCCGCGACGCCGCGCAGAACATGATGTGGCCGCACATCGAACAGCAATATCGCGACGAACTGCAAGGCATCGCCGATGGTGCGAATGCCGCCGGCGTGAAACTGGATGTCTGGGACGTGGTTGCCCTGAATGGCTCCAACGAATGGAGCTACTACGTCCAGCAATACAACAAAGAGCATGGAATCAAGTCCGTCGCATCGATTTCGACGGGGGAGCACTGCAGCGCATTCGTGGCGACCGGCAGCTATACCAAAGACGGCCGGGTGGTGATTGCGCACAACAACTGGTCGGAATATCTGGATGGCGAGCGCTCAATTGTTATTTTCGACATCGTTCCCGCCCAGGGCTTGCATTTCATTATGGACGGCTATCCGGGAGCCATCCATAGCGGCGATGATTTCGGCATCAACTCGGCCGGCATCGTGATCACCGAAACCACGATTGATGGATTTTTCGGCTACGACGTAAAGGGCATTCCGGAATTCGTGCGCGCGCGCAAGGCGATGCAGTATTCGAAATCGATCGACGATTTTGCGCGCCTCATGGAAATGGGCAACAACGGCGGATATGCCAACGACTGGCTGGTCGCCGATATCAACAAGAACGAGATCGCCAGCCTTGAACTCGGTCTGAAAAATGTCACCCTCGAGCGGAAGACCGACGGCTACTTCGTTAGCTCGAATTTCCCTATCAATGAAAAGTTGGTGCGCGAAGAAACCGACTACGATGTGCACGATCCCAGCCTCAGCGCCAACGCGCGGCACATCCGCTGGGAGCAATTGATGGCACAGAATCGAGGAACGATTGATTTAGCCGCTGCGGAACGATTCGAAAGTGATCATTACGATACCTTCGAAAAGAAAGTCGATCCCGATGAAAGATCCCTGTGTGGCCACGTGGATCTTTCGCCACGTGGATCCGTATCGTGGCAACCTCCTTATGGAACTGCGGGAACGGTGCAGAACAAAGCCACCACTGCAGACATGGCGGAAAAGATGCAATTTATGGCCGCTGCCGGACACGCCTGCGGGATTGATTTCAAAGCTGCATCACACGTGCAGGCTCACCCGGAGTTTTCCTGGGAAAAAGATCTTCTGCGCGACATGAACTCGGAACCCTGGACGGAGTTCGAAGCCAGCAAATAGCAACTGGCAACCAGAACCCGCTATTCAGCGGTGCCGCCGCCAACTCAGCCACATCCCCAATCCGACTCCCGCGAGGATGGCTCCCGCCAACTTCTTGCGGTCGCTAATTGGCACGAAGCGGGTTTGCTGATCGCTGACTTCCACTACACCGATCGGAACGGCCCGTGCGCCACCACCCCCTCCGCCACCCTCCCCGCGCGTCCTGGAATCCCCGATGCCGCCGGCTCCCGCTCCTGCGCCATAGCCAAAAGCTATTTTTGCCACAGGAATCACGGTTTTGCCCTGGGCAGAAATGGGTTCGCCAAAGACCGCCTTTACGCTGGCTTCTCCTAGAATGCTTTCCTTCAGTGACTGCAGTAGTGCCAGGCTGCTCATTGCAATGACTCCTTAAATTGGCCCCAGATCGCCTACACTATTCCATCGCTTGTCTGATGCACGCCAAGTATGTCAGATTCGAAGCACTCTGTTTCGATGATGGAAGGCGGGAGCGTCGCACGAAAAAAATACCTGCCATGGCGAACTTGCCTGAGTTTCAGGAAAAAAACTGCAAATGCGGCCTTTGCCGGGCAAACCGTTGCCTTATGGTCCTGCATCCAACCCACTGGTTGCCCCAATCATTGCGCCAGCACGACGGCACTCTTCCTGTGCTTCCGGTGACGTATCCTTAGCTTCAGCAGGTTGTTGTCTTCCGTGGGGTGACCGCAGGATTTCGGGGTAGTTGCGGCTTGAATTGATAGGCTTGGGGGAATGTGGGGGATGAGGGTAAGAGAACGTGGCCTGTGTGGCGCAATACTGATTCTGGGGATCGTCGCTCAGGTCCACGCGCAGGGAAGGATTGATCCTTCCCTGCCGCCCTCTCCTGTGACCTTCACTCGCACGCTGCTTCTGTTTCCTGGGGTCGACACGGTAAAGGACCCGAACGCCGTACTACCCCCGCTTACCACTCGCCAGAAATTCTGGCTCTTCCGCCGCAGAACCTTCGATTATTCGCTTCCGATAGAAGCTGTAATGTTTGGCGGAGCGTCCCAATCGATCAATTACAGCCCGCACTACGGGACGGGGCCCGATGCCTTTGGCAAGCGCGTCGCCTCCTACGCCGGCAGCATTGCGAGCAGCAGTTTTTTTACCGACGCGCTTCTGCCTTCCATGATGCATCAGGACCCGCGCTATTTCCGTAAGGGACGCGGCTCATTCTTTTCCCGGGTCTTCTATGCGATTGAGTCGGAAGCTGTGACTCGAAGCGACTCCGGGAACATGACTTTCAACAGTTCCGGACTTCTGGGGTTTGGAATGTCGACGGCACTGAGCAACGCCTGGTATCCGCGCAGCAGCATCACTTTCTCAAGCACGATGGAACGATACGGAATCAAGCTCGGAATCAGCGCTGCGCTGAACATCATGCGCGAGTTCGGGGGAACCCGCGAGAGCGAATCCATCCACATTGAACCGCCCCATACACAATAAGGTTCCGCTCAATACGCCTGGAATATCAGTGCGCTACGCGCCGGAACGTTGGCGCTGACTTTGTCCCCCATGATGCGAGCCGATCCGTTGCCGAAGATCGTGTTGAATCCGTGCGCGTATTGCAGCGGCGTATCAAAAACCGGAATTTCAAGCGCGCGGGCCGAGTCAGCATTGTTGTAGACGACGAACAGTGTCTCCCGCGGAAGTTGCCGCACAAACGCGTAGTAGGTATCGTCCCATCCGATATGCCATTGTTTACCGATGCGCAGCGCGGGATGATTCTTCCGCAAGGCAAGCAAAGATTGCACATGAGCATACACATCCTGCTGCTCAGGTGATCGACCTGCGGCGGTGAATGCGTTATGGGAATCTCCGGGAAAGCCGCCGGGAAAATCGCGCCGGTTATCCGGATCGTTTCCGCCCTGCATGCCGATCTCATCTCCCGCATAAATCTGCGGAATACCACGCATCGTCAGTAAGAGTGAAAACGCCGCCTTCAGCTTTGCCGGGCTGCTTCCCTCTTCGCTCACGAAGCGCCCATCGTCGTGGTTCCCGAAAAATGTAACCAGATTCTCGGGATGCTCGTACAACTCATCATCTCTGAGAACATTGATTAGCTTCTGCATCGGCGCGTTGCTGATGATCACGTCGCGCAAAGCTTGACAGAGCGGAAAATCGAAGACGGTCGAAGCGCCGCTGTCGATGCCGTCGAATTGCTTGCGCCCTCCCTCAAAAAAAGCGGTTATCGAAGGATCGGGGTCGGCCACTTCCGCCACGTCGTCCATGTGCGGGTACACGGCATGCACCCGCGTATGCCAAGCGCTCCAGAACCTGCGAGAAGAATAAGGAAACGTGTCGAGGCGCAAACCATCGAGATGCGCCATCTCGGTCCACCAGAGTACGTTTTGCGATAGATAGTAGCCGAGTTCGGGGTCGTCAGGATCGAGATCGGGAAGTTTGTCGACAAACCATCCTTCCAGCGTATTGCGGCTCTCGCGCCGAGGAGCATGGGGGTCCACCAGCCCCGCAAAAGAATAGGAAGGCTGCAAGTGATCGGCGGGAGTACCGTGAAACCACGTGGGTGTAGGTGGATCATTGACCCAAGGATGTTGCGGACCTGTATGGTTCGCAACAAAGTCGATCAGCACTTTCATGCCGAGCTTGTGGGCATCGGCGACAAGCGCCTGGTAATCGGCCATGCTGCCCATATGCTCGTCAACCGCATAGAAATCCACCACGTGATAGCCGTGATAATCGGAATCAGCATTCTTCCAGATCGGCGTAAGCCACAGCGTTGTAACTCCCAGATCGTGCAGATACCCGAGATGCTCGCGGATGCCGCGCAGGTCCCCGCCATGATATGCCTTTGGTTGATTGCGATCATAGATGCCCTTCGAGCCGGGCGGTTGATCGTTCGAAGGATCGCCATCGGCAAACCGGTCCGGCATAATCAGGTAAATGACATCATCCCGCGAGAACCCCTGAAAATCGCCGGCAGCGTCGGAACGGGCGAACAGTGGAACATCGAAGCTTGTCGATCCCGCGGGTACTATCAGTTGAAAGTGCGCCTTTCCTGGTTTTGCGGCTTTAGTGATTTGGAGATGGACAAAAAGGTAGTGACCGTTGCCGGAAGGATCTGAATCCAGCACTTCGACGCCCGGTGTGTGGCTCACTACCCGAACACCAGAAAATCCCTCGCCATTGAGCAGCAGGCTAAATTGCTGAGTGTAATTGATCCACCAGTTGGGCGGATCGATTTTGCGCACTACCGGGACCTGCGCAAACGCAACGGAGCCGAGTAACAGAGAGACAAGGGCGGCCAGTAGCGCCCGGCTGGCGTGTGTGAGTTTCATTGAGGTCAGAACAAAATGGGGAATGCGGCATCGACCGCCTTCCCCATTTTAGATTAAAAGCTCACGCGGAACGTGAACTGGATCTCGCGTTGACTGTCGAAGCGGAGCGTGGTCACCTTTCCGAATCCTCCCCCATCGTTCAAGTTGCCATCCGCCTGATTGAATTGCGGCGTATTCATCATATTGAAAAAGTCGCCACGAAATTCACCCCGTACTCGCTCCGTGAAGTCGAAGGATTTGCCCGCACTGAAGTCGAGAGTCTTAATGCCCGCACCGTTGACGGGGTTTCTTGGCGTGGTGCCGGCTGCGAGGGGAGTATTGGAACCCGGAAAAGTCGCCGCCTTCTGGAAGGAAGCGGTCCTGAACCACTCCAGTGGGTTATTGGTCTGCACGATCGGTCCGACCAGGTCGGGACGCGTGCTGGGGTTGCTGCAATAATTGCAAACGATGTCGATCGGAAACCCGCTGGCAAACGTCAGAATGGGGCTGACTTGCCATCCACCCAGAACGGTGTTTACGACTGGGTTCCAGTTGCTGCCGAAGGTGCGACTGCGGCCGAAAGGCAGGTCGTAGATCGCATTCAAGACAAAACGATTCCGCACATCCAGATTCGAGTTTGCGCGTTCGCTGGTTTGCCAGGTATAGGGATCAATGACGTTGCCTCCGTAACGAAAATCGCTGTCGAAACCGGCCATTGTATTGTCGATCCCGTGCGCCCAGGTATACGAACCGGCGAACTGCAGACCGCGTGCCATGCGACGCTGAACTTGCGCTTGCAGCGAGTTATAGATGGAGTTCCCGCTGGTGTCATTGACCGGAACCGTGCCCAGTCCCGGGAAAGGATACACGCTCGGAGTGTCGTAATAAGGACGATTCACGTCGTAGAACGTGGAAAGGTGCGTGCCCTTCGTTCCCACATACGCCACACTTACAGCTGTTTTCGGGTCAACCTGCTGTTCGACTTGCATGTTCCACTCCTGCACATTGGAAGTGGTGTCGTGCGGTAGCCAACCGGTCAGACTGACATTCTGGGGGTGAGTAAGACTGACGCCCGACAGGGTCTGCTTGCTTGGGAATCCGCTGGCGGTCAAGGTACCTAGATTGGGAGTTCCATTCGCGTTGGGTTGCGCCAAGCCGCCCAGAGTCAGCAGGTACCCCGGAGCGGTGGGGAAGAATCCATTGGCAGCCGTCGTTGCAAGGCTGTTGTTCTGGAATGAGTACGCCGCACTTCCGCCAAAGGGCGCGTTCTGCGACATCTGCTTATCAATGCCTTCGCGATCGATGAAGTAAAAGATGCCGTACCCTCCACGAACCACCGTCTTCTGATCGCCACGCAGATCATAGGCAAACCCAAGGCGGGGCGCGAAGTCGTGCGTCGGGGTGGTTAACGTGCTCTTCGAAACTCCATTCTGCCCCGCTAGCAGGATGTGGCCGCTGGTCACATCGAAGTTCGCCATGCGGTTGTTGAGTTCCGTCGGCCAGGTGAACAGGTCGTAGCGGAGGCCAAGGTTCAAAGTCAAACGGCTGGACACACGGTAATCATCCTGACCGTAGAAGCCGTTTTCCCAGCTGCGGGTGTGAAAGTATCCGCTCGCAGGCCCCACTTGATAGTTATTGATCCAGCCCACCAGCATGTCCGCCTGTTCAAATCCGGTGGACCATGGCGCCGACGAGTTTGCCTGGAAGAAGCCCTTACCAGCGATCGGATTGAAGAAATTCACCTGCCGCCAAATCAGGTTCACGCCAAACTTGAAGGTGTGGCGCCCTTTGACCCAGGAGAGATTGTCCGCAAGCTGATACGTGTCTTCAGGAACGAAATAATCGCCGTAATCACCCGTGTAGGAGATTTGGCTTCCGCTGTTTCCGATCAAAGCGCCTCCACCGAGCAGAGGGCTGGTGTTAGCGTTGGGAATGCCCAGGTTGGCGGAGAGCGGGGTCGCTCCGAAAGGCGGCTGGTACCCCAGGAACGAGCGCACATATCCAAGTCGCAGTTCATTGATCAGGCTCGCGCCGAAGATATGATTCTCTCCCACAACTACGCTGCGCGGGTGCTGGAACTGATAGCCGGATCCGTAGCCCGCGGGAAGATCGGGCAGCTGGGAAGTGGTGATATCTAAATCCTGGCCGTAGCTGTATCGCGCGAACGCCTGATCGCTCGAACTGATGATGTAATCCAGCCGACCATCAAAATCGTTGTAGCGTTGCTGCTGGATTCGATTGGGCTGGTAGTTGCCTTCCACGCACACGCCGTTCGTAGATGCCAGATTGCAGCGCCGATCGGCGCCAGAAATGTTCGGCAGCGGGAACGCATTCAGATAGTTGAAGCCCGCGGAAATGAATTCTGACTTGTTGAACAGGTTGCCAGGAACGGGAACGCCCCCGCCGCCCGGGTACATGAGTTGAATACTGGACGGAGAATTCAGCAGCTCCGAGAAGTTCCCGGCGCGCTCCAGAGCGGTCGGCACCGTGATCGGGCCATCACTCAAAGGGAGCGACTGGCGCACTCCTTGATAGTCCCCGAAGATAAATAATTTGTTCTTGATGATTGGCCCGCCCCCCGCGAACCCGAACTGGTTGCGGTGGAACAACGGCTTGGGAGTGGTGGGATCGAAATAGTTCGGACTGGCGTCCAGCGCACTGTTGCGTAGTTGCCAGAAAATAGTCCCGTGATAATCGTTCGTGCCGGACTTGTAGGTGGCATTCACGACCCCGCCGCCGGCGCGGCCATATTCCGCTGGCGCAACGTTGGTATCTACGCGGAACTCCTGAATAGCATCGGGGTTTACAAAGAATACGATCGTGTTCACCAGAGATTCGTTATTGTCGATACCGTCGAACAGAAAATTGTTTGCCTGCAGGCGAACGCCGTTTACGGAAAGAGCCGCCCCGCCGCTGGTGGCATAGCGAAAGGTTTCCGCCTGATTGCCTTGTCCAGTCTGGGTGTTTCCGGGTTGTCCACGAGTGACTCCGGGAACCAGGGCGGCAAGGTCAACGAAATTACGCCCGTTCAGCGGCAGGTTCGTGAGTTGCTGGCCAACCACCACATCACTGACGCTGGAAGTCGAAGTGTCGACGACCGGCGTCGCACTCGTGACCTCAATAGTCTGGCTCGCCGACCCCAACTGAAGCACGATTTGCAGATTTACCACCTGCGCGGTCTGCAGCGTGACCTGGCGGGCGGTCTTTTCGAAGCCGCTCTGTTCCACTTCAACTCGATAGGACCCAGGATCCAGGGCCGGCATACTGAACAGGCCATCTCCATTCGTGTGTACGGTTACCGTCCGGGCGGTGCCCAAGTTCGTAATCGTGACCGGAGCATCCTGCACAACCGCACCTTGGGCGTCGGTCACGGTTCCCTGAATCGTGCCCGCGCTGGACTGGCCGAAAGCGAAGCCATTCAGGCAAAGGATCAAGATCATCACGACGATAAATTTGTTATTCATGTTTCCTCCCATTTCGGGAATGGCTATGAGTGCGTTTTGAGATTTCTTGCAGAACAATTTTCTATTACTGATTACTCAAGATTTGCCCTGCATTACGAGCCGCTGCGTGTCGAATATCAGACACGCACTCTAACGCGGCGAATAATGACTGCAAGTTTCGGGGCAAACCAGGGATTTGAGCGAAGTTTCCAGTAGGTTTTAAACAGTTGCAGCGGTAAAATATTGCAGTTGCTAGATGATACTTGCGCTGTTACTTCATTGTTAAATGTCTCTTTCTCATGCGCTGCCGGCGAATTGCGAAGAACTCTTCCAACAAATAGATCGCATTATTAAAAGTCATAGTCTGCGAGCGTCGGAATCACTCTGCCGCCTATTGCAATATCTCGCAAAAGAAACGATTGAAAACCCCGACGGGCCCCTGAAGGAATATCAAATCGCAACAGAGGTGTATGGAAGAAACACCAACTTTGATCCGCAATCCGATTCAACCGTCCGGGTCCAGGCCGGACGATTACGGGCCAAGCTTGCCGAATATTATGCGAATGAGGGTGCACACGATGTGATCGTGGTCACAATCCCCAAGGGAAACTATCACCTGTCGTTTGAGGTGAAAGAGTTTCCGGCCCCCGCGATTCAGACTTTGCCACCCGGATCTCCGCGCAATGATTTGCACCCCCCGAGGCTTCCCGCGGCTTGGCAAGTCCTGGTGATCGCACTGGCAGTAGGTCTTGCCGTTTCTCTCACGATACTTGGAATTCTGCTTTGGAATACCAAGCCGGTTCCCAGTGCGGCCATGCCTTCCTCGGTGACCACAAGCCCCGGGCCGCTGGCGGAATTCTGGCGCCCATTTACCTCCGGCGCTGAAAAGTCCTGGGTCATATACAGCAATGCGGCCTTTGTGGGGCGTCCCGAAACGGGAATGCGCTATCACACGGCCAAGGACGATCCGAGCGCCACCGTGTACGACCATTACACCGGGGTGGGAGAGGTTTTGGCGATCCATGCACTGGACGAGGTCTTCGACAGTCTGGGCCGTCATGTGCACGTAAAGCGCAGCAGCCTCTTCACACTCGATGACGCGGGTAATGCGAATTTGATTTTTGTGGGGTCGCCGTCGGAAAATCTTCCGCTTGCTGACATCCCCAGTACTCAACATTTTGTCTTCCAACGGGTGACTTCAGGACCCCGAAAAGGCGATCTGTCGATCGTCAACCATCAGCCAAGAGCGGGAGAAGCCGCAAGTTATTTGGCAACTCCGTCGGCCCAGCCATTGACCGATGATTACGCCGTGATCGGGTTCGTCCCCGGCAAAGATCCGGGATTGTCTGTAATGATCCTGGCGGGTACCACCACCTTCGGCACGCAGGGCGCGGTGGAATTCGTTTCCAATCCCAAATCAGTTCAGCAACTGCTTGAAAACATCCCTGGATCTGCCAGGGAAATGCGCCCCTTTGAGGCTCTTTTGCACATCAGGATTGCCCGAGGCGTCCCGATCGGGACCGAGCTGGTGGCTTTGCGTCTGCGCTAACATTGGCGCGGTGTTTCACCACCGCGAATTTGGCTAGCTGCAGAGCGGCTTTGAGTCGCCGAGTACCCGAATCCTGAGTTCCGATTAGCCCTTGCCCACGACCGCGGGTTCGGCAACTGACCCGGGTCTCTCCCGCACATCGTGAACATCTTCTACCCGGCGCATCAGCACGGCAGCCAGCAGGAAGAACACTCCGCCGGCAACCACCGCTGCCAGACGGTTGTTGTGTAGCAGGTGAAGCATGATCCACCCGAAAAAGAGCGACGCGGTAATTTCCGGAATCACAATGAAGAAATTAAATATCCCCATGTAGACGCCGACTTTCTGCTGCGGCAAGCATCCGGCAAGAATGGAGTACGGCATGGCGAGCGTGCTGGCCCACGCGATTCCCACGCCGGTCATAGATAGCAGCAACAAATACTTGTCGTGAATGACCGCCACCGCGAGCAGCGCGATCCCTCCACAAATCAAGCACAGGATGTGTGTCATCCTGCGGCCCAGGCGGCGAGCCATAGCCGGCAGCAAGAAGGAAAATCCGAAACACACCAGCGAATACATTCCAAAGCAGACGCCCGCCCATTCCACCCCGGCGGAATAAAGCGCAGACACCGTATCGGGAGCCCCGAACACATTCCGCGCCACGGCCACCGGAAAATACAGCCACATACAGAACAGTCCTAACCAGGTGCAAATCTGCACCCATGCGAGCTGGCGCATGGTGCGCGGCATCTGGCGAATCGAAGCGAAGATCTCGCCCGCATTGTCCATCAACCCTCGCCGCTGCAACTTCTGCCGCCGGAATTCAGCCAGATCTTCCGGCGGATATTCTTTCGTGCTGAAAATCGTCCACAGAACCGCCCCCAGAAATGCGGCGGCACCGATATAGAACGACAGCCGAACATTCAGCGGAATCTTTCCCGTGGCCATTCCGCGTCCGACATGGAAAACATTGATGAGCAAATAAGGAAGCGCCGACGCCACCACCGCTCCGAGTCCGATGAACAGGCTCTGCATTGCAAATCCGCCTGTGCGTTGCGATTCAGGCAGAAGGTCGGCGACAAAGGCGCGGAAAGGTTCCATGCTGACGTTAATACAGGCATCGAGCACCCAAAGCAGACCCGCCGCCATCCACAGAGTCGAACTGCGCGGCATCAATATCAACGCGCTTGAGCTTAAAATCGCGCCCGCCAAAAAATACGGCCGGCGACGCCCCAGCCCAGTCCACGTGTGATCGCTGGCGTGCCCGATAATTGGCTGGATGATCAGCCCGGTCAGAGGCGCGGCTAGCCAGAGAATCGGAATCTGATCGGCGCGCGCACCCAGGTACTCATAGATGGCGCTCATGTTGGCCATCTGCAATCCCCAGCCAAACTGGATGCCGAGAAATCCGAAGCTCATGTTCCAGATCTGCCAGAAGCTGCGTGTAGGCTTTTCCATGAATTCACCGCAAATGTTTATCGATCGTAAAGTGTGACCAACGACCGCAAACGCGCGCTCAACTCCTTATGTAGCTCTTCCCGTTGGTAACGCCACCTCCAATTCCCGCTGATCCGTCCCGGAAGGTTCATGCGTGCATCCGAGCCAAGACCCAGAACATCCTGCAAAGGAATGATCGCCACATCGGCAACGGAAGCCATAACCGTGCGGATCAATACCCAGTTGATCTCGGAATCGTCGTTGAAGCCCAGGTAAGCTCTGGCGAAGGCGTGCTCTTTTCTGACATCTTCGGCAGTGCGGATGGAATCCAGCGCCCCCGAACTGTTCCACCAGCCGACCGTCGTGTCATTGTCGTGCGTGCCCGTATAGGCGACGAGGTCCCGCGAATAATTATGTGGGCGAAATGAGGGCCCCTGCGGATCGTTGCCGAAGGCAAACTGCAACAAGCTCATTCCGGGCAAGTCGAACAAATGCCGCAGCCGCTCCACTTCCGGAGTAATGACCCCAAGATTTTCCGCCACGATGGGCAACGATCCAAAGGCGCTTTGCAGCGCGGACAGAAACTTCTCCCCCGGACCTTTCGTCCATTTTCCATTCATGGCCGTTTTTTCCCCGCTCGGAACTTCCCAATAAGCCTCGAAGCCGCGGAAATGGTCGAGACGCACCAGATCGAACAGCGAAAACGACGTACGAAAGCGGTCGATCCACCACTGATATCCATTCGTGCCCAGAACGTCCCACCGGTAAATCGGATTCCCCCAAAGCTGTCCAGTCGCGCTGAAGTAATCGGGCGGAACACCGGAGATGATGGTCGGCGACCCGCGATCATCCAGATAAAACAACTCCGGGTGAGCCCAGACGTCCGCGCTGTCATGCGCGACATAAATCGGAATATCGCCCATCAGGCGAATGGACCGCTGCGCGCAATATCTCTTTAATTTCTCCCACTGCCGGAAGAACTCAAACTGCCAGAACTTGTGTTCGCGAACCGCGGGCGCCAGCGTCTCTGAGACTCGCTGGATCGCCTCCGGCTTCCGTTGCCGGATGTCAGTGTCCCATGCCGTCCAGACCAGTTCTTCGTGCTCATCTTTCAGCGCCATGAATAACGCATAGTCATCCAGCCAGGCACCTGCCCTCTGGCAGAAGCGTTCGAACTCCGCCCGCTCCGCCTGCGAACCGTCAGAAAAGAACGCTCGCGCTGCGCGCTTCAGGATCGGTTTCTTGAACCGGATCACGGCCCCGTAATCGACCGTCTCCTCGGGGAAGGACGTCGATGCGTTCAGATCGGAGGCCTCCAGCAATCCCTGCTCGCGCATCGAATCAAGGCTGAGCAGCAATGGATTCCCGGCAAATGCCGAAAAGCACTGATAGGGAGAATCGCCATAGCCTGTGGGATTCGGCGGCAACACCTGCCAGAGCTGCTGTCCGGCGTCGGCCAGAAAATCGGCAAACTCGAATGCCGCTGGCCCGAGATCCCCAATCCCGAGAGGTCCGGGCAACGAAGTGAAGTGCAGAAGGATGCCGCTACAACGCGGTATTTTCACTCGCTAACAATACCCATATCCGCGCGCACTTCGCAATGCAGCAAAAGCATCAGCCTGAACCGAAGGATCGGAGACTGGTGCCTTCGTGCTACACCTGGTTTCCGATCCGAACCCCTTCCCAAATCGGGAAGAATGGCGGGCAGACCCCATACCTAGTTTCGCTCCGCTGCAAAGCGCGTCCGCTCCTCATCCGATGAGAGTTCTAGGAGTTACTTCCGTGATCTGCGGTACGAAGACGGCACAACAGACAAAGACGACAGAAGAAAAAAAGACCTTACGCGTCCTTCTGGTAGGTGAGAAAGAAGAAGATTATTTCCTGATACGAGATCTTCTCAGAACCAGCCAACCGGGCATCGACGCAAAACTCGAACACGCCACTTCCGTCGAGCAGGCGAAGCGCATGCTCTCGCAGCAGTCATACGGTCTGATTCTCTTCCACCACGATTCGGCGGATGATACCGCAGTACGGCAGTTGCAAGAGCAGTTCGATCGAGGCCTGTGCATCCCCTTCATTCTCCTGACCGAAATGGCGGATGAAGCGGCCGTGGCGCGCATTCTCGAAGCCGGCGCCTGGGACTGTATCGAAAGAACCGAACTGAATGGCGCAACCTTCGGGCGCACCGTGCGCTGCACCACGGCTCTACAGGCCATGCGGGACAGCAAGCAGTCCGCCGAAGAATCTTTGCGCAAGCTCTCACAGGCGGTCGAGCAATCCGACGACTCCGTGGTCATTACCGACCTGCAGGGCGTGATCGAATACGTAAACCCGGCCTTCGAGCGCCTGACCGGTTATTCCTCCGCCGAAGTGCACGGAAAGACTCCGAGAATCCTCAAATCGGGCCAACATGCTCCCGAATTTTACGAAGAGCTTTGGCACACGATCCTGGCCGGCAAAGTCTTCCGGCGCATCGTCGTCAACCGCAAGAAAAACGGAAACACCTACTACACCGAGGAAAGCATCAGTCCGGTGCGTGATAGCGGCGGAGAGATCACGCACTTCATCTCGAACGGACGGGACCTCACCGAACGATTGCGCCTCGAAGCGCAACTGGTACAGGCACAAAAAATGGACGCGGTCGGCCGTCTGGCCGGCGGAGTGGCGCACGATTTCAATAACCTGCTGACCATCATCATCAGCTACTCCGAACTGGCGATGGACTCTGTGGTTCCCAACAGCCCTCTGGCCGCCAAACTCAGCGAGATCCTTTCCGCGGGAAAACGTGCGGCTGAGCTGACGCGGCAATTGCTGGCGTTCAGCCGCAAGCAACCGCAAACCCCGCGCTTCATCGATTTAAACCGTGTCGTACGGGAGATGACAGGAACGCTCCAAAGGCTGATGGGGGAAGACATCCAGCTATCGTTTGCTCCACGCGATGGTCTTAGCCGGGTGAGGCTCGATCCCGTGCAACTCGAACAGATTCTGATGAACCTCGCCGCCAATGCGCGCGACGCCATGCCCCAGGGTGGCTCCCTTCGCATCGAAACGTCAGAAGTATGTATCGGAGAGGCGTACATCCAGAAGAAGCCGGCCGTGATCCCCAAAGGACGCTACGTTCTGCTGGTGATCAGTGACAACGGGAACGGAATCCCGCAAGATCAATTGCCCCACATCTTCGAGCCCTTCTTTACCACCAAACCCTCGGGCCAGGGAACCGGCCTGGGTCTGGCAACCGTGTACGGAATCGTGAAACAGAACGGAGGCTACATTTGGGTCTACAGCGAGCCGCAAATGGGCACCGTGTTCAAAATCTACTTCCCGTGCGCCGGACCGACCAACGCCACGGGGCCGCAACCGCGGGTTCCATCGGCCATCCCGCAACGTGGCTCAGAGACCATCCTCCTGGTAGAAGACGAAGCTGCCGTGCGGCAGGCTACTGCTGAATACCTCGGCATGCAGGGATACAAGATCATCGAGGCAAAAGATGGCGTGGAAGCCAGGACAATCGCCGTCAAGTTTGATGCACAAATTCACCTGGTGATCAGCGATGTCGTCATGCCCAACATGAGCGGAGGAGAACTCGTCCAGGAGTTGAAGTCGATTCTGCCCAACACCAAAGTGCTGTTCGTTTCAGGATATCCGGGCAAGACCGTACAAGACCACAACGTAGTCGACTTCGGCAGCAATTTCCTGCAAAAACCGTTTACCCTCCGGCAATTGTCCGACAAGGTCCGTGAAGTCATCGACCAACCAGTTCCGCACCGCGAGTGACGGAAGTATTTGCGGGTCGCGTTGTGTGGAACCTTTGGGAACCCGCATCTTATAATGACAGTCGCTGTGGAGCTGTTCCAGTAAGCAACTTTCAATTCAGCATCTTCGGGCATAACCATTGGCTCCTCTTGTAACGGCCGGGCTGCTGCTGATTCTGGCAGGCGGGATCGTCTATTCCCTGCTGTCGATTGTTGCCGCTCAGAGATACCTGGCGGTAAAGCCGGCGTCATTGGAAACAACCGAAGCCATCAGCGTTCTAAAGCCCCTCGCCGGCCTGGATCTCGATCTGGAATCGAACCTGCGCACCTTCTTCGAACAAAAATATCCGGCCTTCGAAATTCTGTTTGCCGTGCGCAGCATGGATGACACCGCCGTCCCCGTCGTCGAGAAGCTGCAAAGCGATTATCCGCATGTTCCCTCCCGGTTGATCGTTACCGGAGAGCCTCCCTACGCCAACGCAAAGGTTTACAGCCTGGACCGCATGCTGGCCGCCGCACAAAATGATCTGGTCATCATGAGCGACAGTGACATCCGCGTAGATGGGAATCTGCTCCCCACCGTGGCCGCAGAATTTCAGGATTCACGTCTGGGCGTTGCCACCTGCCCGTACCGAGCGCTGCCCGGTCCCAGCTTCTGGTCCCACCTGGAAGCCACGGGAATGAATACCGATTTCTGGGGAAACGCTCTTGTCGCGCGGATGGTCGAGGGCATGCGTTTCGGCGTGGGACCGACGATTGCGGCTCGCCGCAAGGTTCTGCAAGCCATTGGCGGTTTCGACCGCTTAAAAGATTACTTGGCCGAAGATTTCATGATGGGAAAATTTGCCGCCGAGAACGGGCACGGCGTCATTCTTTCCTCATACGTGGTCGAACATCACATCGGCAGCGCAACCCTGGGACAGAACATCGCGCACCGTTTACGCTGGACCCGCAGCACGCGCCGCTCGCGTCCACTCGGCTACCTGGGCCAGATTTTCACCATGCCCTTGCCCATCGCGCTGCTGGCGTGGGTAGCGGCGCCGGCTTGGTGGCCAGTCATACTTTTTACGCTGGCGATCCGCGGCTTCGCCGCTTACACCATCTCGAAACGCGTGCTCGGAGCCAAACTCGACTGGCTCTTACTCCCTATCGAAGACGTGATGGCATTCCTCTCGTGGATGGCCGGATTCTTCGGCGACACCATCATCTGGCGCGGTCATCGTTATCGCCTCTTCGACGACGGACGCTTCGAACTTATTCGCTCTCCCCAGCACAATTAACATTTCGCGAACGAATACTGCCAGGAATCCTCTCATTCCGGAAGGCGAATCAGCTTGCCATCTTTCAATTCAAAGCGAGCGCCACGCCACGTAATCGTATTTCCGGCGAAGCTGGCGATCCACACAAGGAACGCCATCAGATCGCGCAGCGGCAGCAGCCACAGTTGTGCTGGAACCTGCGAATCCTCAAGAATCGAAACCCCAACGATCCACGCTTGTGAATAGCGGAGAAATAACGTAATCGCGAGCATGCCCCCCGCCCACGAAGCTCCTGCCGAGACAATCGCTCCGAGCACCGACCACATTAATCCGAAGGTGAAGATCAGGCCCAGGAATCCGCCCTTGCGCGAGTCGCGGATCGCTCTCGACCACCGCAACTGATGACTGAAGTATCCCGCGAAATCGTACGCAGGAAGATGCGTCTCGACCACACTGTCCGATAACACGACTTTTTGCCCCAGGTCGGCGATTCTCTTGCCGAGTTCGTAGTCGTCCGCCAGGTAATCGACAATCGTTTCGAATCCGCCAATCTTCCTCAGGTCCGAGCGGCGGAAGGCCAACGTTGATCCCAGCCCAAAGCGAATTTCCTCCAGCATCCCAGCCGCGAGCACGCCGGCGGAAAAATCAGTGCTGACGCCCAAGGCTTCCAATATCGAGCCCAATGAGTCTTCGGCAATCGCACGATACAGGCACGTCACCATGCCCGTTTGTTGGTCGGCCAAAGCTGGCACGACGCGCTGCAGGTAATCCGGGGCAACGCGGATGTCGCTGTCATTCACAATCAGGCATTCATATCTTGCCTGCGGAAGCATCTGTACAAGGTTGCTGACCTTGATATTTGTTCCGAGAATTTGCGGGCAAACGACCAGCCGAATGTTGATTCGCGGAAATTCACTCTGCAAGTCCTTCACGCTGGCGATCACCGGGTCGTCAGGATCGCTCACGCCGAAGATGATCTCGTACTCGGGATAGTCCTGCAGGCAATGGCTGCGGAAACTTTCGTAAATGCCGGGGTCGATGCCCTTGCATGGCTTGAGAATCGAAACCGGAGGCATTTGACCTGGACTTCCCGATCCCCGGTTGCGAAGGAAGGTCAGCGCCCCCCACATGCACAGCCAGAAATAGCACCAGCTTGCTACCGTGCCGATCACGGCAACAATCTCCACGCAGCGGATGACGAGATGGATCATGCGATCGAGTGGCTATCCCGCAGAAAGTCTACAGGAGTCTCGGAAGAATGCATCACTCGTACCGCAACGACTCAATGGGATCAAGATTGGCGGCTTTCCACGCCGGGTAGATGCCAAAGACGAGTCCCACGCCGGCAGCAGCGGCAAATCCGAACAAGGTCCAGAATGTCGACATGCTGGCGGGCAGCGATGGCCACAAGGCAGGAATAAGGACGACGATCATCGCACCCAGCAAAACTCCGATCACGCCGCCGGTCGCGGTAAGAATGATTGCCTCCAGCGTGAATTGCAGCAGGATGTCGCGCTTCCGCGCTCCAATGGCTTTGCGAACCCCAATCTCCCGCGTTCGCTCCGTGACGCTGACCAGCATGATATTCATCACCCCGACACCGCCCACGATCAGTCCGACGCTGGAGATCGCGAACATCCCAATGAACAGCATACCGGTGAGCTGATTCCAGACATCGGAAATCGAGTCCGAAGTAAAAACGGCAAAATTGTCGGGCTTATTGAAAGGCACCTTGCGGCGGCGGCGTAACAACTCGCGCACCTCGTCGATGGCTTTGGGAACATCGTCGTGCGACGTGGCTTTGATGCTGATCCAGTACTGCTTCAGCTCCGGATGAAGCTTCTTCAGCGTGCTCAACGGAAACACAACTTTGTTATCTTCCGGATTCTTGCCCCCGCCGAATACCGACTTCACGCGTTCAACCGTGCCAATGACCGTAAATAATTCACCTTCAATATTGACTTCTTTCCCGATGGGATTTTCGTTTCCAAACAATTCTTCCGCGGTATCGGCGCCAAGCAGCACCACCGCAGAGCGGTGGGCCTGGTCGAAATCGGTAAACCAGCGTCCGGAGGCGATCTGCAGGTCGAAGACGATTTGCGCCGAAGGCTGATCGCCTTCCAGAATCGTGTTTTTGGCTTTTTTGTCCTTATATTTGACGGCGAACGTACCCACGCCAAGCTCTGGCCGAAAGTATCGCAGCCCGGCAGTCACCGCTTTCACGTGCGGCAGGCTCGCGATTGCCAGCGCATCGTCGTAGGTAAGTTCCTTGCGGGTACGCATCTCTTCGGTGGGACGTCCGAAGGTGAAGGGTTGAAGATGAAACGCGAAAATCACGTCGGAACCGATGCTGGAAACAATTGCGCGCACATTGTTGTCCAGGCCGCGCCCGATCGAAGACACGCTGATCACGACAGCGACTCCGATCACAACCCCCAGCACCGTCAGTCCCGAACGCAGCTTATTGCTGCGGATCGTATCCGTCGCCATCTGCACGATTTCGCGAAATTCATCTTTACGCATAACGCCAGTTGGTAATTCTGCGATTTTGTAATCTGGCAATCGAAAAACGACTCCCCGGGACTGCCGATTGCCCGATTACCAAATCACACAGTTACTCAATTCCTATTACAGTTCAAATCTCAGCGCGGCAATGGGATCGAGCTGCGAGGCTTTCCGTGCCGGATACACTCCAAAAAACACTCCCACGCTCGCCGCCACCACCAAGCCGGCAGCTACAGCCCAGATCGGCGTCGCCGACGGCATCCCGACCAAGGCCGTAACCGTCTTCGCGAATCCGATGCCAAAGATAACTCCGAGCAGTCCCCCGACGAGCGCCAGCACCACCGACTCGACCAGGAACTGCAGCAGCACATCCTCGCGGCGAGCCCCGATGGCCTTTCGAATTCCGATCTCGCGCGTACGTTCCGTCACCGCAACCAGCATGATGTTCATGATGACGATTCCACCCACAATCAACGAAATACACGCCACTCCAATCGTCGCCATGAAGAACGTGCTGCTGAAGTTTTGCCAGATCCCCAGCAGGCTGGCATTGGTTTCAATATCGAAGCTCTCTTCCGCGCCCGGACGGTCGTGCCGGTGCGTACGGAGGGCGACGCGGGCCTCGTCCACTGCCTCGTCGAGCGCCGCTCCCGCAGAAGAAGCCTTCCCTGAGATGGTGACGCTCGCGGCGTGCGCGCCGTATTGCTTCAGGTAATCCGTAATCGGGATCATCACATAGTTGTCGAGCGATTGCCCCAGAGTCTCGCCTTTCTTCTTGCCAACGCCGATGATCTGGTACTCCCAGCCGTCGATGCGAATCTCCTTCCCCAGAGGATCCACTCCCGGCATGAGATGGTTAACAATATCTGCGCCCACCACCACTACCGGAGACTTGTTTTCCATATCCGTCTCGTTCAACATGCGCCCCGCGCTCAGATCGGTGTCGTAGATCGGAGCCATGGAGGGCGTAATTCCCTGCACTGTCGTATCGCTGATCGATTGCTCCTCGTACTTCACATGGCCGGTGGAGTTGCGCAGTGCCGCGCCAACGTACTCGCAATGCGGACACGCGTCACGCACCGCCTCGTAGTCCTCCATCGTCAGATCTTTCCTCTTCTCTCCCTCCAGGTAGTGGTCCACGTTCGTGACCGCGGGACTGACCTTGAACATCAGGAAAACATCCGCCCCGAGATTGAAGATCTTCTCCGCGACATATCCATTGATGCCCGCGACGAATGTCACCACTGCGATCACGGCCGCCACCCCAATCACAATCGCCAGCACTGACAGCACCGATCTCAGCTTATTAGCCCAGAGCGACTGCAGCGCAATTCGAATGGATTCAACGATGTGCATAGAAAGCTACGATGGAGATTCCCCGCCCAACATTCTAAATGACCGGATGCTTGTGATCCTGTTCTCCAAATCAGCGCGCGGTGCCGTAATTCTTGTACAGGATGGCAAACAAAATAAACAGGAAAGCCAGCAGGCGGACCAGGTAGATCCAGGGGCTGCCTTCATTCGGATGGGCAACGAACAGTAGGGCGACGCGGCCTGCTCCTTCGATGAAGAAGAACGCGGCGAAGGCGGCGAAGAGCGAATCCCGTGTGTCGCGCCAGAATTTCAGGAAGAAAACGCAGGCTACGAAAGAGAGCGCGCAAATGACCCCGAGCAGGAACGAGACTGCCATAACTAATTACTCTCCCAGATTAATCCGAAGAGCAGGAGCACCATAGCCACCAGGTTGACCGACAGCCGAAGCAGATACAAATCGATCTCGGGATACACCACGAGATCCAGAAAAATCAGGAAATTGTTCAAGCCGAGGCCCAGGAAGCAGAGGCCGCTCCAAAGCAGAAGCTTCCTTCGTCCCCGCGCATAGCCGCGCAGCAGCAGCACCCCGCAGGCGAGCCCGATCAGTGCTCCGAGGATGTAGACGGCTGCGACCCCCATATCAGTCCTTGTCTTTCTCCTTCTCTGATCTCTGTTTCGTGAAGCGGAAGGCCCGGGCAAAATCGCGAACCGCCGATGAGGGCTTGGCGTGAATCAGCCGCGAGATGCGAATGATCTCCCGCCGGTAGGTCTCCTCTACCCGCCCCATAAAGCCATTGCGCGATTCGGAGTTCATCTCGTATCGAAATGACTCGGGCTGCCCGGGAATGACCGTGAGCAATTCCTTGCGGCTCAGGTCAAGCAGCAGGTTGCGCGTGTCGTCGGCCGGAATATAGAGGCGCTTGGCCAGATCTTCCGCCGTCCACGGCTTAGGACGATGCCGCCATACGAGTAGCAGCGCCTCCAGTTCAGGAACGCTGTCGATCTCCTCAGAGATGAACTCGATCACATCGTCATCATTTTGGCCCGAATGCTGCAATGGCGAACCCCAAGACCTCGCCAGTTGAATTCTCGACAGGGCCCCCCAGCCCCAGAAAGAACAGACCGCCTTCGAAATTCTAATATAATTTCAAAGTAGGCAGCTGGACCGGACGGTCGCCCCGCCCATTCAGTAGGTTACGGTCAAGTTCCAACGCGACTTACGGAATGGGCGGGGAGGAAAGTCCGAACTCCGCAGAGCAGTGTGCCGGATAACGTCCGGGAGCGGGTGGCTCATTCTAAATTTCGCTTGCGAAATTTGGCGTGGGGTATTCCGCGACGGAAAGTGCCACAGAAAATATACCGCCCCGCTCATCCTGGCGGGATTCGCTCCACATGAGTGACTCTCGCGAGAATGGGCGGGGTAAGGGTGAAAAGGTGCGGTAAGAGCGCACCGCCGCCACAGTAATGTTGCGGGCAGGGCAAACCCCACACGGAGCAAGACCAAATAGGGAGGAAGTCCCGCCCATTCTGGCGCGAGCGACGTTGCATAGCCGCTCCCACGAGAATGGGCGGGACACGTGCCGGCTCGGTGCGTCAAACCTCCGGGTAGGTCGCTAGAGCCGCGCAGCAATGCGCAGCCCAGAGGAATGGCCGTCCCGTAGGAGCAATCCCGCGGACAGAATTCGGCTTACAGGTCCGGCTGCCACAAGCTATCCTATTTTCAGTCGCTTAGAAAATTGCCCCCTTTGATTGTCACGCCAGCGTGAGCTCTGCAACCGACCGCCTTCGTATGCGGTCTCTTCGCGGTACGATGGCAACCGCGATTCGAGAAGAAATCCCGACTTCAGAAATGATGGTGCATTCATGCGAAAGCTGCTTCTAGTCTCCTTACTCGTAACGATCATGACAGCCCCGTCCAAGATTGAAGCTCGATCGTCGGTTCCAACTCTCAGGAAGATCGCAGAGTTCGATTTACCGGGTCCGGCCGGAAAACGTTTTGACTATCTGACTATCGATCCCGACGATCACTATTTGATCTCTGCACATCTCGCTGCGGGGCAGACGTATGTGATCGATTTGCGCACGAATAGAGTTCTTGCAACAGTTGCGGACACTCCGGGCGCAGAAGGCGTCGAGTACATACCTGAATTGAAGAAGTTCTACACCTCGAACGCGGGCGACAACACAATTGGGGTGGTGGACTTGCGACAAATAAAGGTGGTCAAGAAGCTGCCGACCGAACGCAAGCCTGATGGAAGCGCCTATGCCGCTTCATTTCACAAACTGTATGTTTCAGACGAACGGGGAAAAGCTGAAGCGATCGTGGACGTGACCAAAGATGCGATCGTTAAGACTCTTCATTTCGATAGCGAGACGGGGATGCCTCAGTATGATTCGGTGGCTAAGAAGGTGTATGTGAATTTGCAGGACCAGAACATTTTCGCTGTTATCGATCCCGCAACGGACGAAGTCATCGCCCGATATCCAGTGGGACGGTGCAAGGGCAATCACGGGATGGCACTTGATCCCCAAAACCATCGTGCGTTTCTTTCGTGCGAAGAAAATGACCTGATGACGGTGTTCGATCTTGATGCGCACAAGCCCATTGCGTATCTCCCGATGGCAGATGGCCCGGATGTGATCAAGTTCGATTCTGGGCTACAGCGGATCTACGCAGCATGCTACAGCGGAGCCATTTCGGTGTTTCATCAAGATGATCCGCAGCACTACGCTAAGGTTGAGGATTTCAAAGTTCAACATGCTGTACACAGCCTTGCAGTAGACCCGGAAACTCACCGCGTTTATACGCCAGAGCAAGAGGAGAACGGAAAGCCAGTAGCCCGTATGGTTGTCTATGAGGCGGTGACAGGAAAGTAGGGATGTAGCCGCCTCCGTGCCGCGGCTTTCTCGGCGATCATCGCGGCAGCACATGGTTCGCAGCTGGGGGCGGAAGTCAACTCAAGCTACTTCAAATGGGTGGGGTAGTCGTCCCAGCAATCTTTCCGGCAATGGGTCCTCGAATGCCGGAATTCGGCGAAAAGGCTACAATGGTGCGGGTTTCGAGTCAAAAAGAATTCCCGAATGATCACGAAATACCCCCTCTCGCTCGCAGGTAAAGCTCTTCTGGCCCTCGGCCTGCTGCCCCCTCTGCTCACGGCACAGGTTCGTTCAAGACCAGTCACCAGTAACACCTCCAGCACAATCGGCGGAGACGCCAATCCCGCATCCCAGGTATGCGAAGCCAGACAGAATGACACGGTAGGGAAACTTCTGGCGTGTATTCAGCAGGACGCTTTATGGAACCATCTCACAGTATTTCAGAAAATCGCTGATGAGAATCCTGGTCCCGGAGGTCATGGAAATCGCGATACGGGCACAAGCGGATATGTCGCTTCCGTGGACTATGTTGCCGCGGTGATGCGCCAGGCAGGGTATGTCGTGACCATCCAACCTTACCGCTACAGATATTCCGCGGTCATTGGAACGCCGCAATTGACTGTGTCCGGCAAAGCTTATGCCTGGAATCATGATTGGTTTGTCGCTCGTCTTTCCGGTAGCGGTACCATCAGTGCCCCGATTGAGCCCCTCAGCGGTGCCGGCAATGGGTGTTTCGGCGGCGATTTCAAGGGATTCAAATCCGGAAGCATCGCTTTGCTCGAGCGCTCCGCCTGTTCGTATGACACACAAGTGGGAAATGCGGCTTCTGCCGGAGCCTCCGCAGTCGTTCTCTACAATCGTCCGGAAATCCACGGTTCGGAAGAGAATACATCGTGGGCGCCCGGAAGCAATGACGGTTCCGCCTTCCCCGCAAGACTCACTCGGCCGGCGGCAGTTCCAGTAATCGGTCTTGCCTCCTATCCTGTGGGCGCTGAATTGCTGGAAAAATACAACAGTGGTGACGCTCCGCTTCTGCGCCTCGACGTTCGCACGCAAGTCAGATCGGGAGTGGATTACAACTTGATCGCCGACTCGATTTTTGGCGATCCCAATCACGTCGTCGTCATAGACGCCCATCTCGATTCGATTTACGGCGCCGGCATGCTCGACAATGCTTCGGGGTCGACCACCATCCTCGAAATTGCCCGCAACCTGGCGAACACTCCCACCCGGAACCGCCTTCGCTACATCTGGTTTGGAGGCGAGGAAATCGGATTGCTCGGATCCGCATATTACACGACTCACTTGAACCAGGCTGAACGCGATCAGATCGTCTTCGATGTCGATGTGGACGTTACCGCCACTCCGAATTTCGATTACCTGGTGGCCGACCCGGCGGAGGCTTCGAATGTGAAACAATTTCCCAGGAATGTGGTTCCAGAATCGAAGCTTGGCAATAACTTTTTCGCACATTTTTTCCGCATTAACCGAGTGCCGTCGCTGCCGGCCTGGTTTGGCAATGACGGAACAGACTCGAACTCCTTCAGCCTCATTGGCATCCCCAATACGGGCATCTTGACGCAACAGGATTGCTGCAAGACGGCGCTGGAGGTGCAAATCTGGGGCGGCTTCCCGGGAAATTATGAAGGCAACATCCCTAGCTTTAACGGCGGATGCGTTGATAATCCCCAGCGCTGGTGCGACAACCTTCCGAACAATGACCCCGCCGTGCTGGAATTAGCCTCCAAGGCGGCCGCATACGTGACATTCAAACTTGCCAACTTCGACTTTCACGCCAATCAACCCTGACGCCCATGAATGGGGCGCACTCCCCTGCCCACAATGAGACACTTGTCTCTATGTCCGTACCGCCAGTGATGTATGTACATTCGCATAGAGCGATTTAGAGACATCAAAACCTCGTCTAGGATGCCCATTGCGGAGGCTCCAGGGCCCCTGGGAGCGACGATCTCCGCCTCCACCACCCCAAGGGCCAGAAAGAGGCCAGAAATCGCCCTAGTGAGCAGTAAACCACGCCAGCGTCATTTCCACATATCCAAGTACATTTTTAAATGTATGTACGAATATCGCTTTGTATTTGCAACGTAAGGACTTACGCGATTTGCGCAATAGGAATACGGGCGCCGGTGGCCAGCGCGGGCGCCCTCCCCCACCTCGGCAGCAGGATAAACAGCCTTCGAAAACGCCGAAGGCTGGACCACCCCCAGCCAGAACGCCCCTTGAGTTCCTGAGCTGCCTTAGAGCGCCGTAGCACCCCATAAGTTTTGCCTATCAGCAATAAAAATTACTCTTTGGACGGACTTCTCCCGTTCTGGCAAGCTGGGTCCAGTATCGCGAGGCAAGCTCTCCCCTTTTGCAAGGCCTGCTGCAGGCATAAGGCAGGCCTCGTTATTTTGCCTTCCGAAATTCTGGGGTGAATGTGAATTCTGCAACCCGTCTCGCCGCGGGCAACCTCTGCCGACGCATGGCTGTCCTCAAAGCGTGGCTTCTTGCTTTGGTCATCAGCGGAGGTTGTTGCGGGATTTTCCTTTCCCCTCCTTACGCCCAAGGCGCTGACAAGCATCATCCGTCTTTGACATCTGTGCACGCCGAATCTGATTCCGCGCCCGGACAACGCGTCTTCATGGATGAGTGCGCAAGCTGTCACGGGCAAAATGCCGACGGCCGGTCTCCCATGGGTCCCAGCATGAACCCGCCCGCCTTCGATCTGACCGGCTTTGAGTTTTCCGAGACCTTCCTCTGGCGTGTCATTCGAGAGGGAGTTCCGGGAACCGAAATGCCGGCATGGCGTTCGCTGTCAGGAGAGGAAGTGCGTGAAGTCGTCGGTTACATCAGCAGCCTCGAAGATTCCAGCAGTCTGCCTGCGGATAAACAACTGGCTGATCCGGAGGTGCTGCAAGAAGCGGGACGGCGCGTCTATGCAATGCACTGCGTGCGCTGCCACGGCGTGAACGGTGATGGCCAAGGCCCCGAGGCCGCACAATATGTTCCCCGCCCTTGCGATTTCACGGTAATGCGCCCATCGTATGAGGCGGGCAGGCGCGTGATCCGAAATGGAGTGACAGGAAGCGCGATGCCAGGCTGGCCGCTGCTCACGGAGGCGGAGATCCAGGCGGTCACGCACTACATACGATCTCTATACCGCTGGCCGGAGCGCCATACTGAGTTGTCTCACAACAAACAGCAAAGCCTCGTCCACCACTCCAATGAGTTAGCCGCCAACCAACGTTAAATGCCAGAGGAGATTTCATGAATAAAGCATCCCGCAGGTTCTTCATCGCTCAGGCCGCTACGGGAGTCGCGGCGCTGGCGAGCATGGGTTCGACCGCAGAAGCGCAGCTGGTGTACCGAACTTCTGAATGGAAGATGAAAGATTTCAATTATCTTCTGCAATTACCCGCCCGATTCAAGCAGGTGTATGACGTTTCGAAGATCGCCGACGGGAGATTCCTGAACAACATCAAGAATTCCCTGAATGGCCTGGAGTTTGGCTTTGGCGTTCCCCAGACGCAGATGCAGATTATCGCGGGCTTGCATGGTCCGGCCAATATGCTGAATTACGACGACTACGTCTGGCAGAAGTACCGCGTCGGCGAGTGGCTCAACATCACCGACCCTGAAACCGGCAAACCCGCGCAGCGCAATGTGTTTTATCCCAGCAAGGCAGGCAAAGATTTGCATTACGCGTCGCAGGATCCGAACCAGGAGAACTCGTTGTATCAGGACACCAGCGTGCAAGCACTGCTCTCGCGGGGAGTGACCTTTCTCAGCTGCCACACCGCCCTGGAAGAACAGGCGCGCGGGTTGGTGAAGAAATGGAGCCTGCCGCAAGCCCCGGAAGATGTGGTCAAAGACATCATGGCGCACGCCTATCCCGGAGTGCTGATCGTTCCCTCCCTGGTCGCGGCCCTGGCCGTGCTGCAAACCGAAGGTCACTACTCCTACATCACCGTCTGAGGAGGCTGCGATGACCGAGATGAATCAGCTATGGATTTTGGGTTCGATCTTGCTGCTGGGCTTGAGTACAGGGGCTGCGCAGCAGATGCCGCCCTGGAGCCAGGGAAAGAACAATCCCGCCGCCGACAAGGGCTTCGTGTTCCAGGTGAATGACGTTGACAATGTCCCGGACCTTCATGGAAATCCGAACCATGCCCAACTGGTTCTCTTCGTTGGCGGCAATCAGTTCATGGTCCTGCCGGAGTTGGTGGCGCAGTTTGAGAAACTCCATCCGGAACTCAGCGGGCGGATCTTCTACGAGACCTTGCCGCCGGGAATCTTGCGGAAGCAGATCGCGCATCATGGCGCGATCACGCTGGGCAATCTGACGATCCAGGTGCAGCCGGATGTCTATCACGCCGGCGCCAGAGTGCTGGCGGAGATGCAGAAAGAGACGCAAGTCGAATCCAATGTCTCATACGCCACCAATCAGCTGGAGATCATGGTGCACGCCGGCAATCCGCACCACATCAGTTCTCTGCGTGATCTAGGGCGCGATGAGATACGCCTCTCCATGCCCAATCCGCAGTGGGAAGGCGTGGCCCGGCAGATCGGAGACTCTTTGCGCAAGAGCGGCGGCGATGAACTCTTCCGCAAGGTAATGGAAACAAAGGTCAAAGATGGCAGCACGTACCTGACGCAGATCCATCACCGGCAGACGCCGATGCGCATTTTGAGCGGACAGGCTGATGCAGGCGTGACGTGGAGTTCTGAAGTTCGATTTCAAGAGAGCGTCGGAAATCAGATTACCGGCGTCGAGATTCCAGCCAATGAGAACACGACGGCGGTTTACGCCGCCGGAACCCTGGCGAATGCGCCGCACGCCGCCGCAGCCCGCTCGTGGATTGCATTTCTCACATCCGCGGAGGCGCAGACAATCTACCGCCGCTACGGATTTGGCCCGCCTCCCGCAAGAACAGGAGAGCAGAAGTGAAGTTACGCCCGATGAGGAGCGTGTTGATCATACCGGCGGTTTGTGCTGCCCTGATTACCGGGGGATGCAGCCGCACAACTCCGGTCACCCCGGTAAAGCAACAGCAGACGGAGGCGACAAACGACTGGAAGGCTCCTGACCCGGCGACGATCCCGGAGGGCCCCGCTGGCGAGAGCATCAAGCTAGGGCGGCAAATCTTCCTGAACACTCCGCGCTTTGCAGCCGCTTACGTCGGCAACCAGCTCAGCTGCAACGATTGCCACATCCAGGCCGGAACCGCTGCCTTCGCCGCTCCGGTGGTGGGCGTCCCCGGGCTGTTTCCGATGTACAGAGAACGAGCAGGCCGCGTGATCACTTTCGAGGACCGCATTCAGGAGTGCTTCACGCGCAGCGAGAATGGACGTCCGTTGCCGTACGCGAGTCCGGAATTGGTCGGTCTCGTGGCGTACATTCAGTGGCTTTCGCAAGGCGTACCCGCCGGACACGCTTTTCCGGGAAGAGGTTTGGTGAAACTTCCCGGATTGCATGGTGATGCGGTGCGCGGCGAAGCGATTTATGCAAAGCAGTGCGCGGGCTGCCACGGAAGCGATGGCGCCGGAACTCCGCCAATTCTTCCTCCAGTGTGGGGAGCGACGGCGTACAACGTCGGCGCGGGCATCAGCAAAGTCGAAAAGATGGCGGCGTTTGTGCAGCACAACATGCCGCAGAACAAGCCCGGCAGCCTCACTCCCCAGGAGGCGTTTGACGTCTCAGCCTACGTGGCCGGCAAACCTCATCCAGCTTTTAACCAGAGATACGCGAAATACTGAAATCTTTCAAAAGCATTCTGCCCGGTAATTCTGACGCCGCTGTGGACGCACGAGCGTGGCCCGATTGAGAAGAACCGATCCATCCCAGCAGGAGCACAGGTGAATGGACGTACCAGGGCTGAAACAACTTTATTTTCCCCGGTGCGGATAGTCACAAACTGGCGTGACAAGCGGCACATCTTCCATCACAGAGCAAGGGTGAGAATCATGGACCGGCAGGAGAAAACCCATGAAGAGAATCCTCATCCTGGGAGCCGCTGGCAGAGATTTTCATAATTTCAATGTTGTATTCCGCAACAATCCCGAATATCACGTAGTTGCATTTACTGCCACGCAGATTCCCGACATCGCCAACCGTAAGTATCCAGCAGCTTTAGCTGGCCAACTCTTATACCCAAACGGAATTCCCATCGTCGAAGAGAAAGATTTGGAGACGATCATCCAAGAGGAGAGGGTCGATAGTGTTGTTTTTTCATACAGCGACATTTCGCATCAGAACCTGATGCATATTGCGTCACGTGTGATCGCCGCGGGGGTGGATTTCTGGCTGCTTGGAACTGAACACACTCAGGTCAAATCGAAGGTTCCGGTAGTTTCTGTGTGCGCCGTTCGCACTGGATGCGGAAAGAGTCCGGTTTCGAGGCTGGTCGCGGCAGAACTGCGCAAGCAAGGCTGGAAACCGGTGGTCATCCGGCACCCGATGCCGTATGGCGATTTGGAAGCCCAAGCCGTTCAACGCTTTGCGACGCTCGAAGACCTGACGCTGCAACAGTGCACAATCGAAGAACGCGAAGAATACGAACCGCATATTCAGCATGGAACCGTGGTCTACGCCGGCGTGGATTACGAACGAATCTTGAGGCAGGCGGAGAAAGAAGCTGACGTCATCTTGTGGGATGGAGGCAACAACGACACGCCGTTCTATGTGTCGGACCTTGAGATTGTCGTGACGGATCCGCATCGGCCGGGACATGAAATCTCGTACTTCCCCGGAGAGGTCAATCTTCGCCGCGCAAGGGTTGTGATCGTCAACAAGGTGGACACCGCGGTGCGGCAGAACGTGGAGACGGTGCTTCGGAATATTCATTACTGCAATCCCGAGGCGACGATCCTCGAAATGGCTTGCCGGGTATCGGTTCCCGCCCCCGGATTGGTAAAGGGGCAACGCGTGCTGGTGATCGAGGATGGTCCCACGCTCACCCATGGCGAGATGCCATATGGGGCGGGAGTGATTGCGGCCAAGCGTTTTGGAGCGGCGGAACTAATCGATCCGCGGCCGTTTGCCGTGGGATCGATTCGCGGCACTTACGAGAGGTATCCGCACATGACGAACCTGCTGCCGGCGATGGGCTACAGCGAAGCGCAGCGGCATGAATTGCAGGAGACGATCAAGAACGTTCCTTGCGATCTGGTGCTGGTGGCGACGCCAATCGATTTGGCGCGCATCATGCACATCGACAAACCGAATCTGCGGGTGGGCTATGAAGTCGAAGACCTGACACGTCCGGGTCTGGCGGACATTCTGGCGCGGATGCAAGTGCACGCGGAGGTGTAGCCATGCATGGGAAAGACTTCGTCTCCATTCGCGACTTTGCGCCGCCGGAGATTCAGTACTTACTTTTGTTGGGCCGGCAGATCAAGGCGGCGCCCGAGGCATACAGTCAGGCGCTCAAGGGCAAGACGCTGGCCATGATCTTCGAGAAGCCGTCGCTGCGAACCCGGGTCACGTTCGACGTTGGGATCCAGCAGCTTGGAGGGTTTTCTCTCTATCTTTCCCCGGCGGAGATCAATTTAGGGAAGCGCGAGTCGGTGTACGACGTGGCCAGAAATCTAGAGCGGATGGTGCAAGGCATCATGATCCGCACCTTCGCTCATGAGGTTGTGGCAGAGATGGCGCGGACGGCGCGAATTCCGGTGATCAACGGATTGACGGATTTCAGCCATCCCTGCCAGGCCATGGCGGACTTCCTGACGATTTGGGAAATCAAGGGGCACGTCGAAGGACTGAAAGTCGCCTTTGTCGGAGACGGAAACAACGTCGCACACTCGCTGATGTTCACAGGGGCGCAACTCGGGGCAGACGTTTGGGTGGCGACGCCGGAGAAGTACGAACCAAAAGCGGATGCGGTTGCATGGGCAAAACAGCACGCGCGTGAAACCGGCGGCGACTGCCACACCACGCAGTCTGCGGAAGATGCGGTTCGCCGGGCAGATGTGGTCTACACCGACGTGTGGGCGAGCATGGGCCAGGAACAAGAGACTGCGGAGCGCAAGCGAATTTTCAAAGAGTATCAGGTAAACAAGAAGCTCTTTGCTTGCGCCAAAAGCGACGCCATCTTCATGCACTGCCTGCCCGCGCACCGGGGAGATGAAGTTACGGATGAAGTGATTGATTCCGGCCAATCCGTGGTCTTCCAGGAAGCAGAAAACCGGCTGCACGCACAAAAGGCAATCATGCTGGAGTTGATGAAAGACGTGCCGGTGGGCCCGAAACATCCGGAGATTGTTCCGGAACTGGTGCATGCCTGACGGAGCGTCCATGAGAACAATGCTGCTGGCCGTGGGCGGCAACTCGCTGATCCGGGCCGGCGAAAAGGGTACGGTTGCCGAGCAGTTTGCGAATGCACGGCGCACTGCGTCGGAGATCGTCAAACTGCTTCGCGCGGGATATCGGATCGTGTTGACCCACGGCAACGGACCCCAAGTGGGGGCGGCACTCCTGCGCTCGGAACGTGCGGCGAGCCAGGTACCCAGCCAGCCTTTGGACGTGTGCGACGCCTGCACCCAGGGAGAGATCGGCTACATACTGCAACAGTCTCTGAATGCTGAACTTAGAGCTGCGAGCCTGAATGTGGAAGTGGCGACGGTCCTGACGCAATGCGTTGTGTCGCTGGATGATCCAGCGATGAAAAATCCCACGAAGCCGATTGGGCCGTTCTATTCCCAGGCCGATGCCGAGCAGCGCAAAGCACAATTCGGCTGGCAGATTGTCGAGGACGCGGCCAGAGGGTACAGAAGAGTCGTGCCTTCGCCCGATCCGCTGGAAATTGTTGAGCTTCCGATCATCTGCGACCTGATTGAAAAGGGGGTGCTCGTGATCGCATGCGGAGGAGGAGGAATTCCAGTGGCGTGGAGCGACGGGCATTTGCAGGGCGTGGAGGCGGTCATCGATAAGGACCGCGCGTCCGCCCTGCTGGCTAACCGCATCGCTGCCGATCTGTTCGTGATCTCAACCGACACCGATTACGTCTATCTCAATTACAAGAAAGGCAATCAGCGGCCATTGCTGATGGTTGGATCGCATGAACTGCGGGAATATGCCGATGCCGGCCACTTCCCTGCGGGAAACATGTGGCCGAAGGTGGAATCGGCGCTGCGCTTCCTGACGAATAGCGGACGCGAGGCGATTATCACCTCCGACGTAAACCTGTGCAGCGCGGTTGCGGGAAAAGCGGGAACGCACATCGTGTATGAGGCAGAGGCGGCCGCCGCGGAGCATGAAGAGAAGCGAATCTATCTGCCGGTGGGAGGGAGATGATTCATGGATCGCGAAGCGTTAACTCAGACGAATCCCCGCAAGGAAGCAGGCAAGCCCACGGAAAAACTCAGGCACGTCATTGAGTCGCAGCAATTCACCGTGCCCATGTTGATGGAGTTGTTCGATCGCTCGCGGGGCATGGAGCGGCTGGTCGCGCGCGGCGGCTCGCTGGAATATCAGAACCGCATCATGGCGACGTTGTTTTACACACCGTCGACGCGCACCCGCCTTTCCTTTGAGGCGGCGATGCACCGGCTGGGCGGCCGGGTGATTTCCACCGAACACGCCCGCGCGTTCTCCTCGGAGATCGAGGGAGAAGATGTAGAAGACACCATCAAGATCATCGGCAGCTACTCCGATGTGATTGTTATCCGGCATCATGAAGAAGGCGGAGCGAAACGCGCGGCGCATGCATCCTCTGTGCCCGTGATCAATGCTGGTGATGGAGAAGGAGGCCAGCATCCGACGCAGGCCCTGCTTGACCTGTACACGATTTACCGGGAGCGTCCGCTGGATGGCCTGAGCGTAGCCATCATTGGCGCGCTCGACAAGGGGCGCACCGCGCGATCGCTGGCGTATCTGCTGGCGAAATTCGAACGCGTCAAGATTTTCTTTGTCAGCCCTCCGGAACAGCAGATGAAGCAGGACATCCTCGATTATCTGAACGAACACGCCGTGCTCTACGAAATGGAGTCCGACATTGACCGGGTGATCGGCGAAGTGGACGTCGTGTACCAGACGCGGATCCGGCCGCACCCCCACCTGGAGAGCGCAAGCGTTCACCAATTTGCGATCCACTCGGCCACGCTGCCAAAGATGAAGCCGGACGCGCTGATTCTGCACCCGCTGCCGCGCACGGTGGAGCTGGATCGTTCGGTCGATCAGGATCCGCGCGCGTTGTATTTCCGGCAGGCGATGAATGGACTGTTTGTCCGCATGGCCCTGCTGACGATGTTGCTGGAAAAAGATTGATTTGACTGAGGAGAGATTCATGCCAACTGACCTGATCCACGAAGAACGCCTTCATACCCACGATTTCGTCGAACTGGAGAACGAATTCGGAGCGCACAACTACAGCCCGCTGGACGTGGTCATTGACCATGCGGAAGGCTGCTGGGTGCATGATGTCGACGGAAAGCGATATCTGGACTGCCTGGCGGCGTATTCGGCGGTGAACCAGGGCCATTGCCATCCGAAAATTCTGAAGGCGTTGGTGGAGCAGGCGGGCAAGGTCACGCTGACCTCGCGTGCCTTCCGCAACGATCAGCTTCCGCTGTTCTACAAGGAACTCCATGAGCTGACGGGGTATGACATGGCTCTGCCGATGAATACGGGAGCCGAGGCCGTGGAAACCGCAGTGAAGACGGCGCGCAAGTGGGGTTATGAGGTGAAAGGGATCCCCCACGACCAGGCTGAAATCATCGTTTGCGATAACAACTTCCACGGACGGACAGTCACGATCGTCAGCTTCTCGACGGAACGGCAATATCGCGAGGGATTCGGGCCATTCACGCCGGGCTTCAGGACGATTCCCTTCGGAGATGCGCGCGCGCTCGAAGATGCGATCACCCCTAACACGTGCGGCTTCCTGGTTGAGCCCATTCAGGGCGAGGCGGGAATCATCGTTCCTCCGGCGGGTTTTTTGAAGCAGGCCGCCGAAATTTGCCGTCAGAATCGAGTGCTGCTGATGGCGGACGAGATCCAGTCAGGTCTGGGCCGCACCGGCAAGCTGTTCGCGTATATGCATGAAGGGATCAAGCCGGATGTGCTGATCGTCGGGAAAGCATTGGCTGGCGGCTTCTATCCGGTATCGGCCATCCTGTCGTCGTGGGAAGTGCTGCGCGTCTACAAGCCGGGCGATCATGGCAGCACATTTGGAGGGAATCCGCTGGGATGCGCGGTGGCTCGCGCCGCCATGCGGGTACTGGTGGAAGAGAAGCTGGTGGAGCGCTCGGCGGAACTGGGGGCATACTTCATTTCGCTGCTAAAGACGCTTCACAGCGCGGAGATCAAAGAAGTCCGGGGAAAAGGATTGTGGATTGGAATTGAGTTGGGCGGGCCGGCGCGTCCCTACTGCGAAGCGCTCAAGCAGGAAGGCGTGCTGTGCAAGGAAACGCACGATCACGTGATCCGGGTGGCGCCGCCGCTGGTGATCCAGCGGAAAGAAATCGATTGGGCGTTTGAGCGTATCCGCCGGGTGCTTGAGAAGGCGCCGAAGCACCCGCACAAGCACTGAGAGGACAGGGGCTGGCCCGAACTCGAATCGCTAGGTAACCTCCAGTGCATCGGCGCTGCACGCAGGCGTGTCGCCAAAACGAGTTCCTCACGAGTTTGACAGTTCCGGCAAGCTCCGGTTGAATGTAAATGGAAGTGTTCACGCGGCAGTAACCGCCGCAGATTCCAATCAACATCGGTATCACAATACTAAGTTCAGGAGCCCTCTATGTCCGCACCGAGCCGCCGGCCCGAGATTCGGCGCCGCCGCACCCGCAAAGATAAGATTGTTCAACTTCGCAAGCGCCTTGCCGCTGCCAAGACCGACGCCGACCGGCAACGGATCCAGGCGAAACTGCACAAGCTCTCGATTGCATCCCCGGGACAACCTCTGCTGAAGTAGGTCAGGCGACTCCGCTTCGAAGATTTGCGCCGTTTGGAGTCGAGTCTGGCTCAGACTTTCGCGGCGCATAACCGACTTTCTGATAGACGTCGAGAATGCGGCGAACCGATTTCTCCCAGGAAAACTTCGCCGCCTGCTGGTAGCTGCGCTCCTTCATGCGGTCGCGAAGAGCCTTGTCTACAAGGACGCGGTGAATCGCCCGCATAATCTCAAAGACATTTTCTGGATTCACCAATACGGCCGCATTGCCCACGACTTCGGGAAGAGAGGAAACATTCGAGGCGATGACGGGCGTGCCGTGCGCCATGGCTTCGAGCGGCGGCAATCCGAAGCCTTCATAAAGCGAGGGGAAGACGAATACCTTTGCCTGGTCGTAGAAAATCCGCAGCACCTCGATGGGCACGAATCCCAGGAAACGGACGTCGTTCTGCACGCCGCTGCGCACGACCGTCCTGCGCAGATCGGGATTGCCGGAGAGATCGTCGCCAATGATGATGAACTTCAGATCGCTATAGAGGGCATCCTTTTCGAGTTCGGCTTTCAGGGCAGAGAATGCCTCGATCATGCGGGCGACATTTTTGTGGGCGCTGATGCGGCCGGCGTACAGCAGAAAGGGATAATTCACCTGATAGCGCTGCGCGATGAGTTCACGATCGGCGCGGCTTGCGTGTCCGTGGAGAAAGCGTTCGTCAATGGCGTTATAAACGACTTCGATTTTGTCGGAGGGAATCCCGAATAGCTTTTCCATCTCACTCTTCGTAAATCGCGACACGGCGAAGATGCGCGCCGCTCTGCCCAGGACGCGCTTGGTCAACTGCAAGTGGGCGGACCGCAATAACGCGCCCTGCTCGCGGGAGCGCGACAGGTGCTCCAGCATATCGTGCACCGTCATGACATAAGGACAGGGCAGAAACCGGGGAACGGCAAATAGATTCGGAATGTGTACCAGGTCGCATTGCAGGTGGCTGAGGGCTTCGCGGAATTCACGATACCCGGTGATCGTGCGTTCCGGCGAGAGGATGGGGATCGTCTGGAAATTCGACGGAAGTTCGCCAATCTCGTGGATACGGGTGGGCGGGCCAATGAGAAAAAACTGATCGGTACGGTCCAGACGGCCCAGCGTCCTGACGACGTTGCGGATATAGGTTCCGACGCCGAACTCGGTCATCCGGCGAATGTCGATTGCGATCCTCACCGAGTGAATTTAATCACAGAGGACGCAAGGAGCACAGAGGAATTCACTAAATCCCGAGATACGGGATCACAGATTCTGGCTGAAATTAAGCCCTCACTTCGGCCTGAGCCTTCGCCCGGCGTTCGGCATAGAGCGGGAAGGCCTCGCAGAGTTCGAGCACCTGCTTGCGGGTCCGGGAGAGCACAGGCGCATCGGCACGGTGCAGCAGGACTGCGGCGATCCAGTGGCCGATTTGCCGCATCTCCGCTTCCTTCATGCCGCGCGTGGTCATGGCGGGCGAACCGATTCGGATGCCGCTCGGCTTGAGCGGAGGGTTGGTATCGAACGGAATTGCGTTCTTGTTCACAGTGATGGCGGCTTCTCCCAAGGCCTTTTCCGCCTCGCTGCCCAGCATGCCTTTCGAGAACACGTCGACCAGCATCACATGAGTGTCGGTACCGCCGGAGATAATGCGGAATCCTTCATCGGCGAGCGTCTGCGCCAATATCTTGGCATTGGCAACAACCTGCCGCGCATAGTCGCGGAACTCGGGTTGCATGGCTTCGTGGAAGCAGACGGCTTTTGCCGCCATGATATGCACTAGCGGGCCGCCTTGCATGCCGGGGAAAACAGTTTTGTCGATGGCCTGGGCAAATTCGGCTTTCGAGAGGATCATGCCGGAACGCGGGCCGCGCAGAGTCTTGTGGGTGGTCGAAGTGACGATGTGGGCGTGCGGGACGGGCGAAGGATGGGCGCCGCCGGCAACCAATCCGGCAAAATGCGCCATGTCGACCAGATACAGAGCGCCGACCTTGTCGGCAATTTGCCGCATGCGGGCAAAGTCGATGATCCGAGGATAAGCGCTGCCGCCGCCGATGATCAGTTTGGGGCGCTCTTTTTCGGCAAGCTGCTCAAGGGCGTCATAGTCGATCGTCTCAGTCTCTTTGGTAACGCCGTAAGGAACAATCTTGTAGGTCTTGCCGGAAAAGTTGAGGTGATGGCCATGGGTGAGATGTCCGCCATGCGCCAGGTTAAGGCCAAGGATGGTGTCACCGGGTTGCAGCACGGCGGCATAGGCTTCCATGTTGGCTTGCGACCCGGCGTGGGGTTGAACATTGGCATGCTCTGCGCCGAATAGCTGCCTGGCGCGATCACGGGCCAGGTTCTCGACCACGTCGGTGAATTCGCATCCGCCGTAGTAGCGCTTTCCGGGATAGCCCTCCGCGTATTTGTTCGTGAACACCGATCCGGCGGCTTCGAGCACGGCCTCGCTGACGAAATTTTCGGAAGCGATCAATTCCAGCCCATCATGCTGGCGGCGAGTTTCGTTATCGATCGCGGCCGCGATTTGCGGATCGGTTTCAGACAGCGGGCGGTACATCGCAGGTGTTTTCATGACGTTTTCCCCGGATTGACGTAGACATCGGGCCGATGCAGTTCCATGTACCGGTCAGGTTTTGTGACCGGAGTAAATCCAGATTTGGCGTAAAGGCCGTGCGCATCGCGCGTCAGCAGGATCCAGCGGCGAAGATTCTGCAGCGCCGGATGCTGCCTGATGCACTGCATCAGCCACTTGCTGAGTCCCTGGCCGCGGTGCGCTTCCAGTACAAATACGTCGCCGAGATAAGCGACGGTAGCGAAATCGCTGACCACGCGCGCAAAGCCTACCTGATGGCCGTCCCTATCATAAATCCCAAAGCACAAAGAATGCTCTATCGATCGCTGGACGACGACTCGCGGGATACCTTTAGCCCAATAGCAGTTGGTCAGGAAATTATGGATCACGTCGACGTCGAGCCGACTGGGATCGGTACTGACGAGGAATTCGCCGCGATGATGCTCCTGGATTTTCAGCGGGTCTGGCATTACCATGCCGTCCGCATGAATGACGCCAATTGCCAGCCATCGATGTACTTGAATGGCGTCTCGCCGGTGGTGTAGTGGCCGCAGGGCAACGCAACTACTCTGTAGTCGAGTTGGTGGCGGGCAAATTCAGCTACTGCCTGACGCGAAAATTCTGGCAAGAACGTCAGATCGTATTTGGCGTAGATGATCAGCGACTTCTTCGGCCAGCGCGCGAACTGCTTGAAAAATGCCATGGGACTGATAGCCATCCAGGACTGGCGCAAGCGCTCGAGGTCAATCTCGGTTTCGAGTCCCTGGCGGATGTGGCGCGTAGATTGGCCGTGCCAGACGACGTCGGCAAAATATGTGGAGGCATGATTGAAGGCGGCCACGCGAATGCGCGGATCGTGCGCGGCGGCGATAAATGCATAGCACGACCCGAGGCTTGTGCCGAGGATGCCGAACCTGGAGTATCCCTGCTGCTCAAGCCAGTCCAGACAGCAGCGAATGTCGATGACGCCCTGGCGCACGGCGTCGAGTGTGCGTCCGATGTTGGCGGAAACGGCGTAGTCGGCGCGGCGCGTTTCTCTGGGCATGCGGATGTCGTGATACGGCATGCTCAAGCGAAGCACAGCGATGCCCAGCATATTCAGAATGCGGCAGAGGCTGTTATAGGCAATGGCGTCGGCGTTCCAGTGCGGCAGCAGGACGATGGCGCGGCGTCCTTGCGCGGGAAACCAGCGTGCATTGACGACGTTGTTTTCCGGATACGGCGTCTTCACCGGTGAGGTGAAGCGCAGAAACTGCCCGCGCTTGCCTTGAACCTGCGCCTCCAGTTTGGGATCGGGAACTTCGCGGGTCGAAAAGACTTGAATTTCACGCTCTTCGAGGCGGAAGTCACTTGGCTTGAGGTAGGAGTAGAACTCGTCGCTGGCGGCGACGATGCGGCGATTGAAATCGAGCAGGAACTTGCCCGGGTCAGCGATCGACTGACCGGGGCGCCAGCCGTTCTGGCAGGGCCAGGATTGGGCAAACTCGGTGCCCCATTCGAGCGGACGGACGACACGATTGTTGTCGACCGAGGTGAGGCGGTGCTCCCAATCGTACATCCACTGTGCGTAGCGCGAAGGCATGGTGACTTTTTAGTTTAACAAGCGAATCCGGCGGCGGCAGGCGTTTCGCAGGGAAAGGCCAGAAGCGGCTCGCAATCGGGGCAAGGGAGCATTGAAAGGAAGCGGGATAATATAGACCTCCGGCGGGCCAATGGGTTCGCTCTTCGAATTGCGAAGGCGCCCGCTTGTTTCCCAAAATGGCTTGGGTTTAAAGATTTTTGCCCCGGACTGCTTGTCAGCCATCTCCTTACTGTCCCATCGTATGCGTTGAGGTATCAGCTTCGAGCGAGTTGTCTGTAACTACAAGTGGAGTTACACTTCAAATGAGATTCGAATGGGACGCATCCAAGAATCGGGCCAACGTCAGAAAGCACGGCTTCGACTTTGCGGATGCAGTGGAATCCTGCTGGTTCGGCCTGACCTCCGGGAAGAATATGGGGAGAAGCGCTGGGTTGGAATCGGCGCAACTCACGGGCGGACAGCAGTGATTGTATTCACGGAGCAGTACCTGATGTTATTCGAATCATTTCTCTTCGAAAGGCCAACCGTGAAGAGCGCGCACAATACGCAAAAGCGATCCAGGACATCCTGGAAGCGGGTTGATTCGTTACGCGACGAGGAGATCGATTACTCCGAGGGTCCTCGGCTGGGCCCGGAATTCTTCGCCGAGGCGATGGTATGGCCGGGACGCAAGAAGCAGATTACGCTGAGGATCGATCCCGACGTGCTCGATTTTTTTCGCCAGCAAGGACGCGGCTATCAGACGACAATCAATGCCATCCTTCGCCGGTATGTGGAAGCGCGCAAGCGGCGGACGTGATCAGCTCACATACCGGCGGGGGACGCGCTTGGAGATGTTGCAGAGAATTTCGTAGGGAATGGTATTAGCCATGCGGGCGTGATCGGAGGCGTCGACCGTGAGTCCATCGGAGGAACCCAGAAGGATGACTTCATCGCCGACAGAGACTCCGGGGATGCCGGTCACATCGGCCAAGGTCAGATCCATTGAAACGCGGCCGACGATGGGTGCGTACTGGCTGCGGGCGATCACGCGACCGCGGTTGGAAAGCTGGCGATTATATCCATCGGCATAACCGACGGGAAGCACGGCGATCTGTGCCGGAGCCTTGGTGACGTGGGTTCCTCCGTATCCGAGAGGCTGATTCGGCGGGAGATTCCGCAGGGAGACAATGCGGGTCTTCCAAGTAAGAATCGGGTTCAGCCGCAAAGTCCCATTGCTGCTCTCGCGCCCGGCACGGTGGAAGGGGAGGTGATAGCCGTAGAGCGCGATGCCGGGCCGGACCATGTGATTCCAGGTGTCGCGGCGAGAGAGGATCGCGCCCGTATTGGCCATGTGCACAAGTTTCGGCTCGATTCCGGCTTTGCGAATCAGTTCACGTGCGGATTGGAATCGAGACTGTTGTTCCAAGACGGAGGGTGCGTCCATGACTTCGGAGGAGGCAAGATGAGTCGAGAGTCCTTCGACAACGATGTGTTTTGCGTTTCTGATGGCGGCAAGCATGGCTGGAAACGCCTCGATTGCGACGCCGAGCCGTCCCATACCGCTATCGATCTTGAGATGTACTGGATGTGGGCCGCTGCCGAGTGAACGAGCAGCTTTATCCAGGGACTCGATGTGCCAGGGTTCCCAGACCGTGGGCGTGAGGCGCAGCCGGGCAATTTCGGTTTCCTCCCCGTGCCAGAAGCCGGTCATCAGCAGAATGTTGGCGCGAATGCCCGCGTCGCGCAGGGGAATAGCTTCGTCCAGGCAGGTGACGCCCAGCCATGTGGCGCCCTCGGCTTCCAGCGCACGCGAGCATTCGAGGGCGCCATGTCCGTAGGCATTGGCCTTGACGACGGCGCAGACCGTCACATCGGAGCCGACATGATTCTGTATTGTCCGGAAATTCTGCCGGAGGGAGGAAAGAGAAACCTCCGCCCACGTGGGGCGGGTTGCCGTGCGATTCAGGATTTCAGCGGTTCCTGCCATTGAGGCGATTATAGCCGCGTGCAGCTGCATGCTCGGTGACGCACGCGTTACTGCCTACTCAAGGAGAAATTGACGGTGATCTGCGTTTCTACCTCTACCGGTTCTCCGTTCAGCACATACGGCCGATAACGCCACTGGCGTACGGCATCGAGGGCGGCGGTGACCAGCACGGGGTGACCGGAGATAACGCGCAGGTTTTCAATTGAACCGTCCTTGCTGATGGTAGCTGCCAGTATCACCGCGCCCTGAATTCGCGCACTGCGCGCGAGCGGCGGATATACCGGCTGAACTTTGCGAATCAAGTCGCCTTCGCTCATATGCGAAATGCGCACAGGATGAGGCTGCACGTGCGGCGGCGGTAGAGGAACAGGCTGTCCCGTGGACCACAGCGCGTAAGGAACAGCGGGGCCCGTGCGAGACCCAGTGTCGCCGGGAACGTACGGCCCATCGCCAATCTGCGGTGGAGGGACATCGTCCTGGACAATGCGAATACCGATCGGAATGCTGAGAGGCATGATGATTCTGCCATTCAGCATGTTGCCGAGAAGATGCGAGGGTGAGTGTGCAATTTCGGGCGGGCGTCCGGGAGGTACGGTCAATACGGTTGGCGTGCCCACTGGCCTTAGAAAGGGGAGGGCTACGGGACGGATCAAGGGAACAATGATCAATGCTCCGGTAACCAATGCCTGAAAGGTGAATGATGCGATGGTGGAATAGCTGCGGCGCGAACGTTGGGCCCAGGAAGTATCCCGAATGCTATCGGCGAACATGGTGTCCTCCTGCAGAGGTAGCGGCTGCTGAAATGGACACCCGGGAGGAGCAGGCTGGAGCCCTCGCAAGAAAAAATAAAGGCCGCTAAAATTGCGGCCTGTCAGGAACCTTTCTAGTTTTCAGGTGTCACTCCTACTTCGGAGTCCCGCTGGATGACGAAGGCTTCCGGGCAGCCGGGTGAGTGGAAGAGGGCTTAGGTGCTGCGGGTCCCGGTGCCGCCACCCCCGATTGCGCGTTGTAGGCATCGACAACATCCTTCGTGATGTCGATGGTTGGGCCATACCAAAGCACCGGGCTTTGGGGCCAGGTCTTGGAGGTGTCCATAATCAGGCCAAACCCATTGGACTGCGCGTACTTCACGACCAGGGGAGCCATCTTCTTCAAGATGCGCTGGGCAATCTCGTTCTGCTGATTTCCAGCGTCATCCTGGGCGTCCTGCACGTCCCGATCGAAAATCTTCTTCTTCGATTCGATCTGCTGTACAAGCGCGCTGCGGGCATCGTCGTTCAGTTTGTCGCCTTGAGTTTGCAGTTGCTTTTGCAGACTCTGGAGTTCATCGTTTTGGGACTTGAGCTCGTTCTGCTTGGGTTCAAGCTTCTTCTGCAGAGCCTCGAAATCGCGGCGGCCTTCATTGGTGTTGATGATTGCCTGTTCGATATTGATGGTGCCGACACGCGTACCGGCGCTAGCTCCGGTGGAGGGTGCAGGGCCAGATCCGGTGCCGGCCGCAGCTGGAAGGGTCTGGGCCAGTGCCGTGATCGCGACGAAGACCGCAGGCAGCGCAAACGTTTTCAGAGCATTTTTCATCGATTCGGTTAAACCCCTTTTGGGAGACTACTGAGGCGCCTGAGTTGATTTTGAAGTTGGAGTCTTGCTGGCCGGACTGTGCCCGGTTGCCGGCTTGGGAGCAGCAGGCTGCGCGGCGGCCGGTGCAGCGACCCCCGATTGCGTATTGTAAGCCTCGACCACGGACCGGGTGATATCGACGCCCTCACCCGCCCACAGTACGGGACTCTGCGGCCAAGGGTTTGAAATATCCACGATCATCGCGATGTTGTTTTCCTGCGCATACTTCACGATCACGGGCGCCATTTTCTGGAGGATACGCTGAAAGATTTCCTTCTGCTGATTGCCGGCATCCTCCTGGGCATCCTGCACCGCGCGATCGAAGGATTTCTTCTTGCTCTCGATCTGCTTCTGTAAATTCGACAACGCTTCCGGATTCAGCTTGTCCTGCTGGGTCTGCAGCTGCTTTTGCAGCGATTCCAGCTCGTCATTCTGGCTCTTGAGCTCAGTCTGCTTGGGCTCAAGCTTTTTCTGGAGGGCGTCGAAATCGCGGCGGCCTTCATTGCAGGCGAGGACCGCCTGTTCGATGTTGATGGTACCTAGCTTCGTGCTCGACGAAGCGGCAGGAGAGGAACTGGTAACGCCGGGAGCAGCCGGCAGAGGCGTACTGGATGGGGCGGCCGGGCTAGCGGTTTGCGCGAGCGCCGACATTCCGACGCAAAGCGCACCAGCCATAAAGATTCGCAGAAACTTGCGGGTCATGGGATTCAACTGAACTCCTTGGAACATGGTTCCGGGAATGAACTTCTAATTCTTCGCAGATGCTTTCTGCTCAATGCTTGGCCGCACCGATGAGGTTACGCCAACCTGGCTGTCGTCGGGAGACGCAATCGATGCCAGCTATACACGCCGAAGCTGCGGGTGTACGTTCCACCCTCACCAGTTCCCTGCAATGGCGTGAATCAGAAACATTATAGATTTGCCGCTGGTGGCCGTCAAACGCAATGGTGGACATTTTCTCCGCCCGGAATTCCGCCGCCAGACAGGCCTAGAACGTCGTGGCCACGGTGAACCGGAACGTCTTCCTGGGCTCTCGCAGCAGGTATTGGGGCGAGTAAATGGTCTTCGCCTGATAGTAGGTATAGTCGCCGGCTGCGCCTGTCGGGAACATGCCGCGCGTAATCGGAATCGGCGACGATGTGTATCGATCGAGCCGTACCGGGTTATAGGCCCAGTAGATTCGGAATGGCGCGTTGATGACCGGCAAGAACATCTGCAATTCCAGTCCCATAGACATACGAGGCTGCCAGTTGCCCGGTCCCTGCTGTAACTGGTTCTTGGGAGGTGGATTCAGAACGGTGCCGGGGGTGCAACCTGACGAGGTGGTGATGTCCAGCGAGGGGCAGCCAAACTGGGTGCTGATCAACTGGCTGTATTGAACCTGGGCAATCTGTAATTGCGACGGCCGCAGAATTGGATTCAGTCCGGCATCCATAAATGGAGCCAACGCCACAGGGCCGAAGATCGTGATTCGATATTCCAGGTTGCTGGTAAGGCTGAAATCGCCTCCGGGGAAGACAATCTGATCCACAGGTATGGGAACCGAGACGGCGCCGCGGCCGGCATTGGCTGGATCCCTCAACACGGGAGTGCCATCCGGGTTTCGCAGAGTGATGGAGCCGGCACTGGGTAGAAAGGCAACGGGGGAGATCGAGCGGATGTCAAATCCGCGGATGTCGTTTTCGCCACCCATGTAGAAGCGCTGAAATGGAGGCGCAACCAAGCCGCCAAAGCCCGAAATGAAGGAACCCTGCACATTGAACCCGAGTGCGTTCCGGTTGTTCTGCATGGGCATGAACTGCTTGTATTGCACAATGGGGCGAATCGAATTGATCGTTCCGCCGAGACCCGCGATTTCGGCTCCCGCGGTGAACTGATGCCCGTGGTGAGGCGAGATTCCGCTGTCGAGCGTATTGAACGAGAAGTTCGGGAAAATCTTGCTGGTGATGATGCCAATCAGTGCGTTAGGGCCCGAAATTCCGCGGAAGGCCATGTATTCGAACAGGGTCTTGGAAGCGTTGCTGAGCGCGATCATCGAAGAACGATCAAACGAATACGTCACACCAACTCTTTTGAAAGAACGGTGCAACGGGTAGCTCAGCGAGGTCGTAAACCCGGCGCTAGATTGCGTGTAATTCTGCAGGTTCTGGAGGATGGCCTGCGACAGGTTGACGGCTTGTCCAGTGAACAGCGAATACTGCTTCGCCTGGTTGAAGCTCATCTTGTTGCCGTAGACGGTGAACCCGAACTGCAGCGGGCGATCGAACATATACGGCTGGGTGAAGCCAAACAGAATACTGCGGGCCAGGTTTCCCAGGCTGACTTGGACCTGCAGGGTTTCGCCCAATCCCAGGAAGTTGTTGGTGGTGTAGTTCAGTCCGACGAAAGCGCCTTCCAAGCCGCTCACACCGCCATTCAGTCCGATGCTGTTCTTGCCCTTTTCGTGCACTTTCAGCGTCAGATCGACGGTGCCATTCTTTTCATCAAGTTTTTTCTGTGTGGTATCCGGATCATCCGGTTTCAGCTGATCGAAATAAGAGAGCTGATTCAGGCGGAGCAAGCTCAGTTCCCACAGACGGGAGTTGTAGACACTCCCTTCTTCAAGCGCTAATTCGCGCCGAATAACCTTGTCGCGGGTGGTTGTATTTCCTTCGAACTCGATGCGGCGCACAAAGAACTGCTTGCCCTCGTCCACATCGATTTCAAGATAGGCCAGCTTTTTGTCATCGTCGAAGGTGGTATTGGGGACCGGCGTGAAATTGATATAGCCAAATTCACCGTAGGCCTTGCGCATATTCTCCAGCCCCTTGGCAATCTTCTGGCGGCTGAAAGTATCGCCGTCTTTGAGGGGGAAGAGATTGCGCAACGCCGCGGTATTCGTAATCGCTTTGTTGCCCTTGAACGTAATTTTCCCGAGGCGGTAGCGGTCTCCTTCTTCAATCGGCATCGTGATATCGACCGCCTTGCCGGCACCCTTTTGCAGCAGTGGAATATGGAACCCGGGACGCCCGGTGTCATGAATCTGGGTTTTGGGATCGTTCACGACAACTTTGAAGTACCCGCGGTTCTGATACTCGGCACGCACCCGCTCGGTGTCTTCTTCCAGCTTTGTCGCATCATAGGTCCGCGCGAAGATGTCTTCCAGAAAAATGGAGTGTGGAACTCCGATGGGCCGGAGATTCTTCATGGCCGCACGCAAAATGCGGCTCTTCACGTGGGCGTTGCCCTGGAAGATGATCTTCCCGACCTTTACCTTTGGACCCTCTTTGATCACGAAGGTGATGCCGACGGCTGCCGGAGGAATTTGGCGAATTTCGGTGCGGATGGTGGCAAACTGGCGACCGTGCTCCGCCAGGAGTCCTTTGATCGCGACCTCGGCCTTTTTTACGCGCGTGGGATCGTACTGACTCTCCACGGAAAGGCCAACCTTGGCTTCCTTGAAGCGATCGAGAATATCGCTGGTTGAGATCGAGCTTATGCCCAGATAGTTGATTTCACGAATCGTCGGCTTTTCTTTGACCTGGAAGATGACGCGCCAGCCTTTGGGCGTCTGCTCACGCAGGATCTTGATGTCCTGAAAATAGCCGGTGTTCCACAGGGAGTTGAAATCGCGCTCCAGGCTAGCTGGATCGTAAATGTCCCCGGGCTTGGTGAAAATCCGGGCCCGGATGGTATCCGCGGGAATGCGGCGGTTTCCCGTAATGCTGATCTCCGAGATGACGTCGCTCTGTGCCCAGGAATGTCCCACCCCGATCAGCAGTACCAGCAGGAGTAGCGCTGCGCTCGATCTCACCATGAAAAGCAGCGGGTTCTTGCGCCAAATGGGGCGAGGTGCGCGGAAGTTTGCGTATTTCGACGCTGGACCTCCGGGCACAAGAAGGTTCTCCGAATGAAAGCGAAAAGGAATCGCTGCGACCTCAGGCTCTGGGATTTAGGAAAACTGTCATTATACGGTAGAGAGTTCAAAAGCGTCCAAGGTGCAAGTTTCTTCTCTGCCCCAATATGCTTCCTCACGCTTGCTGGGAGAGCTCTACTTCAACCAAGACGGAATAAAACGTAGCCGAGTTGCCCATGTCGCTAAGTTTTTCTGATGTGAGCGTGTTGATGCTCTGTGAATTTTTTGAGAGCCTGGCCCAGTTCAAACGCGCGGCCACGACTCCCGGCTGCACAGCGCCATTCACCTTGGCCAACAACTCAACTGCGCCACGATGATTGAACACGCGCACGGGGCATCCATCCTGAATTCTGCGCGGTTCGGCGTCTGCCGGATGAATCTCCAAAATTCCCGGTTGCTCCAACTCCGCAACGGAAGACACATTGCAGAAACTGGAATTTAAGAAGTTATCAGATTTGCGGGCGAGCAGTTCGAGCGGCCATGCCTGGCGCCGGGTTCCGTGTCTCGATTCCTCCGGCGGATCAAAATTTGCAACCGGATCCAAGCCTTGCGCTCTTAATGTTTCGCTGTAAAGTTCGGCTCTCCCCGAAGGCGTGCGGAAACCGCCCTTGGCAAAGGGAAGAAATTCTTTCGCGGACTGGCTGGCATCGTCTGTTCTTGCACCTGCAAAGTTCAGACGCACCCAGGATTTTTTCTGCAACCAATCGCGATCAATGCCATCGAGCCATGGGTTTCCGCTCTTCAGGGCCAAGTCCATCATCTCATCAATCGTCTGTTGGAAGCACTCTTCCTCGAAGCCCATCTTCTCGGCCAGACTACGGAACACTTCAACATTGGAACGGCACTCCCCGAGAGGCTCGATCGCCTGGTCAGAAATCTGCAGGTAATAGTGTCCGTATGCCGTCTGCAGGTCGCGGTGCTCGAAGAAAGTCGTGGCTGGCAGAACGATATCGGCATAATCCGTCGTGTCCGTAAAAAATTGTTCGTGGACGACGGTGAACAGATCCGGCCGCTGCAATCCACGAATCACTTCGTTGTGATTCGGGCAGACTGCGGCAGGGTTAGAACCGTACACGAAGAGCGCCTGAATGGGAGGATCGGAGAGATGGTTCAAAGCCTTCCCCAGTTCAACCATGTTCACCACGCGAGCCGTACGGCCCAAAGCAGCGTTCATCAGATCAGGACGCTTCAGGCCTTGGCTGTTCAGACCGAAGGCACCGCTGGTCGAGAGTTGCAAACCGCCGCCGAGTTCTTTCCAGGATCCCGTGGTGCATGGCAGCATCACGATGGCTCGAGTGGCCATACCGCCTGATTGAGATCGCTGCACGCCGTAGTTGAGACGAATGGCCGCGGGGCGGATTGTGGCATACTCGCGCGCCAGTCTTCGGATGTCAGCCGCCGGGATGCCTGTCCATTGCGCCACGCGCTCCGGCGGATACTCCTTCACCTTCTCCCGGAGATGTTCAAAACCAAGCGTGTACCTGGCAATGTAGTCGGGATCGTGGAGGTTTTCCGCAATGATGACGTGCATCACGCCCAGCGCAAGCGCGGCGTCGGTTCCGGGATTGATCGGCAGATACCAGTCGGCACAGGCTGCCGTGCGCGTGCGATAAGGGTCGATCACCACCAGCTTGGCGCCATTTCTCCGCGCCTCGGTGATGAACGGCCACAGATGCACGTTATTGCCGTGAATATTCGAAGCCCAGGCGATGATGTAACGCGAACGGCGAAAATGCTCGGGGTCGGTGCCGAGCTTAACCCCCAGGACGGATTCCAGACCGGCTTCGCCAGCGGAAGAGCAGATTGTTCGCTCGAGTTGGGACGCGCCCATGCGATGAAAGAAGCGGCGGTCCATGGAGCCACTATTCAGAGTGCCCAATGTCCCACCGAATGAATATGGAAGAATCGCCTCGCTGCCGAATTCCTGAACGATCTGGTGGAATCGCGCGGTAATCTCTTCCAGGGCTTCATCCCAGGAGATACGCTGCCATGCGGCATTTTGGGGACCGGACCCTGTTCCTGCTCCCTTAGACGCGAGGCGGCGCATGGGGTACAGCACGCGGTCGGGGGAATAGACACGGTCCAAATATTTCGCCACTTTCGCGCACAAAAAACCGCGCGTCACCGGATGTTCCGGATCGCCCTGGATCTTGGTTGCGCGTCCGTTCTCGACCGTGATCAACACCGCACAGGCGTCAGGACAATCGTGCGGACAGGCGGCGTGAACAGTCTGCTTCATGGATCGTTTGATTATATGGTTTGTTTGAGATCCGCCCCAGTCCCGTCATAAATAAAAAACGGGCGGCTTTCTTGCAGCCGCCCGCGGTCAAGGATTCTTGGCCGTTTATTGTCCCGCCGGAAGTACGCGAACGTGTCCCGCAATGACTAGGGGCTGGCCGTTAAGCGGATTCTTGAAAACCAGCCCGCGCGAAACCAGGTTCGGTGTGCCCGCCGCAGCGAGGCCGGAAAGACCGTTGATGTTCTCGAAATCCGTGAGATTTCCGGTGTAAACAGTGAACGGTCCGCCGGCGGCATAGCTCATCAAGGCGTCATTCTGCATCAGGAACGAACCTTGATTGCCGGAGGTGATGCTCACGCTATTGGCGACCAGCGTTCCAAATACTCCCTGACGCCGCAACGAAACCATATCCGGCGTGAAAGCGCCTCCCGAAATGTTGCCGCCGATGAAAATGCGTTGCCCGACCACCAGCGATGACTCGTTGAACACTTCCGAAAGCAGCCAATTGTCGAAGAAGCAAACGTCGTAGTTACTGACGCCACTCAGGTTGATGGTTTGAACCGTGTCGACCGGAATCACGCCAGACGTGCCCAGTTCTTCCCCAACCCACATGGTCACGGAGGTGACCGGCCCTGAAGCCGGATTGACCGCCAGCACTCGTCCGGAGATGAAGGCCTTATCGGTGGTGATCAGTTCCACCCAGCCTGCCAGGATGCTGCCGTCGGCTTGCACAGTTCCAACCACCGAGACCATCGCATTCGCCGTGAGCGTTCCGAGGCTGTTGCTGCCGTTGTATTGCGTGCTGGAGTTGACATCAATCGTTCTGGGCACGCCGTACGGTCCCTGCGTCTGGAAAGAATTGCCCGATGTATTCACGGTTACGATATTGCCGGTGAAATCGGTAATCTGCCCCACGGCAGCGGATGCGGAAACTGCTGAGACATTGATGATCGGATTGATCGTGCCCGTCATTTGGCCGCTGCTGTTGGTCGCGAGCGAATCGCGCAGATTGAAATCGATGTGCAGGCCCACAAGGCCATTGCTGCTCACAACCAGCGGTGCTCCCGTGGGAAACGGCACGGTAACGGTGGTTTGCGAGAAAGAACCTGTCAGAGTCTGTGCGGATGGCGGCGTCGTGGTCATATCCACATAGCTGATGACCGGTGCCGGCTTCGCATTCTCAAACGTGAAGGTCACGCTGTTGTACGTGCCTTGCGGAACGGTGTTGAACGCGAGCAGGGTGCGAAGTCCCATCAGGCGGGCGAAATCGACAGCTTCAGGCGATGAAAGTGCGTTAACCGTCGAAGATCCATTGTTCAAAGTGATCTGATCGATGGTCACATTGAAGCCCACAACTGCGGATGCGGGGGCATCTTCGCCGGTCACGAACATTGGTCCCGTCGTAGCGTTCGGCGAAGGAGCCGATTTGGAACCATTGCTGCTGCCGCAAGCAGCCGTAACAACCAGGGCCGCGAGCAGAGAGAGCACAGACATGGCGCGTTTCATCGACAAGCTCCTGAAAGTCGACTCTGAGGAATTCTCGACTCGGAGGGTGAAACCCGGCCCGGGATGCGGAGTTTCGCTACGAGGTGCGCGCCGGCACCACTGGGAAGTACACGAAGGTAACCAAGAGTAACGTGCGGCGGGAGGGACTACGGGCGGAATCAGATGACTCCGTCCGCAGAGTTTATTTCAATTCCAGGACTTCTCTTTCCTTGGCCTTGCTCATCTCTTCCATCTTTTTGATTTCATCGTCCGTGAGTTTCTGGATCTCGTCGAGCGAGCGTTTTTCGTCGTCTTCGGTGATCTTCTTGTCTTTCATCGCCTTCTTGATGGCGTCATTGCCGTCACGACGGATGTTGCGAACGGCCGTGCGATGCTCTTCGAGAATTTTGTGCAGGTGCTTCACCATGTCCTGACGACGCTCCTGCGTGAGCGGTGGAACAGGCACTCGGATCATCTTGCCGTCGTTCATGGGATTCAGCCCCAGGTCACCGCCGCGGATGGCTTTTTCGATGGCCGCGAGCTGAGAAGGATCAAAGGGTTGCACCGTGATCAACTGCGCTTCTGGCGCATGCACCTGCGCCACCTGGTTCAACGGCATCTGCGAACCATAAGCCTCGACGGTCACGCCGTCGAGCATGTGCACCGAAGCCCGGCCGGTGCGCGTCGCCGCCATCGCTTTGCGAAAATCTTCTACTGCTTTTTCCATCCGGGACTTCAGTTGTATGTAGGTATCTTTCAGCCCGGGGATTCCTGCCATTGTCGCTGGCATCGTCAGCTCCGTTTCACTGCAGACTCAAAACGAAAGATTATAAACCAGTCGTGCGCTACAAGCCGCTAGCTTCCAGCGCCGGGTTTGAGGGTTGCGACTCCGGACCCGTTGTCACTCCGAGCAGCGCGAGGAATCTCCCTTTACTTTGAGCTTAGAACTCGGGACTCAAGACTTGCAGCCCACTACGCACTGACCATCGAGCCGATCTTTTCGCCCGTGACTACGCGGCGGATATTGCCGCGTTCGTTGAGATTGAAAATGATGATCGGAAGATTGTTGTCTTTGCACAGACTGATGGCGGTTGAATCCATGACCTTCAAGCCTTGCTGCAAAACGTCCATGTAGGTGATCGCGGTGAATTTTTTCGCGGTTTTCACCAGCATGGGATCGGCATCGTAGATGCCATCGACCTTGGTGGCTTTCAGGATGGCATCGGCC
>DAIDGW010000044.1 GCA_027452245.1 Acidobacteriaceae bacterium
CTCCACCGCAGAGTGATTCAGCGTGAGATTTCCAGAGTCTTGGTCCTCAACCTTCTCTGGCGAAAAAAACGGTGCCAAAAACACCGCAGGGACAAGTTCGTCCTTGACACCGCCTTCGTTCTTATCGATGGGCCAGCCCCCACCCACATTTGTGGTTTGGAAAGCTCGATAGAGATCGGTGCCACCCGCCACCCGGCACTTGCCTACCTGCCGAATTCTCCCCTTGTTCCTAATGCAGCGTGATTAGCAATAACCACATAACAATTCCAAGCGTCGAGCCAATGGATGCTCCGCGTGGAGTTGTTAGTTCTCTTTCTTTAATCGTCGCAGATAGAAGGCCTACGACCGCGCATGGAATCCCGATTGCAGAGAATCTCAATGAGTAATCTAATGTGATGATTCCACTGGTGACGCCGGCAAGGAAAACAATTTGCATCAGAGCGCTCAATGACACAAATAGAACGGCGATAAGGTAGCTTCGAGGAAGCAAAGGCCGCCTGCGAAGCGAATACCATGCCGGCGCATTCGAACAAATCACTGCGATGATGAGGATGTAACCCAAAGTCCTCCGCTCAGATGCTTTTCTATTATGCGAAATAACTCGGTTACACGGCGAAGCGCTGAGGTAGTGAGATGCGTCTTGAACCTTGTCGGTGCTGAAATCCTGCAAATAACTTTCTGTTGCCGCCTCCGCGTTGGGATGGTAAATACTGTCACCCGCAATATGCGCCGGTGAAAGTACTCCCCCTGGGGGGCTGGTCCAGGTTTGTCGCTGCCTAGCTTACCTTGAAATGGGTGCCCCAGACTTCGTGATTTTCGAAGCCTGGGCATTTCTGCTGCCAGCGTCATGAGATCTTCCGGACCCGCATCTCGGCTGGTTGCGCCTCGATGCGCACTGGCCCCGTTTCGTTGAAAGCGTAATGCCTACAGCTCTCCATGCCCACTGCCCGGCTTCCGGAACCAATCCCCGTCTTACCGGCTCCGGTGTAGCATGGACGGCAGAAATTTGCTGTGATGGATAAACATAGTCTCCGGCGGCAGTGGTGCCCAGCTTTCGAACACCACGAAATCTGGGGCAGCCGTTCTTGCCTCGCTGCAGGCAAACCAAGGCTGTGCCAGCCCCCAATCGCGTTCGGATTTGAATAATCGCTTAACCAGTCATCAGGATTGAAGTGAACCGCCCCGTCAGAATTCGGGTGAGTTGCTTAGTTAACGTCGTCATCTTTTATTTCCACAAAACCTTTACAACCGCCTTCACAATCGCGATGAGAATGCCGAGTCCCACCACTGCGAAATAGATTCTGGCTTTCCGGGCCGTCCGTTCCTGAGCGCGTTCAAAGCGTTGTTGAAGCTTCTGAAGTTCTTGTTTCAGTGCTGCTGTTCTAGCCTCGAATTGAGCGCCTGCTAGGCCCCGCTTCGCGATCTCTTCCTTGAGCACAGATGCGGCAATCTCGGTCAGACCCTCTTGGTCTGCCCATAGCCGCATGATTTCATCGTCAGTGAGATTTTCGTATTGTCGCTTTAGTTCCAGTACGTCCACAGCTCCCGCCAGTCGTCACGTCAACAATGAATCTCTCTACTGCTCAGTAGCGCTCGGAATGTTTGCAAGGGTCTTGTTCGCACTGGATGGACCCGACCGCTCGGCGCTGAACTGGGGCAATAGTGAATTGCGCGTCAACACATTCATGGCGCGGGAAATCAGTACTGCTTGTGCCTCGGCTGTGGCTGAGGCAATGAGTTCAACATCCACATCGCTCAGGTGCGGGGTGTTCCAGCAGTTCAGCAATTTGGCCACGGATGAGGAGAGAGTCTCAGTATCAATGGTCTTCAGATTGTTATCTGCATTGAATTCGTTCAGAACGTTCTTCACTCCGGCTTTGCATTCATCAGTCAAATTGGAGGCTTGAGCCGAGGTCTGCGGCGCAAAACTCCCGAGTTTGTTTGCGATTAGCACGTGCTGTAATGTGTTCCATGCGGGCTTGCCCTTGGCTAATGGCGTGGACTCGACGTATTCTTCGAACGCTTGAATTACATCCCACGTTGAGCTTATCTGCGACCAATCGATTTGAAACGTACCGAGTGTTCCATCTTGGAGTTGCCAGCCTCCAGTATTGTCCATTCCATCCATAAGCCCTTTAAAATAGCCGTAGCACCCTCCGGTGTCGTAGACATCATTCGAGCCGCCCTTGAACTCTTTGTGCTTGTCGAGGCGTAGCTTTGCCCAGTGAGCGCAAGTGCTCTCGACCGCGCCAGATGTGTTGTTGTTGTCTTGCGCGAAACATGCACACGTGAGCGCAACGAGCAGGAACAAAGTTAGAGCAGCAAGGTTCGGAGCTTTCATGCGATTTTCCTCCACTCTCTTGGCCCCGCAGAACACTAACAAGTCTCCGACCGGTAAGCCTCCGGCACAAGATTACCCAGTGCGTTCTAAAGTTACGAAGGTTTTGATAGTCGTTGAATGACCGCCCGAGTCTTTCTCAGGAGTCCCAGAGCTTCGGGAACGGGCACGGGCCTTTACCGGAAACAGGACTCCCCACCCCCCATCGGAATTGTTCGGGGGCTGGCCAACCTTTGTTCTGCGGGCAGTAAGACAACGACGGTTACCCCGGTTTTCGTGGTGTTCGAAAGCTGGGCACCACGGACGTCGGGGACCATGTTCATGCATTACAGCCAAAGTTCTTCCGTCCAGAAGCCGCAAATGAAAATGTCAGAAGGGTAGCGGCCCGGCGTCCCGCCCCTTTCCGCAGTGATTTCTTGGCTTTAGGTGTCATGACGATAGCGTCTGCCCATAACTGTCCTGACGATGTGTTCCTTCAGGAACATTTTGCTGATGTCTCCCATGACTGGTAGTCGTGCCCCTTGGGCGAGGACGGGTCACCCACAGTTTGGAAACGGAGCAGAAACAGCCCCGGAAAGGGCGTGCCTCCTTGCTCAGCATGATGCCAATAAAAAGGGAGCGCTCGTAAGATGGCCCTCTTGCTTGACCCTGCGCGCCGTGGCGCACTACCATGGCAGGTCCCGTCGAATGTCACCCCAGGAGACCATCATGCGCAAGCTGCTGTCTGTGCAGTTTGTTCTCTTTGCTGTAATCGCCCTTTTCCGTCTCACGTCCGTAGCCCAGTCGAATCCGCCACTCCTGCTGCGGTTCCCCACGATCAGCAGGACCCAGATCGTATTTAATTACGCCAACCATCTTTGGATCGTCAGCCGCGATGGCGGAGAGGCGCAGCGCCTGACCTCCGGCGACGGAGTGGAACTTTACCCGCACTTCTCGCCCGATGGCGCCCTGGTCGCCTTCACCGGCGAATATGACGGCAACCGCGATGTCTACATCGTGCCGGCCACCGGCGGCGTGCCCAAGCGCCTGACCTACCATCCGGCGGAAGACGATGTTCAGGGTTGGACGCCCGACGGCAAGAAAGTTCTCTACAGCTCCTGGGGCAACAGCTTCCGCCATTTCGAAGAGCAGCTTTATACCATCCCGATCACTGGCGGATTCCCCGCGAAACTGCCCCTCCCCATCGCGGCAGAAGCCGAGTTCTCGCCCGACGGTTCGCATCTCGCCTATGTTCCTCACATGCAGTGGCAGGCCGCGTGGAAGCGCTATCACGGCGGCCAAACCACGCCCATCTGGATCGCCGACCTGAAAGATTCCAGCATCGTGAAAGTGCCCCGCGAGAACTCCAACGACCATTTCCCGGTGTGGATCGGCGACACGATCTATTTCCTTTCGGACCGCGGCGGCCCGGTGAGCCTGTTCTCGTATGACACCAAAACCAAACAGGTCAGCGAGGCCCTGCACAACGACGGACTGGATTTCAAGACCATTTCCGCCGGCCCGGATGCCATCGTGATCGAGCAGTTCGGCGCCATCAAGGTCTACGACCTCAAGACGCACCAGGCAAAGAACGTCAGCATTCACGTGAGCGGCGATTTCGAGTCGGTGCGCCCGCACTTCGCCAAAGTCGATCCCAAGAGCATTCAGAATTTCAACTTGTCGCCGACCGGCGTGCGCGCGGTCTTCGAAGCGTGGGGCGAGATTTTCACGGTTCCTACCGACAAGGGTGACATTCGCGACCTTACCAACAGTCCTGCAATTGCCGACCGCGACCCATCCTGGTCTCCGGATGGAAAATCAATCGCATATTTTTCCGATGAATCGGGGGAGTATCAGCTCGCCATTCGCGACCAGAACGGGCTTGGCGCCGTGCGCTACATCAATCTTGGGAACCCTCCGTCGTTCTTCTATGCTCCAACGTGGTCGCCCGACAGCAAGAAGATCGCTTATACCGATAAGCGTCTGCAGCTTTGGTACGTCGATCTCGACCACCCCAGCCCGAAACTGGTTGATACCAATTACTACGCCAGTTTTGGCGGCTCAGAGCTCAACCAGACGTGGTCGCCCGACAGCAAGTGGATCGCTTACACGAAACAGCTTCCCAGCGAGATTCATGCCATTTTTGTGTACTCACTCGACGGTGGCAAGTCCACGCAGATCACAGATGGAATGAGCGACGCGCTCTATCCCGGCTTCGATAAGAACGGCAAATACCTGTATTTCACGGCTTCGACGAACACAGGATTGTCGAGCGCAGGCCTCGACATGACCAGCGATGAGCATCCGGTGACGCGCGCCGCCTATGTCGCGGTCCTCACCAAGGACGAGAAATCGCCGCTGGCCCCGGAAAGCGACGAAGAGAAGCCGAAAGAAGAAAAGAAAGCTGACGATAAGTCGAAGGACGCGTCCCAGGACAAGGTGGCGGCCAAAACGGACGCCGAAAAGGCAGAGAGCGACAAAGACAAGCCGGTCGTGGTCAAGATCGACTTCGACGGCATCAGCCAACGCATTCTCTCGCTTCCGATTCCGGCCAAGAACTACGTCAACATGCTTCCGGGCAAGTCGGGCATTCTCTTCCTGGCAGAAGGCCCGGAGGTCAGCAAGGAAGGCCCAAATCCCAGCCAAACAATTCAGAAGTTCGATCTGAGCAAGCGCAAGGCAGACAAATTTCTGGAAGACGTCGACGATTACACGATCTCGTTCGACGGTTCGAAAATTCTTTATCGCAAAGGCGAACAGTGGTCGACCGCATCGACCGACGGTCCGCCATCAGGCGAACCCAAACCTGGCGTTGGACCTCTGAAACTGGACGGCTGGCAGGTGTATGTGGATCCTCGGCCGATGTGGCGGCAGATCTACAACGAAACGTGGCGGATTGAACGAGACTTCTTCTACGATCCTCATTATCACGGACTCGATCTTGCCAAAGTGAAAGCAAAGTATGAGCCCTATCTGGCTGGAATCGCATCCCGCGGCGAACTGACGTACCTGTTCGAGGAATGCCTGGGAGAAATGACGGTCGGTCACATGTTCGTGGGCGGCGGCGAAGGGCCCGATCCGAAGAAGGTCAAGGGCGGCCTGTTGGGAGCCGACTACAGCCTGGAAAATGGCCGCTATCGCATTGCGAAGATCTACGACGGAGAGAACTGGAATCCGGGATTGCAGGCGCCTTTGACGCAGCCCGGACTGAACGTAAAGGTTGGCGACTACATCCTGGCGGTCAATGGACGCGAGGTGCACTCCTCCGACAATATCTACAGCTTCTTCCAGGAAACCGCGGGCAAACAAGTTGTCTTGCGCATTGGTCCCAATCCTGACGAGAAAGATTCGCGCGAGATCACCGTCGTTCCGGTTGAGAGTGAGGAGGCGCTGCGCCATCTCGACTGGATCGAGAGCAACCGCCGCAAGGTCGATCAGGCCACCGGAGGCCGCGTCGCCTATGTGTATGTTCCCAACACGGCTGGAGCCGGATATACCAGCTTCAATCGCTATTTCTTTGCGCAAGTCGGCAAAGAAGGCGCCATCATCGACGAACGTTTCAATGAAGGCGGACAACTGGCCGACTACATCGTCGATTATCTGAAGCGACCGCTGATGAGCAAAGTCGTCACCCGCGAGGGGCATGACTGGTCAAGCCCGTCGGAGGCGATCTACGGTCCCAAGGTGATGATCATCAATGAGATGTCGGGTTCGGGCGGAGACGCGCTCCCGTGGTATTTCCGCAAAGCGGGCATCGGCCCGCTGGTTGGCAAGCGCACCTGGGGCGGACTGGTCGGCATTGGCGGTTATCCTGAACTGATCGACGGAGGGCACGTCACCGCGCCGCGTGCGGCGATTTATGGGCTGCACGGCGATTGGGAAGTGGAGAATCACGGCGTTCCGCCCGACTACGAGGTCGATCTCGATCCGGCGGCGTGGCGGCAGGGCCAAGATGCTCAGCTCGATAAGGCAATCGCAGTGGTCATGCAGGAACTGAAAGAGCATCCGCTGCCGCAGATCCAACGGCCGGCGTATCCGAACTATCACGAGCACGACGGGTTGGGGGTCAAATAGGGCATCGGGCTATCACCCAATTTTGGGTGATTTTTGATTTATCACCCATTTTTGGGTGATATGTTGAAAAACACCCAAATTTGGGTGATAATGCAGGTTCACGTTATTTCGTGCGCGAAAGCGGGGCCCGCTTGGCATCCCATCTCTACATAGGAATCATTGCGGACATGGTCCGGTCCCGCGACCTTTCCCCGGCACGGCGCCGCGCAACCCAGAACCGGTTTGCCGATCTCATCAAAAGACTCAACCGGGATTACCGCAAAGCCGTCGCCTCGAAATTCATCATCACCCTGGGAGATGAGTTCCAGAGCCTGTTGAATACGGCGTCCATCGTTCCGGAAATAATCTGGCGTCTGGAGTCCGATTTCCCCGATCGTGAGCTGAGAGTCGGCATTGGATTGGGCAAGCTGGATACGCCGATTCAGCCGTATGCCATCAATATGGATGGCCCGGTTCTTCACCGGGCGCGGGAGGCGATCAATGACGCAAAGAGAGCGAAAATTCTCGGCGGGATATTTCGTGGTTTCGGTGAATGGGATAGCGTGCTGAATGGCCTTGCCGGACTGCTGTGGTTTCAGCGTTCTCAATGGACTCCGGCGCAACGCCGGATTGCCAGCCTGCTTCGTTGCGGCATGTCGCAGGCCGACATAGCCGCAAAACTGCGCATCCGGCCTCAGGTTGTATCACGGCAGGTGCAATCGTCCGGCTGCGTGCAATACGTCGCGGGCGAACGCGCCTGGAGTATGATTCTTCGGAATCAGATCGATCCTTTGCTTCATTCCAAACATGGCCGCGTCAAGTTCCATTAGTCCTCAGTTTCTCGTCTGGTGCGAATGCGTTCTGGTTTGGATCGCCTGTTCTTACGGCGTTATGTCCGATCCATTGCGCGGAGAACAGGATGACTCTCAGGTTCGCTATTGGGCAGTGCTGGGCGCGCGTGGTCTAACGGGTTTCGCTTTGGGTTATCTGCTTTCTCGATCGATCATTTTGGCCGGAGTGTTGCTTGTCCTCGTCTGTCTCCAGCCGGTTTTCCGCTGGCAAATGCGGCCGAAGAGAGTGGCCGAATTCGAAACTTTCTGGAGTGTGGCGTCCGTTCTGGTTCTATTTGAGTTGATTCAAGTCCTGGGGTTGAATCCACGCTGGACTCCGCATCGTCCGTCGCCGCCGCAATTAGCTTCGCTCTGCATCATCGCCGGCTGCCTTTTGTTCGTGTTGCGAGGAGGAACGTATATTGTTCGCGGAATTCTGAAGAAGGCCGGTACATCACCGAGGCGACCCGCGCCCGACAATGAGCTGGATTACGGGAATGGAATCGACATCAAGGAATACAATCGCGGCCGCCTGATCGGTGAACTGGAAAGAATTGTTCTGGTCATTGTGATTGCCGGCGGCAGCTATGCGGCGTTGGCGTTCCTGGTCGCGGCGAAAGGCCTGGTTCGCTCCGAGCAGTTTCAAAAGAGCTCGGAATTCGCGGAATACTTCCTGATCGGATCGCTAACCAGCGTTCTTGTGTCTCTCTGCGTTGGGATCGCGTTGCGGCTTGCGCTCCTGCGGCTGTGGCCGGAACTTCTGAATTTCCGGATTCAGTAGCATCGGTGGCGGGTTGGGATTCATTGGAGTATCCCGATTTTTGTCCATCGCTGGTATATCAGGAAGACTCCTGTCAGCCCTAGAGTTCCCGCGAGGACTGCGAAGGGAAACTTGATATTCGGGGAATCCATGACGGCAGGCAGCAGGCCGACGGCCATGGCTGGCGGCATGTGCAGGTCCAAGAATCGCAGCACAGCCATGCTGATCACCATACTGATCACGGCCATGGTGATCCCCACCCCAAACGCGTGTTGCGCCAGGAACCCGGTAAGCGCCACGATGAAGCAGGCTATGGGCAATGAAATGGGCCGCTTGGTCCAGGGACATGTTTCCGGATGGCCGAACATCTCGTAAGCCATGGTCACGAGGGGCGGGAAGATGATAAAACGCAGACCCGAGAAGCGTGCGATTTCCGCCATGACCATGACGAATACAAGCAGCACGAGTAGCCACCATCGGCCGCGCGGCGCCGATTCCAAGACGTCGTCAACGTCTGGTTTTGCATTCGGGTCGAGCTTCTGGGAGTGATACTTGCGCCAGACGATCGAAATTCCACAAAGCACCACGAGCGTTGCCACGATCGATGGCGGATAGAGCCAGCTTTTCACGCCCAAGACCAGGGGAAGGACTCCCGCGGACATTGCCGGTGCGATATTGGATCGCAACGACCAGATCACAGCCGCACTTGAAGCCACAATCAGCACGGCACTCAGTCCATTGAATGGCAAGTGCTGCGTCACCAGCGTGCCGATGACGGCGGTGATCGTCGGGGTCAGAATCAGCCTGGCCGGTTGACTTGCCCATTTGCCCCACGGGCGTAATAGAACGTCATAAGCCAGGGCTCCAAGCTCCGGAAATAGCAGATAGGGAACGCCGGAAACTTGCGCAAGTCCTGTTACGGCAGCGACATAAACGATGGCCAGAAACTCCGCGGCCAAGCGGCTGCGACGCGTCAGGGAGCCATTGGGAGAGAATGGTCCGATTGCGGCAGGGATTGGCTGTTGCTCTTCAGTAGCCGTGAGTTTCATTCCTGCTTTGCCGGATGGTGGAATGTTTGAAGGGAGCGGTCCCAGCAACTACATCTAAAATTATATCTTGATGTGATTTCAATTACCGCGGCGGAAATACTTGTTATGACAACTGTCCGCAGGCTGAAGACCTATGCTGGTTCGCAAGGGTACGTGTATCAGTACTATTTCGTGGGCAAGCGGCCTGCGCTGTCCGAGGCAACGAGGGAAGGCCCCGCGGAAGAGTTCATTTTCGATGTGACCGCCGATCGCAAGCTGACCTATTCGGTGAGCGTCTTTCTATTGCAGACAGCAGTCGAAGCCTGGAATCAAGTACATGGACGTGCTCTGACCGAGGCCGAGCAGTATGCGGCGGTGAAGTTGCGGCTTTTGCGCGCCTTTGACGAGTTGGAAAATGTCATGGAGTCGGGTCGCCAGTTGTTCATGGATAGTGGGGCGCTGGCACAATCGCTCTCGGTTCTGGGCGTGCAGTAGCAGCTCCCGCCATTGGGCTGTGATTCTAATCACACAACTAAGTGACGCCCTTTGTTTACCTTGGCGCCCTTTGCAGGAACAATAGCAGGTGTGCCAGAGATCCGAGTCTGGGGATCGGGAAGTGCGATAAACTCAGGTAATTCCGGAACTCATAACCCTATGCCACTGATTTGGCTCCGTTTCGCGCTCGGCTGCTACCTTATCGGGCTGGTCTATGCTTTCGTGGCGCTGACGCGCACCAGTGACCTGTTCAGCCGCATCGCCCTGCACGCGGCAACCCTGGGCATGGTCTTTCACTTTGTCTCGCTGGTTGAGACTTATGCCGCCGACCAGGCCGCGTGGGCGTCGGTGCACAACGCCGAATCGCTTCTGGCGTTCCTCTCGATGACGTTTTTCATGGTCATCTATGCGATTTATAAGACGACGTCTCCGGGGGTGGTCGTCTTTCCAATCGTCTTCTTTCTGACCTTTGTCGCCGCGGTGGACGAGCAACCGGTGCTGCTGACGTCATTTGTGAAGGCAAAAGGATGGCTGGTCGCGCACATCATCCTGATTTTTACCGGATATGCCGCTCTGTTGCTTAGCTTTGGAGCCAGCCTGCTCTATCTGCTGCAGGAGAAGAGGCTGAAATCGAAAAATCCGAGCAGCCTGATTTCGTTTCTGCCCGCGCTGGAAGTGATCGATCAGATTGGGTATCGGTCGCTGCTGCTGGGCTTTCCATTCATGACCCTGGGGCTGATCACCGGGTCGATTGTGGCGATGTCGGCGTACGGGCATATCGACTTTCTCGATCCCAAGATTTTGCTGTCGTTATTGATGTGGGCGGTGTACATGCTGATGGTGTTCACGCGCTGGAATTCGGGTTGGCGCGGACGCCGGGCGGCGTTTCTGGCTACGTTCGCTTTTGTGGCGGCGATCGTGGCCTGGGCAGCCAATTACTTTTCGACGATTCACAGGTTTGCCGCATAGATGCGATACCAACTGATTGGCGTGAATCACAAAAGCGCACCGCTCGAAGTTCGCGAGCGGCTGGCGATTCCGGAATCGCGCCTGCCGGATACCTGCCGCGAACTGACGAGCTATCCAGGAATTGAAGAGGGAATGATCGTTTCCACCTGCAACCGGGTGGAAATCATTACTCATACGGCGAATGGCACGGCCGACCTGCGCGGGTTTCTGCACGATCATTTCAAACTTACGCCGGAGGAACTCGATCCGCATCTTTACGAGTTCCGCGAGAAGGATGCTGTGCGGCATGTCTTTCGGGTGGCATCGAGTCTGGACTCAATGGTCGTGGGGGAGGCCCAGATTCTGGGACAGGTGAAAGAGGCATACGCTACTGCCCGGGCAGTGGGAGCGGTTCGGGGACAGCTTGACCAGCTCTTCAGCCGCGCATTCGCTGTGGCCAAGAGGGTCCGCACCGAGACGGCCGTCGGATCGTCTTCGGTATCCATTGCTTCGGTCGCGGTAGAACTGGCGAAGAAGATTTTCGGATCTCTACAGGGCAAGAACGTGTTTATCGTGGGCGCCGGGAAGATGAGCGAGCTGGCCGCGCGGCATCTGATGGCCCACGGCTGCGCGTCGATTTTTGTCGCCAATCGGACTTACGAACGCGCCATTGGACTGGCGCAGCGCTTCAACGGACAGGCGATCAAGTTTGAGGATCTGTATTCCACTTGCGACCGCGCCGATATCGTCATTACTTCGACCGGGGCGCAGCATGCGATCTTCCGGCGGGAACACGGCGAGCAGTTTCTCGCCCGGCGGAAGAACCGTCCGATGTTTTTCATCGACATTGCCGTGCCGCGCGATGTTTCGCCGGAGATGGCGAAGCTCGATGGCATCTTCACTTATGACATTGACGACCTGCAGCAAGCGGTGACCAGCCATGTCGCCGACCGGCGGAAAGAAGCCGAGCTGGCTGAAGCCATCATCGCGGGCGAGGTTGAGCGCTTCGAGGCACGGCTACACACTCTGGATGTCGTGCCGACGATTGTCAGCCTGCAGGATCATCTGGAGACCATTCGACAGGCAGAGGTTGATCGTGTCCGGGGACGCATGGGACAACTCACGCCGGAGCAGGAGATTGCCATTGAAGCGCTGACCCGAGGGATCATCAACAAAGTGATGCATACGCCGATCACGACGTTAAAGTCGGCGGCGCGCGAGTCTGAGGCGGCCACCGTGATCGATGTCGTGCGAAGACTGTTTAATCTGCAGGTCAAAGAGAAGCCTGCAGAAATCTCCACTAAAAAAGACGAAGTGGAGACCCTGCAATAATGGCGCGTCTTCGCATCGGCTCGCGCGGCTCCCAGCTTGCTCTCTGGCAGGCCAACCACATTTCCGCCCTGTTGCGCGCCCGCGGACATGAAGTCGAAATCGAAATCATCCACACCACCGGCGACAAGATCACCGATGTTGCGCTGGCGAAAGTCGGCACCAAGGGCATGTTCACCAAGGAGATCGAGGAAGCGCTTGCTGCCGGACGCGTCGATCTCGCCGTCCATTCGTTGAAAGACTTGCCGACGGAACTTCCCAAGGGATTCGAAATCGCCGCGATCACCGAGCGGCAAGATCCGCGCGACGCCTTTTGTTCGCGCAGATATTCCAAGATCGAAGAGCTGCCCCAAGGCGCGCGGGTGGGCACGTCGAGTTTGCGGAGGCAAGCCCAGCTGAAGGCGATTCGTCCCGATCTTGACATTCACCCGTTGCGCGGCAATGTCGATACGCGCCTGCGCAAGCTCGAGCAGGGGGAGTTTGACGCCATCATCCTGGCTGCGGCGGGGCTGAAGCGGCTGGGGAAGACAGAGTTGATCCAGCAGATCATTCCGGCGGAAATCATGTGCCCGGCGGCGGGACAAGGCGCGCTGGGAATTGAGATCCGCGAAGGAGATGCGAAAAGCCGCGAAGTATTGCAATTCCTTGACGACGTTGCGGCGCGCGCGGCAACGACTTGCGAGCGCGCCCTGCTGAACCGCCTGGGCGGAGGCTGCCAGGTTCCGATTGGCGCGTTTGCGGAAATCAGGAACAAGAAGCTGCATCTGGAATCGATCGTGGCCGATCCCGATGGATCGAAGCTTCTGCGTGACTCGCGCGACGGGGACGATCCAGAGAAGCTGGGAAACGATGCCGGTGCTGAGTTGCTGCGCCGCGGCGGGGATCAGATCCTTGAATCTGTCTATCACCGGGGTCTAGCGTCGACGGGCAGGTAGCAGACCTGATTTAAGGCCCATCTATACAATTTCCTTCAGAGCCGCAGTCATTTTGTTAAGGCGAATCATCGCCGCCGAAATCCGTGCCAAGTGATGCTGGCTGCCGTTATAATGCCTGTTCCTTGATCATCCAAATGAGCATTTTTGATTCTTTCCAAAATCGATGGCGGTTGGCATGACGGGCAAACCGGGCATCGAAATTGCCAATCTGAGCGATATTGGTCTGCAGCGAGGAAACAATGAGGATTCGTTTCTCTACTGGGAGCCAAAAGATGCGGAAGAAGTAAGCCGCAAAGGGCGATTGGCGGTAATCGCGGACGGCATGGGTGGCCACGAGGGCGGACAGGAGGCCAGCCGCATTGCGGTTGAAACCGTACGCGACGCCTACGAGAAGAGCTTCACCACTGACGTCCGGGCTGTGCTGATGGAAGCTTTTCGCGCCGCTCACCAGCAGATCTGCGACTACGCGGTCCAGCATTCGGAGCTGCAGGGAATGGGCACGACCTGCACCGCGATGGCGATCGTAGGAAATGAGCTATTTTTTGCCCACGTCGGGGATTCCAGGCTGTACCTCGTCCGCGAAGGCGAAATCTCAAAGCTGACGCACGATCATTCCTACGTTGGCAGGCTGGTCGAGACGGGTATTGTTCGCGCGGAAGAGGCGGAGACCCATCCGCAGCGTCACATTCTGACAGCAGCGCTGGGAGCGGGAAGGGAACTGGCAGCTGACGTTTCCGAAGCACCGCTTGAACTCTATGATAGCGACACGCTGATTCTTTGCACGGATGGATTGTGGGGAGTGGTGAGTGAGCAAGAACTTGCAACCTCGGCAGCCAAACGATCTCCGGAAATGGCCTGCCACGAGCTTGTCCGCCTCGCCATACAGCGTGGGGGCCCCGACAACATCACGGTGCAGATCCTTCGCTTTCATCGACATAAGTAGTTCCTCAAGGCTGCGCGATGTTCCGAACAAGTGCATTGGGATGCAGGTATCTGCACACCTCCCGCCATGAAAGAAAGCATCCGTGGGCGTGCAGTAATGTCTATTAAACTAATCAACTTTGTGGAATAATCGACGCCACCATGCGGATCTCGCAAAAGGGGCTTTACGCGCTGCAGTCGCTGATGATGCTGGCCCGTCACTATAAACAGGGCTCAATCAAGATTCGGGACATCGCGTACGAAGAAGACCTTCCCGAGAAATTTCTGGAATTGATTCTGCTCGAACTGAAGAACGCTCGCGTCGTCGAGAGCGTGCGGGGCGCCAAGGGCGGGTACCAATTGCGGCGAGATCCGGCTCAGATTTACATGAGCGAGATTATTCGGCTCATCGATGGCCCGCTGGCCCCGTTTGGAGATGCCGATCAACTGCGAGTTCTGATCGACAAGGATCTCCCGCATCAGGCGCTGTATCAGGTTTTTCTGGACGTGCGGGATGCGGCCGCGCGGATTCTGGACAACACGACATTGGCGGATTTAATTGTGGAGAACGGGCATCGCGGCAAAAAGCGCCAGCGAGTGTCGAAGAAGAAGGCAACCGTTTCCGTCCTCCCGGTAATTATCGGAGGGAAGCATCGTCCGTAAGCGTGTACAGAACGTCGGGCGGGTTGCGATAACCTCGATCTCAGGCCTGAATGTAAGTTGCAGTTCCTTCCCCCCCGGTATGAATATCTCGATATCAGGAAACAAAATGATGATAATGAGAATTGCAGGAACAAGGGCGTGCTGATGCGTGCGCGAGGAGAATTGTTTGGATGCGTGGCCGCGGCTGCTCTTCTGTTCGCGTTGCCGATCCCGCAGTCGATGCACGCGCAGGTTCCCGGGAATAACTCGGCGACGACAGGCCAGGTCGTGGCGTTAGCTGAGATCGATGCGGTGAATTCCAACCCGCCGATGGCAGTCCAGCGGGATGGGTTGTGGTTCTCGACGGACAGCGGGTCGACACAACTGCATGTGCACGGATATGCACAGCTGGACAACCGCATGTTCAGCAACAACATCCAGGGTGCAGCGCTCGACACTTTTGTGCTGCGCCGGATTCGGCCGATCTTCGAGGGAAGCCTGTTCCGTTCGGTCGATTTTCGTTTCATGCCCGACTTCGGAGAGAGCAACCCGCAAATCCAGGAATCCTACCTTGAGCTCAACACCCTGCCTTTTGCCAAGCTGCGAGTAGGGAAGTTCAAGGAGCCCATCGGCCTGGAGGTGTTGCGTTCCGATCGCGATCTGACCTTCGTGGAGCGTTCGTTGGCGTCGGACCTGGTCCCGCTCCGCTATATAGGTGCGCAACTGAGCGGCTCGGTGTTGTCGGAGTCGATAAGCTATGAAGCTGGTTATTTCAATGGAGCCAACGATGGATCCAACGGAAGCATGACCTGGCTCGCCGGGAACGAGGGGGCAGGCAGAGTTTTTGTGAGACCTTTCGCCGGCTCATATCTGACTTCGCTTCAACATTTCGGAATCGGCATCGCGGGTTCAGCTGGAAACCAGCGCGGCCCGATCGCAGGACTGAAAACAGTGGGGCAGAGTTCGTTTTTCACGTATTCTTCGGCCACTCAGGCGGCGGGCGGCCATAACCGGATTGCCCCCCAGGCTTATTTCTATGCTGGTGCGGCCGGAGCTATGTTCGAATACGTCAGCTCGTCTCAGGGCGTGATCAATGCGGGCCGCTTTGGGCAGATTCGCAACGATGCCTGGCAGATTGCCGGCTCTTATGTCGTGACCGGAGAAAAGAATACTTATGGCGGCGTACGCGTGCGCAGTTCGTTTGACCCCAGGCGCGGATTTAGCCATCTGGGCGCATTGGAAATCGCGGTGCGCAGCAGTCAGTTGCGAATTAATGGCAACGCCTTTCCGGTGTTCGCCAGTCCGGAGTCAAGCCCACAGCAAGCTCACGAATATGGCATAGGCATGAATTGGTATTTGAACAACGTGGTCAAACTGGTCAGTAACTTCGAACACACGACATTCGGGAAGGCGCCGACTGCGGCCAGAGTTTTTGAGGCCGAGAATGTCCTGGTAAGCCGGCTGCAACTGGCCTTCTAAGCAGCGAACAAAACATAATAAGCAAAGCGCCACCGACCCAGAGCCCATCTGGAGCCCTACGGCAGCGCTGCTACGGACAGAGCCCAAATTGCATGAAGAAAGTATAGAAACATCGGTGCACTGATTCTAGTGCATAACGATGTACTCAGAAGTGCATGGCAGTTTCCAGAATGTTATTGATGATCTGGATTCTTTGCATTTTCCGCGGCCGAGCCCTTTTCAGGACGCAGTAACGGGAACAGGATTACGTCGCGTATGGTGTGCGAATCGGTGAGCAACATGCACACGCGGTCGACGCCGATGCCGACCCCACCCGCCGGTGGCATGCCGTAGGAGAGCGCGCGGATGTAGTCTTCGTCCATCTGGTGGGCTTCTTCGTCGCCGCGCTCGCGCTCTTTTAACTGGGCTTCGAAGCGACGGCGCTGATCCTCGGGGTCGTTGAGTTCGCTGAATCCGTTGGAAATCTCCATCTGTCCAGCGAAGATTTCGAAGCGCTCCGTCCAATCTGGCTCGTCCGGCTTCTGCTTTGAAAGCGGAGAAACGGCAGTCGGGAATTCGTAGATGATCGTCGGCTGGGTAAGGTGTTCCTCGGCAACCGATTCGAACAAGGATGCGATTGTTTTTCCGGCAGGTTCGTTGGGATCGTAGGCCATGTGCGAGTGAGCCGCATTGAAACGGGTCACGAGCGCTTTGATCCGATCCGGCGAGGAAAAGTCGGACATCTCCGGCTTGGCACCGGCTTTCTCGGGCCAGAACTTCAGGATGGCCTCGCGCATGGTGAAGCGCTGCCAGTTCGACCAGTCGAGCTCGTGGACAGTGTCTTTGCCGTCTTCGCTTACGGTCCACTTCGATATCGGGCTGCCGTTTACTGCCTTGGCCGCCTCGGTGATGGCCTCCTGCGTGAGATTCATGATGCCCTGATAGTCCGTGTAAGCCTGATACGCCTCAAGCATGGTGAACTCGGGATTCCAGCGCCATCCCAAACCTTCGTTGCGGAAATTGCGGTTGATCTCATAAACGCGATCCAGGCCGCCCACAACCAGGCGCTTCAAATAGAGCTCCGGCGCGATGCGGAGATAGAGATCCATGTCGAGCGTATTGTGATGGGTCACAAAGGGACGCGCGACCGCTCCTCCGGCGATGGGCTGCATCATCGGAGTTTCCACTTCGACGAAGTTGTGAGAATCGAATGTGCGGCGCAACGATTGCACCAGGCGGCTGCGCTTGAGGAACACGTCGCGGACTTCCGGATTGACCACCAGATCGACGTAGCGCTGGCGGTAGCGCAACTCGACGTCGGTGAGGCCGTGCCATTTTTCGGGAAGCGGGCGAAGATCTTTGCTGAGGAATGTGATGCTCTCAACGTGCACACTAAGTTCGCCGGTGCGCGTGCGGAAGAGATATCCGCTGACGCCAATGTGGTCGCCCAGATCAAGCAGCTTGAAGAGGTCCCATCCCTGTTCGCCGACGGCATCTTTCTTGATGTAGATCTGCAATTTCTGTCCACCCTGCTGCAGGTGGCTGAAGCTGGCTTTGCCCATCAGACGGATGGCGACAATCCTTCCAGCCACACGCACGTTGACGCGCGCGCTTTCGAGTTCCTCGCCGGTTTTCGGGGAATAGTCCGTAACGATCTGCGGGAGGGTGTGGGTGAATTCGTATTTAGTGGGATACGTGCGTTGTCCCAAGGCTTCAATCTGTTGAAGCTTCTGGCGCCGTAGTTCGTAGATTTCTTCGTCGAGTGCCACGTTTGTCCTCTAGCAGGAATTGCGCTGTTTCTGCGCAGAGCAGGATGAAGGCCGAAACCGGATTATAACAATGCAGGCGTGGGGAGAGGAGATGGCTCTGCCTGTTTGAGGTAGGACCGGGCGGTCAGCGTTTTACCCAGATTTCAGGAGTGCTGCGCTGAAAGTTAGAGACGATGTGAGGCGTGATAATGACCAGCAATTCGTCGTCGTTCTCCTGCTTGGTATTGGTCGTCATGATCTGATTGAGGCCAGGAATAAAGCCGAGTCCGGGGATCCCGCTCATGGAGTACTGGTCGGATTTTGAAATCATTCCGGCGACGAAAGCCGGCTCGCCATCCTGGAGCGTAATGCTGCCCTTATATTCCCGATTGGAGATGATTGGAATCCCATTGTTGTCTTGCCCGGTTAAGGAACGCACCTCCATGTCGAGTTGCACGCTGACGTCATCCTCATGAATGACGGGTTTTGTTTTCAGAATCAGGCCGAGGTCTTCGTAGCTTACGGACGGGAATGGCGCGACGTAACTCTGATTGCCGAGGACCTGCGCAATTTGCGGAGCATTGAAGATCGGGGCATAGGAGCCGTTTAAGACTGGATACTTGGTTCCGAGATGGAAAGTGGTCTCAACCCCTTGCCCGGCGCGCATCGTGACGTGGTCTATGGTACGGGACCAGGATTCGTTGACGGAAAGCGCGCCGGCCAGTTGATCGAGGCTCAATCCCATAAAGGTGAGTCCGCCGCCGAAGGTCGCCAGAGGCTGGCTGAAGATGGAGTTCTGTTGTCCGGTTAATTGCGCAAGCAGCGCCGAAATTGAAGAACTGCCGGCTTGATTGATTCCACCGGATGAGATCAGTTGATTGATAAGGTTCTGGATATTCTGGCCGCCAAGTCCGGCAAGTCCAGCGAGTGCTGCTGCAGGAATGTTGTACAGGTTGAAGGTGTTCGGAATGTGCAGACCGATGTTCTGAGCTAATTGGTGATCGATTTGATAGACCTTGATGTCGAACATGACCTGCGGCTTGGGGGCGATGCGCAATTGCTCCACAAGCTTGTTGCAAGCGTCCATGATGGATTGTGGTGCGCGCACCTCAACCGTGTCAGCCGTCTGGCCAGAATTGACGTAACGCAGGTCAAACATGTTTCGCAGGGTGAGAACAAACTCCGTGGCCTCCTGGGGAGTTGAGTGAGTTGGAAGAATAAAGGTGCGCAGCACCATACGATCGAACTGCTTGTGATTCTGGGCCGTGTCGGCCGCCACCAGAAACTGACGCGGGGCTAAAGGCGTCCACATCGTCTTGGTGACAGCGCAGGCGAGGCGCAGGGCGGTGGTGAAATCCACATCGCTGATGTAGAAACGGGCCGGCTTCGAAGGTACGGACTCGTCAAACTCCGCAGTCAAGCCGTATGCGGTGGCGAGCTCAGTGAAGAGTCCTTTCACGTCCCCCTGATAGTGAAACGTCGCCAGATCGTTCCCAGACTGAAGATGGATCTCGCCGGAATCGTAGACGGAGGTCGGAGGAAAGAACGAGTCCAACGGAGCGGGTGGTGGCGATGCTTCCTGCAAGCGATCGCGCGCATACTGATCATCGGGGTCCAGTTGGAGGGCGGCGCGGAATTCCTCAGCCGCTTTGTCGTGCTGCTTGGACAACAGCAGCGCGTCACCGCGTTGCACATGCTGAAAGACCAACTCCTGCGTGAGGGTCTCGCGAGCGGTTAAATACTGGGGATTTTGCGGGTCGAGACGGGAGGCGGCATCGAACTGCTTGAGGGCTTCTTCCAGTTGATGATCTTGCGCCAGCTTTTTGGCCAGAGAGAAATCGCGACGGGCCTGCTTGAGATCTTTTTTCGAGGTGATGCAGTTCACCCCGCCGGGAACGCCGTTGCCGCAGGTGACTGGCGGAAGCATGGCAGATTCGTCCGGTCCCGTCGCGTAAGACGGTGCCGCGCACAAGAATCCTGTCAGTAAGACGAGAAGGGCGCCCCGCATCGCTTTTGATTTTAACCTGCTACCGGATCAGTTTGGAGGCGGCTAGTGGACCTAGTACCTTCGAGTGCGGCGGCAGGATTCCAAACGCAGAAAGAACGAGCAAGGAAGGCATTCTTGCACGAGGAGGAATCTGGGCTCGTAGCGTTGGTCTTAATCTCCGGAGAGCATGAGCGGTTCGATCGAGCGCGCCTTTCCCGTGCTCTCATCGCACTCGATCACCACGGCACAGAAACGGACGTCCCCGGTTGCCGGCTCAAACCGGATCGGCATATTGGTAAGAAATCGCTCCACGATCAGCTCTTTTTTTACCCCGATCACGCTATCGTAGGGACCCGTCATCCCGACGTCGGTGATGTAGGCAGTTCCGTTGGGAAGGACGCGCCCGTCGGCAGTTGGCACATGCGTATGTGTACCCAGGACGGCGGTGACGCGGCCATCGAGATACCATCCCAGGGCAACTTTCTCGGAGGTCGCTTCCGCGTGGATATCGACGAAGACCAGGCGGGCCGTGATTTTTTTCAGAAGATCGTCTGCAGTCCGGAAGGGATCATCGTTGGACGCCATGAAGACACGCCCTTGCAGGTTGATGACCGCGTACGCTGTATCCCCTTTTTTGCCTTCGTAGAGGCCAGAACCGGGCATGTTCGGGGGATAGTTGGCCGGACGCAAAATGCGCTTTGCCGGCCCGTGGCCGTTCGTCTCGCCAAGCTGCATGTAGTCGATGAGTTCGCGCTTGTCCCAGACGTGATTGCCGGTCGTGATCACGTCGATATTCAGATCAAAAAGTTCTTCGGCGAGCGCGGGAGTGATTCCGAATCCGGCAGCAGCGTTCTCTCCGTTGGCGATAATGAGGTCGATATTTTTCTCGCGAACAAGGCGTGGCAGACGGTCTTTGACGATGGTGCGTCCCGGCCGGCCAAAAATGTCGCCAATGAAGAGAACTCGCATGAATGTCTCAGAGAGCTAAAGTGACAAATTTCGATAGTACCACGCGGAATTGAGCTGCCTTGGGAGGCGATGTTGCCCGGTCTTCACAAACGTCCCAGAGACGAGAGTGAGCCAAGCCGGTGCTTGCGAAGAGGGCGCAATTAATTCCCGGCAACCGGAGTGAGTTCCGCAGTGCGCAGGAAGTCATAATTGCCGGCCGAATTCAATTGCAAGTGAATGGCTCGGCGGCTGTGGACGAGAACGTTATCGAGATACCAGAGATTGATGGTGGGTACATCGGTCGCGAGAATCTGCTGGATTTGCGCATAGATCGCTTTTCTTGCGGCGGGGTCGATCTCATGTCTCGCGCGATCGAGTAGCGCGTCAATCTTTGGATTGGAGTAGTACCCGCGATTGGCGCCATTGGGCGGGAACTTGGCGGTGTCATAGGCGTATTCGAAAATGTCGGGGTCCTCGTTTCCGCCGATCCAGCGCAGGCCATACATCTGGAAGGCTCCGTGGGTGACGTCGGCGAAGAAAGTCCCAAATTCGAAGCTGCGGATGTCGAGGACAATACCGACCCGGCGCAGCTGTTGCTGCATCACCGTGACCATGAGGCGAGTGTTCTCGTCGGTTGACGTCTTCATGGTGATATGAAAACGCTGGCCATTTACGAGCGGATAGCCGGCGGCCTCCAGTAACTGTCCGGCTTTCTCGGGGTCGTGATCGTAACTGGGAACATTGCCGTCATACGCCCAGCTTTGCGAGGGCAGAATGCTGCGAGCCGGGCGCGCCTCGCCGCGCCATAGATATTCGATCATCGCCTTACGATCAAGTGCGTAGGCAATCGCCTGCCTTACCCGGACGTCTTTGAGGATCGAATCGCGCAGGTTGAATCCCAAATAGGCAAGCACTGTGCCCGGTGCGCTTTCTATCACGAGATCGCGATCACGGCTGAGGGTTGTGACCGTGTCAGGAGTGAGGGCGTTGATCTCGGCGTCGGCGCTGCCCTTGCGCAATTCGAGAGCGCGGGTGATCGCATCCGGAACGACAGCAAATCGGATGCGGGCCAACTTCGCTTTGTCGCCCCAGTAGTCGTCGTTATGCTCAACGATCACCTCGCGGTCGGTTTCCGCACTCACGAACTTGAAGGGTCCGGAGCCAACGGGATGCGTTGACATCTCGTCTCCGCTGCCGTAAGGCACGATTCCTATCGCACCATCAGAGAGATTCCACAACAATGTCGCGAACGGCTCTTTGAGATGGAAAACCACGGTGTAAGGATCGGGCGCATCGATGTGATCGACAAAGCGGTACACGGCAGATTTGGTGCTGCGAACTTTGTGCTGGAGCAGAGAGTCGAAGGTCCATTTCACGTCTCTCGAGGTCAGCGGGCGTCCGTCATGAAAGTTGACACCGTGGTGCAAATGGAAGACGTAGGTGAGGGGATCGGGAATCTCCCAGCGCTCGGCAAGGCCAGGGGCAACATCGAGATTGTCACCGCGCGAGAGCAAGTCGTCGAAGATGAGGCTATCAATGCGCTCCGATTGCGCATCGATGCCGACCCGCGGATCAAGATTGGTGGGACTTGATTCGATCAGCATCACGAAGGTATTGGGATCCGGCTTGCGGGAACACGCAGTGAGCACGAGACATACGGCCGTAAACGCAACGAGAAGGCGAGTTTGCCTGAACTGGCCGAAGAGCGCCGGCGATGCTTTGCCGGACGCGCGTTGGGATTTGCGCCTCATTCGCAACCCTGACAGATCTCGTGAATATTGTTTACCGTTTGCCAGTTGCGAGTCGTCGCGCCCTTGAGGTGACGCCGCTCAATGCGATTGTTGATGAGGCTGCTTTTCGACATTCCATTCGGCAGAAAGAGGTAAATCTCTTTTCCCAGGCAGGAAGATTCATCGGGTGATGTGGTCAACCCTTGCAGTTCTTTAAGAGCGTCGGGTCCGGGCACTTCGGGCAGGAAGATCACGTGCAATTTGTCAAGACCAATGCCGGAGCGCTTCACGAAGGGATTGTTCGTAATCGCCCGTTTCAATTCCTGCGCTGTCCGCAGGACGACGGGAGCAGGAAAGCCGAAGTCCGACAGAATCTTGTTCTCGATTCGGCTGCACATCGCGGGAAGCGATTCTTTGCCGGCCTCGAAGACAACGTTGCCGCTTTGAATATAGGTTTGGACCTGTTTGAATTTCAGGTCTTCGAAGGAGGCGCGAAGTCGTTCCATCTTCATGCGCTTGTGCGGCCCCAGGTTGATTCCGCGCAATAAAGCAACGTAGATCGGCATTGGTGTTGTTGGTCTTCCGTTAAGGATACGAAATTTTGCCGAGAACTGCCGGGTATCTGGCGCCCGTGGCTGAAGGAATATTTGAGGCCTGCCGGAGCCAGGTTTGATGGGCCAGCACAGCAAACGCGACGGCTTCTTTCGCTTGCGAGGGTAGGCCCAGGTCATCGGAAAGCTTGAGTCGAATTCCGAGAGCTGACAACCGCCGGCGGAGGAGTTCAACGAGCGTTCGATTCTTTGAACCTCCGCCGGAGAGAATCATTTCGCCGTAGTTTGCAGCGCTACGGGCGCGGTTCAGTACAAATTGCTTTACGGCTGAGGCGATGGATTCGGCGGTGAGGGCGGTTGCTGTCGCGACCATGTCTGCCTTGCGAGCGCCTTTGCAGAGCCTGAGGAAATCGCGCACAAACTCGCGGCCGAATTGCTCGCGTCCCGCGGTCTTGGGCGGCTTCACGCGAAAGAATTTGTTTCGCAGGAGTTGGCGGAGGGCGTCAGACAGCACGATTCCGGAAGCGGCCGTCCTGCCATTGCGGTCAAATGGCTGATGAAACAACTGCAGCATGAGGGCATCGATCACCATATTGCCGGGGCCGGTATCGAAGGCGATGACGCCGCCCGCGGACGCGCCGGCGGGAATCGCCGTGAGATTTGCGATTCCACCGATGTTCTGAATGATCCGTCCGATTCGCGGATCGTGAAAAAGAGTGAAATCTAGAAACGGAACAAGCGGCGCGCCCTTGCCCCCTGCGGCGATATCCGCAGGCCGGAAATCGGAGACGACAGGAACTTTTACTCGCGCGGCGATGATCGCTCCTTCGCCGGTCTGCCAGGTCGCTGCGACCTTCCGTCCCAAAAATGATTCTGCTTCGCTCTGGTGATAGAGAGTCTGGCCGTGGCAGCCAATCAGTTCCGCCTTCAGGCCACAGCGTTTCTGGGTCCGGAGAATTGCAGCCGCATATAAATCCCCGAGCAGAAAATTCAGGCGGGCCAGATCGGCGACGCGGGCTCTCTCGGCATTCATCAGGGTGAGGATTTTCTCGCGCACCTGGCCCGGATAAGGGAACTCGGCGTGGGCAAGAAGCGGTATTTCCGGGTGACGGGCGTCTCGATCGCGACTGACTCGCACCAGCGCGACGTTGATCCCGTCCGCCGAAGTTCCACTCATTACGCCGGCCACGATCATGGATTGTGTTTTCATTCGCTGGCGGCCGAGTCGTTCATTCGGCCGAGAGTTTCGAGGCGCACGCGTTCATTGAGTTCCCACACTTGGCGGGAAAGCCGGGCTGAGTCCTTCAAGGAAGGCGCTTTCGGCGGCCGCAGCAACTTGGCAAATTTCTTCTTGAACTTCAGAATGCGCACCGTGGAATCTTCCACGCGTTTCGCGAACTTGCGGTCCGCCCGGACCTCACGTGCGAGCGCATCATAGGCTTCGAGGACCCGGTCCTCGCGATGGCAGACCAGGCACAGATCAGAACCCGCACGCACAGTTCGCACGGCAGCATCGCCGACTGACGCCGAGCCGAGTACTCCTCCCATCTCGAGGTCGTCAGAGATGATCAGGCCTCGGTAACTGATCTTCTTGCGGAGAATCTCCGTAATCCAACGCTTCGATAATGAGGCAGGGTTTCGATCCCGCGTGAGCTGTGGATACGCAGCGTGGGCGACCATCACGAATGGCAATTGCCCGCGCAATAACCGGTATGGGGCGAGATCCTGCTCCCAGAGCTTTTTCGCCGGCTTATCGATGACTGGCAGACGATAATGGCTGTCGAGCCCGGCCTCCCCGAGGCCGGGGAAGTGCTTACCGCACCCAAGCACCTTTTCCTTCTGCAATCCTTTGAGAAATTCGCGCGCATAACGCGACGCGATTTTTGGATCTATCGATACCGTTCGCGATCCCAGAACTTTCCGGGAGCGTTCGAATCCCAAGTCGAGAACGGGAGCGAAGTCCACGTTGAATCCCAGCGTTCTGCAGTTCCTTCCCAAAACTTCACCGTGTTTTCGAAACAGCTTGCGGTCACCGGAGGCGAAGACGTCTGCGGCGGCGGGAGACGGCCCGAGTAATTCGCGGAAGCGATCGACGGTGCCGCCTTCCACATCGACACAGGTAAACAGCGGAGTCGCCACGCAGTCCTGGCAGTCTCGCAGCAAGCGCCAGGTCTGCTCTGCAGACTTGATGTTGCGTGCAAATAGAATCACTCCCCCTGGCTGCACACGCGTGAGGAGCGTCTTGAGGCCGGGAGTCATCTCGTGGCCGGAAAAGCCAATGATGAGCAACTGGCCTGGGTTCGCCTGATTCGTACTTCGTTTGTTGGTGCCAGCCAACGGACTGTTTCCTTTCCTTGATGTACTGCCGCTCATAAACGCTTGCTAGATTTCTCGCTTCAACTCCGCCAGCAGATTCAGTGCTTCCAGCGGTGTGATGCGGTTCAAATCCACATCACGCAACTTCTCCAGTACGGGTTGCGACAAGGGAGTGAAAATTGTCAGCTGTGCCGGCGGAGGCAACGCTCCGGGAGACAGGTGTCCGGTAGCGACCCTCTCTGCCGATTCGTGCTCGGCGAGCACTTCGCGAGCACGCTCGACGACCTCATTGGGCAGTCCCGCCAGCTTCGCGACTTCGATGCCGTAGCTGCGATCGGCGGCGCCAGGCTCGACTCTGCGCAGAAAGACGATGCCTCCGCCGGTCTCTTTGACTGACACATGATAGTTTTTCACTCCGGCAAGCTGGTCTGCCAATTCGGTCAGCTCGAAGTAGTGGGTCGCGAACAAAGTTTTTGCCTTCACCCGCTGATGCAGATATTCCACCGCGGCCCAGGCAATCGCCAAACCGTCGTACGTTGCGGTGCCGCGCCCGACTTCGTCGAGCAGGACGAGAGACCGTGCGGTCGCGGTATGGAGAATCGCGGCCGTTTCGGTCATCTCGACCATGAAAGTCGAGCGTCCGCGCGCGAGGTTGTCGCTGGCGCCAATCCGTGTGAAAACGCGATCGACTACGGTCAGGCGCGCGGATCGCGCGGGAACGAACGAACCCATCTGCGCCAGAATGACCATCAGCGCGATCTGTCGCAGATACGTCGACTTTCCGCCCATGTTCGGACCGGTCAGAAGCAGGATATTGTGCGTGCTTCCGTTCATGAACAGATCATTGGGGACAAACCGGTCGCTGCCGCCTGCCAGTTCCTGCTGCTCAATGACGGGATGCCGGCCTTCGATGATCTCCAACTGATCTCCGTCGTTGGAAAAGATCGGGCGGCAATAATTTCGCAGCGCAGCGATATGAGCCATGGAGGCGAGGACATCCACTTCAGCCAGCGCCAGAGCCGTCTGGCGAATCCGCTTGGCTTCGGCCGCGATGGCGCCACGCAGTTCGGTAAACAGGCGGCGTTCGATTTCGACGATCTTCTCTTGCGCGTCGAGAATCTTGGCTTCGTACTCTTTTAATTCCGGAGTCGTGAAGCGCTCCGCTCCCACCAGCGTTTGCTTGCGTTCGTAATCCGCTGGAACAAGATGCAGATTCGGCTTGGAGACTTCCATGTAGTAGCCGAAGACCGAGTTGAATTTCACTTTCAGCGAGGAAATCCCGGTGCGGGTCCGCTCACGCTGCTCGATTTGCGCCAGGACCTGCTTGCTATTGCGGGAAAGTTCCCGAAGTTCGTCCAGTTCCGGATCAATGCCGGAGGAGATCACGCCGCCGTCCGCGAAGCTCAAAGGCGCTTCGGCAACAAGGGTTGCTTCAATTTTCTGGCGCAGATCCTGCAGGTCGTCCAAAGAAGTGTGCAGTTTTTGCCACCGTGCCACACTCATCAGTCGGGCCACGGCAGCTTTTATGCCGGGAATCTTGGCGCATGAAGCTCCAAGTGCGAGCACGTCGCGCGGGTTCGCCGTCTCCAGCGTTACCCGGCTCAGCAGGCGCTCCAGATCGAGCACCCCGTCGAGCGCGCGCCGCAGTTCCTCCCGCAGCAACAGATCCTTGACTCCGGCCTCCACCGCGTCCAGGCGGGACTGTATCTCCTCGGTTTCGATGGAAGGACGCAGCAGCCAGGACCGCAGCAGGCGCTTGCCCATGGGAGTTACCGCGCCGTCGATCGAGCGAAAAAGCGTTACCCCGGCGTCGGTTCCGGCAAACAGCGGCTCGATCAGTTCCAGATTGCGGACCGTCACGGCATCGAGCACGAGGCAATTCTGCCGCTCGTACCAGCCGATGCGATCGACATGATCTAACGAGCCGCGCTGCGTGGATCGCACGTAATAGAGAATGGCTCCGGCGGCGGTGGCTGCAGCGACTCGACCCGCAAGACCGAAGCCTTCCAGCGAGAGTACGCCGAAATGGTTTTCAAGTAGTGGAATCGCGTGGTCGGGAGCGAAAATCCAGTCGTCGAGCGGAGTCTCGGTGCAACTGGTTCCGGCGAGCCGTTGTCGGGGCGAAACAGTGGCCGTAGATGCAGTGGCTGTTGCGGAAATACTGGCTGTGTTAGCCTCTCGTCCCACAGTTTCAAACAGGGGAGCGGCCGATCCGTAGACGATTTCCCGGGGCCGCAGTTGTTCGAGTTCCTCGTGCACGCGCCGCAGGGCGCTCTCCCCGGAGAACTCGGTTGCGCGAAATTCTCCGGTGGAGAGATCAAGAGCGGCAAAACCGACCCGGTCGCCAACCTGGGCGATGGAAGCCAGAAAGTTGTTATCTTCCGATCCGAGCGAGGAATCGGCGGCAGTTCCCGGCGTAATGACACGGGTCACTTCGCGCCGCACCAGTTTCTTCGCGAGCCTGGCGTCTTCCATCTGGTCGCAGAGTGCGACTTTATATCCTTTGCGGATCAGCTTTCCGATGTATCCTTCGGCGGCGTGGAAGGGAACACCGCACATGGGAATGGCGATCCCTTTTTCTTTATTCCGCGAGGTAAGCGTGATCTGAAGCTCTTTCGCGGCGATGACCGCGTCGTCAAAAAATAATTCGTAGAAGTCTCCAAGCCGGAAGAACAGCAGCGCCGTGGGATGGTCTTTCTTGATCGCGGAGTATTGCCGCATTAACGGCGTGGACGGCTCAGTCATGGGGCGGTGTTTCGTTGCTCTTGAGCGCGGATTATAACAAACAGGATTGCACCACTTCTGTGTCGCTGGCTTCGATCGGACAGAGGAAAAATCCATTGACTCCGCTTGTCTGGCGGTGTCTTCTTATCGCATGGAGCTGCGCAAGGATCCCATTACACGCTCCTGGGTGATTACCGGAGACGAGCCTGCTGAGGGGAGGCCCAAGCCGCAAGGGCCGTGTCTGTTCTGCCCTGACAGTCCTTCTGCGGCTCATGTGATTGCAGACCTGCCGAGTTCCGGTTCAGCACCGTGGTCGGCTCGCTCGGTCGTACATCCCTCGCCGATTTACCACATTGAGGGCGAACCCGGACGTCGCGGCGACGGGCTTTATGACCGGATGCATGCCGTCGGCGCCCATGAAGTGCTGGTGGAAAATCGAAGCCACGACCGCCAATTGTGGAATTCCAGCGATGAAGATATCGGCTACTTTTTGCGTCTTGCCGCAGAGCGAATCCTCGATTTGAAGCATGATGCACGCATCAAGTACGTCAGCCTCTACAAGGATTTTGGAACTCACGCGGGACAGGAATTCTCGCACCCAACCTCTCAACTCACGGCGACCCTTTTTGTGCCGCGCCGGGTCCTGTATGAACTCCGCGCTGGAAGGGAATACTTTCTCGGCAAGGAACGCTGTGTGTTCTGCGACATTATTCAGCAGGAGGAGCGGCAGGCGCTGCGGGTGATTGAGTCACGCGGCGACTACATCGCGCTGGGCCCATTTGCGCCGCGCGTACCCTACGAAACCTGGATCTTGCCTCGGAATCATGAGGCCGCGTTCGAACGCACGGGGCTGAATCGTCCCGGCCTGCGAACGAATCTCGCGGCTTTACTCCGCCGTACGCTGCAGCGCATTCGCACCATCACAGAAGAATTCCATCTGGTGCTGCACACCTCGCCCAGCAGCATGCATCCCTCGCGAAGCCTGGGATATTGGAAGACGATCGATGAGGACTATCACTGGCACATTGAAATCCTGCCCGTGTTGTCTTCGAAAGCCCGCTCTTACACTTTCAAAGAAGTGTATTACTCCCCCGTAAGTTCAGAAGCGGCGGTCGCGACCCTGAGAGCTGCGCAAATCGAAGGGTAGAAGCAATCAGCTTCGAGTGTTGTGAAATTCCAGCAGCGACCTCGGGGAGAGCTTTTGAGTGAAAATTTCAGAGTTGCGAGACTGTTGCCGCAACATTGGTTCAACCAGTGCAGGCTCCACGGCGCGCGAGAACAAGTATCCCTGCCCGAGTTCGCAGCCCAGACTTCGTAACTCTTCCAGTTGCGAGACGTTCTCGATAGCCTCGGCGGCGACCGTCATATTTAGTTTGTGAGCCAACGAAATGAGGAGTTCCAGGCGAATTCGTGATCGTTTATCGACCAGCATCTCTGCGATTAGCGTGGCATCGAGCTTGAGCTCGTCGAAAGGAAAATCCTGCAGTGTGCGGATCGAGCAGGGGCCGCGTCCGAAGTCATCCAGAATCAGGCGTACGCCCAATTTCTTCAGGTCTGCTGCAATCGCCGCGGTGCTTTTGGGATTCGCAGCTAGCACATCTTCCGTGATTTCCAGCTTCAAATGCCCGGGACTTAAGCCCGCTTTCTGGAGCGCCAATCTGATCCGGGAGGCAAGTCCAATGTGGCTGAATTCTCTTACAGAGAGGTTTACAGTGACGGACAGAGGAACGTCGGGCGGCGAAAGCTGCTGCCACGAAGCAAGCTGCCGGAGTGATTCTGCCAACAGCCCTTCACCGACGGAGGTGAGCATCCCCATGTCTTCCGCGGCTTCGAGGAACTTATAAGGCGAGATGAGGCCTTGTTGGGGATGCTGCCAGCGCAACAATGCCTCCAAACTGACCACACGGCGGGAACAGAGCTCGACGATTGGCTGGTAATGAATACGGAATTCACCGTTGTTCTGGGCGAGGCGCAACTCATTTTCCAGGCGCAGTCGGCTTTCCGCGCGCGAGTGCATCAATTCGTCATAGAGCTCACAGCGGCCTCCTCCGCGCGCCTGTGCGCGGCGCATCGCCGCCTCTGCATCGGCCAACACCTGGGCGGCTGACGCATGGCCAGAGGCCGCCATCGTAATCCCAATGCTGGTCGAGGTCCGAATCCAGTAGCTTTCGATCGAGAAGGCGTCACGAAACGCATTCTGGATGCCGTTGCTGACTCGCATTGCATCCGCCGGATCCGAGATGTTTTCGATGAACACTGCATTGACGTGGCCGCGCAGCCGGCATAGCAAAGGATCGCGGGGAGCAAATGCGGGCGTGCCGGTGCTATCGCAGAGGTCGCTCCGGAGACAGGATTGCAACCGCTTGGCTGCAGCAACAATTAAGGCGTCGGCGAGCCGAGGACCGTAGGTCTCCTGAACCTGTGCGAAATCATCAAGGGCAATGAACAGCAGGGCAAAGGGTTTCCCATTCGTGCCCTGAGCTTCTGCCAGAGCCCGTTCCATGCGATTCACCAGAAGCTTCTGATTCGGGAGACCGGTTAAATTGTCGTGGAGCAGAGTTTGGTCAGCCCGTTCTTCGGCTTCTTTGCGATCGGTGATGTCACGATTCACGATCACAAGCTTGGCGACCCGGCCATGCTGATCGCGAATGGCGCTGGCCACCGATTCCAGAACTCTCCATGATCCGTTCTTGTGCCGGACGCGGTATTCAAGTTTCCGTCCGACGCCGCTCGCGCGCGCCTCGCGCGCCGCCTCCAGCACTTTCAGTTTGTCTTCCGGGTGGATTTGCTCAAAGGATGAGGTTTGCTGCAGCTCCGCCGCTGAGTAGCCCAAAATTTTCGTGTAGGCAGGGCTGTTGTAGAGGCGATGCCCTTTCATATCCACGAGCGCAATCATGTCAGCGGCATTTTCGGCCACAATCTGAAACAGTTCCTCGCGATTCCGCGAGGCGCGGCGTGACAGGAAAATTCGGATCTCTTGAAGAACAGCCACTGCAAGAAGTGCCGCGATTGCCCACGACGAGGCATAGTTCGAAATCAGCACGCACGCTTTCATGGAGAAGGCTTCCTATCCAGATATCGGCAGGATGAAGAAGAAAATTAGTTCTGGCGGTTGGACGATACAAGCGAAGGTGGGAGCCTCAGCATGGTTGAGAAGCCCGCGGGGTACAATTCTCCAGTTTGACGATCCCCAAGCAAACCGGGCTTAACCTCCATCCTCGAGTCACGCGCGCCTTTGTACGCATATGCCTGGCCACGATTGTTGCCATGCATGCGTTCTTCCTTTGGCACGAGAGAGGACGCATCCGCAAAGGCGATCCGGATTTTACCGTCTTCTACACGGCCGGACGCATGCTGCGACAGGGACAGGCCCGCGCTCTATATGACCTGCGCGCGCAATACGGCGTTCAGCGCGAATTCGCCGCCAATTGGGATATCCGCAAAGGCCCTCTGCCCTATATCCATCCTCCGTTCGAGGCGCTGCTGTTTCTGCCCCTGACATCTCTTACGTACGCTTCGGCTTTCCTGAGTTGGGAACTCGTCAATCTTGCGCTTCTGATAGGAATTGCGCTGTTGCTGCGCAAGTCGCAAGCCTTCCTGAACCGTATCCCCGTCTGGGAAATCGTATTAGCCTTCTTCGCATTCTTCCCGGTGTTCACGAACTTCCTCCAGGGACAAGACGCAATTCTTCTTCTCTTTCTTTGCACCCTCGGATTTGTGTTGCTGCAAAGAGAATCGGAGATTGCCGCCGGAATCATCTTCGGACTCGGACTATTCAAATACCAGTTCACGATTCCCTTGTTGCTCATCCTCGCCCTGTGGAAGCGAAGCAGAGTTGTCGCAGCGTTTGTTGGAACGGGCGCTTTTCTCGCCATCGTCTCGCTCGCGATGGTTGGCTGGAAAGGCATGGCGGAATATCCCTCGTTGGTATTGCAGGTGGCGCAAGAAGCCGGCAGGGGACAGGTTCCTTATGGCCTGATGCCCAATCTGCTTGGGCTGGAGCTGGGCTGGAAACTGGCTGACCGTTTTGGACTGCCTCTTCGGCTGATCGTGCTGGCCGTTTCAGCGGGATTGATTGCGATTGCGGGCAGAGTCGGGGATTCGCGTACAAGTCCAAGAACGTTTTCCCTGAGCTTTGCTCTGGCGGTCGTCACTTGCGTGCTCGTTAGCTATCAGGCCAGTTCTCATGACCTCTGTCTGCTGCTGTTGCCACTGGCCCTTGTCGCGGACTGGGTGAGTTCGTATTCCCGGCGATTCTCGTGGCCCCAGGTCCGGCTGCTCGTTCCCGTCTTGCCGCTTCTGTTCAGCCCGCTATGGATATTTCTGTGGCTGGTCTGGCACAAGACCAACCTGCTGGTGATCCTGCTGCTTTGGTGGGGATGGGAAATTCACCGGGTACTCCGCGACCTTCGCTTGCAGGAGGTGGCTATTTCAGCGGGATTGCAGGATCCGGAGCCTTAGATTTTCGCAGCAAGACCACGCACAGCATCGGCAAGTAGAGCGAGATCACAGCCCACCGGCCCACCTCGGTGAAACTATGCGGCATGTGATACCAGCGCCAGACGCCTGCTCCCCAACTGGCAAGGACGGTCCACAGGATTTCTCGGCGCGTTTTTGGAATGAGCCAGAGAATGAAGGCGTCAAAAAACCAGCGCTGCGGCATGAGAGCCATGAGGAACAACAGCCACGCGTCACGGTTCCGAAAACGCCACAGACTCAATACCAGCAGGGGCCCGGGCAACACGAGAAGCGGAATGAAGTGTTCGTAATTGTGCCATTGATGGATCCAGAGCAGGGGCCATTTGGGCAGCAGGGCGAGACTGATTGCGGCAACTGCGATGCAGGCAACCACCCCGCGGCGGGTTGCATGCGTGAGGAATACCGGAATGCCGATCTGGGGCTTCGCCATGGTGAGGGGAAGAAGCAGCGGGAAGAAAGCTGCGGCTGCGATGACCGCCGACCACTGCACCGTCAGGATTCCTGCCCAGTACGGGTATGCGAGCAACACAAACAGGCGTGTGTATCCATGTCGGGTCAGTCCCAGAGACAGTGCGAACGAACTCAGGCCCCAGAACACTCCGGCCGCGATTTCCGGGGACATGCGCAAGAAGGGAAGGGCGAACAATGCGGCAGTAAAGGGGTACTGTTCGAGCGGCGTATCGTATGGGTTCTTGTGCGCGATGAGCGCGTGCCCCAAATGCAGCGCCCAGCGGAAATCGGCGGCATCCTGATGGAAGTGCCGCATCAGAAACCAGCAGAATATGCCGCTGACCAAGCCGATCAGCGTGGAAACTGCGATTCGCCCTCGCATGAAGTGTTTTCGCGCCCCTCAAGTTGTAACATGAGACGGCTTGATCTCAACCGCTTCCACGACTTCGCGCCTCTCCGCGAAACTGTCGTTTCGCCGCAGCCTGGCATTTGTGCTCATCGCTGTTTTTGCGGGAGCGAGCACGTGGGTTTACACGGATCTCATTCTCAAGCCGGTGCAGCTCGCCGAGGCTCGCACCCACGGCCGCCCACGCGGCAATCTTTCAGATTTGTACCCGCGTTGGCTCGGCGCCCGCGAACTCCTGCTGCACAGGCGCAACCCCTATCGCCGGGATGTCACCCTTGAGATCCAGCAGGGATACTACGGACGCGAACTGGATGCCTCGCGGCCCTACGATCCGAAAGATCAGCAGGCGTTTGCCTATCCCGTATATGTAGTTTTTCTTCTGGCGCCGCTCGTTGCGCTGCCTTTCTCTACCGTTCAGATTCTCTTCCATTGGCTATTGATAGCGTTGGTCGCTGCCACTGTCCCGCTTTGGTTGGGTGTCCTGGGCTGGCGATTGCCCGCACTCTCGCAGCTTGCTTGCATGGCACTTCTTCTTGGCTGCTTCCCCGCAGTGCAGGGAATCAAGCTGCAGCAGCTTACGCTGCTCGTGGCTGCTTTGCTCGCCGGTTCGCTGTTCTGCATGGTTCGGGGATGGCTGGTTGCTTCGGGGGTGCTTCTGGCCTGCGCGTCCATCAAGCCGCAACTGGTCTGGCCGCTGACGATCTGGCTTGTTGTCTGCGCGCTCGCGGATTGGAAGCTGCGCCGCCGATTTCTGATCGCTTTTGGCATAACGATGGCTGTTTTTTTTGCTGCCGCCCAGATCGTTCTGCCGGGCTGGCTATGGATGTTTCTGCACGCCATCGGTGAGTACCGCGCCTACACGCAGAGCACCTCGGTGCTCGACGAACTCGTCAATTGGGGACTGGGACCTTATGGCGGTGGCGCGCTGGCAGCGCTCGGGGTCGGGTTAACGGCCTGGGTTCTCTGGGGTGCCCGCAAAGCCGCGTGGATGGAGAATTTTGGGGCACTGGCTGCGCTGGTACTCGCGCTCACCATTCTGATTGTGCCCATGTATGCCCCCTACAATCAGGTTCTGCTTATCCCTGCAGTCTTGTACTTGTGGAAAGAACGACGATGGCTTTTGGGATCGCCTTTCAGGCAGATACTTTTCATATTCGCGGCTTTCGTCCTGGTCTGGCCCTGGATCGCTACCATTGCTTTGTCACTGGCCTTATTGTGGTCTCCGGATCGTGTCTATCCGCTGTGGCGATTGCCTCTGTACAGCACCTTTGCCGTTCCGGTTCTCGTATTCGTTTTAACAGTCTGGATCAACCAGAACCACCACCCTGCCTTGCGAGCCAGTGAGTCGACAGAGTAGTCTGACACCACCGGCACAGAGCGTCATATTCTGCCGGGAAACCACTATCTTCCATGACTCTGACCGCAATCAGTTCGTCGCATTCCAGTTCCGGTTCCGGCATTTTTCCTGCCTTGATTTTCGTGCAGGGCAATGAGCAAAAGAACATTGTTCTCAATCGAACGCCCTTCACCATCGGACGGAAGGCGGACAAAGACCTGGTCATCGCCGACCCTCGCGTTTCCCGCGATCATGCGCAGATCCTGCAGGAAGATGGGATCTTCTTCCTCCTGGACGAGGGCAGCAAACATGGAACGTTCGTCAACGGCGAGCGCATTCAGCGGCAGAAACTGGAACGCAACGATCGCCTGGAATTCGGGGCGCGTGACTCGGCCTACCTGATTTTCAATCCGGCGCAGGCGTCGTCGAATACCGCCAGGGAATTTCTAAGCCAGATTTCGGTCATCAAGATCCCGCAGGAAAACGAAGCGGCCGACCTGCAAAAACTTAAAGTCTTTCTTGAGGCGGCGCGCAAGCTTAACACAGCCGGTGTTCTCGGCGAGATCCTGCTGACGATGCTCGACACCACGTTGCAATTAACGCACGCCGAACGCGCCTACGTATTCCTTAAGGGCGAGGATGGCAAGCTGCGGTTGTCGGCAGGAAGGAATCAAAAGGGAGAGTCGCTGCTCGACGACACGACCATATCGCACTCAATTGTTGAGGAGTCGATGCGGTCCAATTCCGAGTTCGTTCTGACCGATACCAGCCAGTCCGCGGATCTCTCCGGACGGAAGAGTATCGTGGCGTACGATCTGCGAAGTGTCATCTGTATTCCGCTTCGCAAATTGCAGGTTCAGGCCACACGGGAACAGCAGACCCCGGTGCCGGTTGCGGGAGCGGAAGTGATGGGCGCCCTCTACATGGATTCCCGATTTGCCTCCCGAGGCATGACCGATGTCGACAAAGACATCCTCCACGTAATCGCGACAGAAGCCGGATCGCTGATCGAAAATGCGCGCCTGGTGCAGGCCGAGGAAGAATCACGCCGCTATCAGCAGGAATTGGCCATCGCCGCCAGCATTCAACAACGGCTGATGCAGGTGAAGATTCCCGAGGTGCCTTTTGCCCAGTTCGATGCCCGCAATCTTCCTTGCCGCCAGATTGGGGGAGATTTTTACGATGCCATCAGCACAAAAGACGGCTTAGTGGTCGTACTCGCGGACGTGAGCGGCAAAGGAGTTTCGGCGGCACTGCTGGCGTCCACTCTGCAGGGCCTCATCTATTCCCACTTGAGCGCGGGCATGGCCCTGGTTGATGTGGTCAGCTGCGTGAATCGCTTTTTCACTGAGAAATTGGTGGGCGAGAAATACGCCACATTGTTACTGGCCCGTCTGCGCCGCGATGGCGAGTTGGAATACATAAATTGCGGTCATGTTCCGCCTTTGCTGGTGTGCGGCAATGAAGTGATCCGGCCTACCCATGGCAACGTGCCCGTAGGCCTTCTCGCGGGGGCTGCCTTCGAAAGTGCTTCTTGTCAGATGAAGTCTGGCGATCGATTCATTCTCGTAACGGACGGGGTGACGGAAGCAGAAAACCCCGCGGGCGAATTCTTCGACGATTCGCGGCTGGAGGCCATCGCGAAAAAAACGCCTACGTTGGGAGCCATTCTGTCAGCCGTCACTGAGTTTTGTGCCGGGAACCCGTTGAGCGACGATTGCACCGTAGTTGAACTGCTTTACTCGACCGCGGAGGCCGCCGCTTAATGCAATTCAGGTCGATCGCCTCGCGGTCCGTCATTCCACGGAGACAGAATAGTTTGTTCCCTCCCATCGATTCTGGCTCGGCCAAAAGAACGTAAACACAACCTTGCCGCCCGTTGGTAACGATGCTGTCGGTAAATCGAGCGTATACGTGCCCAATCCACTGTCTTTCGTCGGGGAGTCCTGATAGCTCTTCCAATCGTCAATTGACCAGTGCACGACTGCCGGAGCAAGCAGGACAATGCGAAGGGTCTTATTTCGTGGCACCGTCCGCGTCTTGTTGTTGAATCGCCAGCCAAAGATCCGCCGCACTGGCTTTTCTACTTGATACCTTTGGACAGTCTGCGGAGGCTGGTCAAAGATTCTTCCATCCCGAATGGAGCGGCGCAGTTTCACATATTCGGAATGCGCCCACACCAGCGGACAGGCCGACCCCGATGGCTTGCCCCGATACAATTCAAGCGCCGGAATATCGGCCGCGTCCCAGACCTGCTCGGGAAGCAATCGGCTTTGCCCGGCAACTGAATGCTCCATGACGGTAAGCATGGCCTCCGCCTCGTCGCTGAACCCCGATGCCAGCGCATAATGCCCCCGTTCCCCAGCCAATAACGGCCAGGGCCGCCCGATGCCAGTGCCGTCAAAGGGCGAACCGTCGTTGTGCTCCCCATAACCGTCGCCGTTGTAGCGATACCAGCAAGGGCCCTGGGGCAGTTCGACGGTTAGCAAAGCATCGATCACTCGCAAAGTGTTCAGAATCCGGGGATCGTCCGGCGCACGCAGCCCAAACCTCACGAGTGCAAGCGAATCCGGGCTCACCATGTGGTAAGCACGATCCTGACTCTCTCCCGGAGGCCGGTTCTTTATCGGAACAAAGCCTTGTGTGGGGGAAGCCGCGCCGTCGGTATCCGGCGGAGCGATGCGCACGTAATATCCCTCAACCCCCAGTTTCTGTGCCAGGTCGCCTCCGCTGGCGTAAACCCAGCGTTCAATATTGTCGTTCCAGGCGTCCGCGGTATCTCGTAATGTCTGAGCTTGCTCATGGTGTCCGGTGAGGTCCGCTAGCTCAGCGGCCGCCAGCAGGGCAGAGATCTCAACCGACAAGGTGAATGGAGAATAGCCGGCGTCCTCCTCCCAGCGATCCTGCTGCGTAACCGGGCCGTTGCGCACAATAAAGCCGGCCGCCTTCAGAGCCATCGGCCACCAGCGCTCCAATTTCCCCAACTCCTTTGGCGCTTCTCTTCGCAATAGATCAATCAGAAGGATGGGGAACGCGGCCTCATCCATCTGAATGCCGCTCCAGTAAGATCGTCCGTCGAGCCAGAGATTCTGTGCCCAGTTGCCCTCTGCTTCCTGCGTCGATTCCAGGTAGCGAAGGACACGCAGTGCGTCGTTGACCGCGCCCGCAGCCAGGAGCGCACCTGCCGTCTCCACCAGATCCCGCGGCCAGACCAGGTGATATCCGCCTAAGTCCTCATCGCCTTTATTGAATCCCCAGGGAATCGACAGGCTCGCAATCACTCCTCCCAGAAAATCCTTGGATTCGTGGCTGCGTATGACGGCAGTCGAAGCCCGATACAAATCCAGTTTCCGCGCTGGCTTATCGAGATCCAGGAGCGTCTTCTGCCAATTTCTCCACTGGGCGATGTAGTGCTCCCGAAGTTCTTCATAGTCTTCAGCCAGCGTGGACCGAACCTGTTGGCCGGCTTCGGTCCAAATTCCTCCAAAGCCCAAAGCCAGAACAAACTCACCCCCGCATCCTTCCAGGTCGAGTTCGCCGGTGAAGGCAATGTTGCCGTTTTCGGCGCGCGTATATTCCCAACGCAACTCTCCGTGCTGCGATAAGTCCTGCCAGCCGTCGGACACGCCGACATACCCCACCGACATTTTTTTCCAGGGCGTGGATGAGGCCAGAGCCAGCGTGGTTCCGTCATGTTCGGCAAAGAACATCGGAACTCCCTTGTAATCTCCCATCCACCCGGTGTTGCCATAGCCGCAGTTCGCCAGGTGAGGAGAGAGCAGCGCGTGCAGGCGATAATCTGCCAGCTTTCCCTGCAGCGGTTCAAATCGAATTTTCTGCAGAACAACGTTTCGATATGGATCGCTAAGGACTTCCTTATGAATGCGATAGCGCCCGCTTCTGCAAGTATTAATTAAGTCGTAAGCCGGAACCCCGGGCTCAAAGGGACGGTTCTCAAAATCGCAGTGACGCTTTTCTTCCGAGAAGAACCGGTTGCCATCGGTGACCAGAAAACCCATGTCACGCGTGCAGGCCTGATCTACGCGGGGAAAATAGACTTCATTCAGGATGCCGTGACTTAAAGTGAACCAGACCTTGCTGTGCTGGTTGAGGGCGGTACCCACGCCAGTTTTGGCGCTGGAGGTCCAGCGCGGAGGAATCCCAGGCGCGCCCGGAGCGTGTCGAATCGGAGAGTCTGTCATTATTAATTTTTTCCCAGATTGGCTTTTCCAAAATCGATTGTTCCCAGAACCGCTAGTGATACGATGCTTCTAGGGTGGCGTCCCTACAACAATTTACTGAATTTCTAGCATCAAAGTAACAAAGGGGTCGAAGGCACCCATTCTGCCGATCTTTCCGGTGCCGGGACTGCACCCACACACATCCATGACTATCTTTCGGCGAGCAAGATTACTGCTTACGTTGAGCTTGGCCTTGTGTCTCAGTTTCGTCGGCGCAAGCTTTGCTCTGGCCGCCGCGCCCTCAAGTCTGAGTGATCCCACCGGATTGGATCGAGGTTTTTCCGGTCTTTACAACCTCGACTTTGCCGGCGCGCAGCGCGATTTTGCTGCCTGGGAGATGCAACATCCTGACGATCCCATGGGCCCGGTGAGCGAGGCCGCAGGTCTGTTATTTTCGGAGTTCAATCGCCTCGGGGTTCTTGAGGCGCAGTTTTTCGAGAAGGATTCGGTCTTTTCCTCTCGCCCGAAGTTGGACGCGAACCCCGCAGTCCGCGACCACTTTGAATCGGCATTGAGCCGGGCTCAGGATTTGGCACAGAAACGCCTCGCCAAGGATCCCAAAGATAAGCACGCGCTGTTTGCCATGACGCTATCGTCGGGCTTGCAGGCCGACTATGACGCGTTGATCGAAAAGAAGAACTTGGCCTCGTTGCATTACACCAAGGAAGCTTCCGGTTGGGCTCAACAGTTGCTCTCAAGCTGCAACAACTGCTACGACGTCTTCGTCGCCACTGGCTTTTCCAAGTACATCATCGGAAGCATGAGCGCGCCCATGCGCTGGATGCTCCGGATGGGCGGTCTTCCGGGCGATAAACAAGCCGGGATTGCCGATCTGCAGATGACCGCCGATCACGGCCATTACCTCGCACCTTTCGCGCGTATTCTTCTCTCCATCGCCTACGTGCGCGAAAAAGAGACACAGAAAGCACTGCAATTGCTCACCCGGCTAAAATCTGAATTTCCCGGAAACCCTCTCTTCAGTCGAGAAATTGCCCGCCTCCAATCGGCCCACTGAACCGGGGACGAGTTTTTGCCATCCAGTTGCTCAAGAATAGAATCATATATAACGCACTAAATATAAGAAAGAATTGTAGTTACTGCAAACTCACAGCATGGCTTCATGCTGGGATTAGCGACGCCTGTCCTCTCACGGTGTGGAACCGGCGCCTGCCGTTGCATCGCTTGAGTCTCTGCATTTTCCCCACCGCCCAATGGCTTATACTTACTGTTCGCTGATGTGGCGGCAGATGGCTTGGTTCATGCCCTTCTTTCGCAAGTAACTGGGAATCCCCCTCCATAGCATCCACGAGGACGGTAAACGTCGGCGGTGAGGTCCGAAGGTAATCATGGCGCGCGTAACGCTGGAGTCTCCTCAGCTTTATCTCAATCGCGATACCTCCTGGCTGGCGTTCAACCGCCGCGTGCTCGAAGAGGCCCAGGATCAAAGCAACCCTTTATTGGAGCGCCTGAAATTTCTGGCCATCTCGGCCAGCAACCTCGACGAATTCTTTGAAATCCGGCTGGCTTCGCTGGTTCAGCAGATTGAAGACGGCTATAACGAAGCCGGCCCCGATGGTCTGACGCTGATCGAGAAGCGCGATCTGCTCAAGGAAGCGACGCACCAGTTTGTGGAGAATCAGTACGAGTGCTGGAACGAGAGTCTCCGGCCGGCGCTCCATGAGCAGGGTGTTCGTGTTCTGGGCTTGCATGAGTTGGGCGCGGAGGCGCGCCGCTTCGTCGATGAGTATTGCGAGAAGGAACTCGACCCGCTCCTGACCCCGGTGACGGTCGATCCGGCGCATCCGTTTCCACGAGTCATCAACAAGGCATTGTGCGTAGGGTTTCTGCTCCGCCGGCGTCGCCGTTCCGCTCTGACCTATACCGGAGTTGTTTCTGTGCCTCGCGCTTTACCCCGCCTGGTGCGGCTGCCCTCGGACGGAACCAACGATTTCATTTTCCTGGCTGATCTCGTGGCCCATCACGCCATCCGCATGTACCGCGGCTATGACATCGTTTCTTCCGCGCCATTTCGGGTCACTCGCAACAGCAACCTCTATCTGGCCGAGGAAGAAGCGCGCAGCCTGCTGGAATCCGTGCGGACAGAACTACACAACCGCCGCAAGGGCGACGCCGTCCGGATGGAGATTGAATCCGACGCCGATCCCGAGATTATCGAGCGACTCCGCACCGTCTTTGAGCTGGATTCCTGGCAAGTCTTCCCGGTCAATGGACCGGTGAATCTGTCGCGGTTGATGAACGTGTATGAGCAGGTGAAGCGCCCTGACCTCAAATACCGCGCCTACACCCCTCGAGAACTCAGGCTGACGGCGAAATCCACAGATCTGTTCGAGGAATTGCGGCGTCATGATGTCTTGCTGCACCATCCGTTTGATTCCTATGACGCGGTGGTTTCATTCATCGAGTCTGCGGCGCAGGACGACCGCGTTCTGTCGATGAAGCAGACGCTGTATCGCACCAACGAACATTCCTTGATCGTTCCCTCGCTCATCGAAGCCGCTTCCCGTAAAGAAGTTACCGCCGTGGTGGAACTGAAGGCACGGTTCGATGAAGCGTCCAATATTCGTTGGGCTCGCGATCTGGAGGACGCCGGAGTCCAGGTGTTCCACGGCCTGGTGGGATTGAAAACGCACTGCAAATTGTCGCTGCTCGTGCGCCACGATCCCGACGGCGTGACGCGCAGCTATTGCCATATCGGTACGGGGAACTACAACGCCGCAACCGCCCGCATTTATACCGATCTCAGCTTGTTTACGGCTGATCCGGAAGTCACGCGGGCAGTCCACGACGTCTTCAGCTTCCTCACCGCCTATGCCGAGAACCCAAGCTACGACCCGCTGCTTGTGGCTCCCCTCGATTTGGCCGAGAAAATCATCGCCATGATCGAGCGGGAAGCCGAACACGCCCGGCAGGGAAAAGAAGCCCGCATTATCGCCAAGATGAACGCCCTGCTCGACAAGAAGGTGATTCAGGCGCTTTACCGCGCTTCCCAGGCTGGGGTGGAAATCGACTTGCTCGTACGCGGTATCTGCGCCTTACGTCCCGGCGTGCGCGGGGTCAGCAACCGCATCCGGGTGCGCAGCATCGTGGGAAGATTTCTGGAGCATAGCCGGATCTATTATTTCGCCAATGGCGGCGACGAAGAGATTTACATCGGCAGTGCCGACTGGATGCCGCGGAACCTTTACGAGCGGGTCGAGGTTCTCGTCCCGCTTCGCGATGAACTGCTGCGCCAGCGGGTCCGGCATGAAATCCTCGATGCCTATTTGGCGGATAATTTGAAGTCGCGTATTCTTCTGCCCGATACGCGGTACATTCGGCCATGGCAGTCGAGTCGCGGAAAACGCGGTCACAAGCCGCCTGCAGGTCCGTCGGCATTTAATGCGCAGGAATTCCTGATTCAGGTTGCGGAAGGCAAGCCTGCCATGATTCCTTCCGTGAGTTCTTCCACAAAACGCAGGGCTTTGGCAGGAAAGGAACGCTAGTCTGCAATGATCGTCTACTTCTTGCGTCACGCCAGTGCCGGCGAGCATCTGGCGAACCCTAAAAAAGACGAGAAGCGCGCTCTCGACAAAGAAGGCATTGAGCAGTGTGGATTCATGGGCCGCGCCCTCACCGCGCTGGATGTCCAGGTCGATACCATCGTCACCAGTCCGCTCAAGCGCTCCACACAAACAGCAGCCCTGCTCGGCAACGAAATCGGATACGAAGGCAAGATCCAGATTGACCCCGGACTCCGGCCCGAGGCTGGGCTGGCGGACTTCCGTAAGCTCCTCGAGAAGTACAGCCGCCAGGAAGCCATTATGGTCGTTGGCCACAATCCCAATCTGAGCCAGTTTCTCGGATCGGTGATTAGCGATTCGGGCTGCGAAGCGTCCGTGGAGTTAAAGAAGGGAGCGGCGGCAAAGGTGGAAATGCGCCGCACCTCGGGCACGCTGCAGTGGTGCCTGACGCCTAAAATTGCCCGGACTCTCTATTCCAGCGCGATTGAAAGCTCGCGTCCAAATACTTCGCGGAAGTAAGGCGCATCTTTCTCGAGAGCCCAAAACTCCAGGTCAACCCCTGCCCGTCGTCTCGGAATGAGGGTCAGGCGCACTTTCGCCGCCCGGATGGCCACCCGCACTTTCTCGACCGCCCGGGTTCGTCCTAAGTTCAGCGATCGAGCCAGCCGTAACAAAAGAATCGCTTTTTGCACGTTCCCGCGCTCTTCGGGTTCGATCATCTTCATTGGGCCGTCTTCAATGTCGGGGCGCGACTTGCCCAGATAGCGCGCAATAGCAGCAATGATGCGGCGCTGCTGCGGCGTGTAACCCAGGATTTCCGAGTTGGAGATGACGTAATGGGTGTGCCGATGGCGTCCTGTTCGGCTCACGTAATCCCCGACTTCGTAAAGCATCGCCGCCGCGGAGAGCCACTCCCGGTACTCCCACGGCAATTGATGCACGGAATGCAGGGCAGAGAACAGAAACACCGCCGATTCGCGCACATCCAGGGCATGCTTGCGGTCGATGTGATAGTGCTGCACGGCGTGATTGATCGACTCCCAGCGCTCGGACTCAATCTGCTTTCCGGAACGCGTGCTGCGGTCATATTCGGCGGCCATTTGCGCCAGAATGCCGTCGCGCAACCCGAGCGGCGAGAAGCGGAATCCCCTCAGGCGCAGTCGATCCAGCAACTCGCGATAGACCATCGCTCCTGCCACGACAATTTCAGCTCGCCGCGGGCCAATGCCCTCGATCGCCCTCCTTCCAGAAATCGGCAGACGGGCCAGGCGCTTGGCAATGCGATTCATTTCCGCACGCGACACGGACGGCCGCTGCCGGGTCTGCGATCGTTTCCGAAGATGTGCCGCTGCCGCTGCCAGCGCAGCCGCCGTCCCCGAAGTTGCGATAACGTTCTTCACGTGAGTCTTGGGAATCCCCGGAGTCATGCGTCCCAGTTCACGGGTGATGAAGCCGCTCAGGCGTTTCAGTTCGCTTTTTCGCGGAGGATCGTGGCGCAAGAATTCATTCGTCAGGCGCACTGCACCGAGCGGAAGACTCACCGTATCCCGAATCTGTCCCGCCTGGGATAGAGTCAATTCACAACTGCCGCCGCCCAGGTCGATCATCAGCGTGGTGGACCGGTCCATGCGCGCGCTCGAGATCAGGCCAAGATGGATCAGTCGCGCTTCTTCCACTCCCGAGATAATTTCGACATCCCAGCCGGTAGCCGAACGCACCCATTGCAGAAAAGCCTGGGAATTTCGCGCATCGCGCAAAGCGCTGGTCGCAACCACGCGGACGAAGTCGGCCACGATCTGCTGGGTTGCCCGATGAAATCGCCGCAGCACTTTGACCGTGTCCGCCATCGATTCCGGCGTCAAGAATCCTGAACGGAAGACGCCTTCACCCAGGCGGGTGACCTCGCGATCCTCGTGTATCGATTTCAGCCGGTGATTCTGCAGCCGCGCGATCTTCAGCCGTACCGAGTTGGAGCCGATATCGACCGCGGCAAAGGTAGGCATAAAGGAGCCCAACAGTTTACATGGCCCCGGCTAAGAGCCAACCCTGTTTTAACAGTTCTGTAACAAGGTTCTGGTAGCCTCGACTGGTGGCCAACCGTGCCTTCCAACAGCCCAACATGTCCGGTCCTCAGCCCCTGGAAGTAGCGAACCTTAAGGTCTCTCCCAGGCAGGGTGAGGCTGCTCGCTGGTTGCGCCGCTCCACGGGCGAGCTCCCGGACCAGTTTTTCAAGTTTTTGATGCTCGCCTGCGGCATTGGAGTTTTAGGCCTTCTCGTCCTCATCTTTTACGAACTGCTCCTTCGCTCGGATCTCTCCTGGCACGCCTTTGGACTTCGGTTCTTCACGCAGAGCGAGTGGGATCCGGTGAATGAGCATTTCGGTGCTCTGCCCTTCATCTACGGGACAATAGTCTCCTCCATCCTCGCTTTGATTATTGCCGTTCCCCTTTCCGTCGGCGTGGCCGTGTTTACCACGGAGATGTGTCCGCGCGCTCTGCGCGGTCCTCTTTCCTTCTTTGTGGAGTTGTTGGCGGCGATTCCCAGCGTGATCTACGGATTATGGGCCATCTTCGTGCTCGTGCCGATCATGAGCCGGTACATCGAACCGTTCCTGGGAAAGACTCTGGGTTGGACTGGATTGTTTGAAGGCGCCCCCTACGGAATCGGAATGCTGAGCGCGGGAATCATTCTGGCCATCATGATTGTGCCTATCATTTCCTCGATCACCCGGGAAGTCATGATGGTTGTGCCCCAACATCAACGCGAAGCGGTTCTCGCCTTGGGTGCAACCCGCTGGGAGATGATCCGCATTGGAGTCTTGCGCAATGCCCGCGCCGGCATGGCCGGTGGAATCATCCTGGGATTGGGCCGCGCACTCGGTGAAACGATGGCGGTCACGATGGTGATTGGCAATCGTCCCGAAATCGCGAAATCATTGTTCGCTCCCGGATACACCATGGCCAGCGTGCTGGCGAATGAATTCAGCGAAGCGACGGGGAATGTTTATCTTTCTGCCTTGGTTGAAATCGGCCTGGCATTGTTCCTGGTGACGATCGTCGTGAACGCGCTAGCGCGCCTGCTGGTGTGGTCGGTCACTCGCGGTCTTCCGAGGAGCAGCCATGCCTGACACCCGCCGAGCCCAGATCGCCTTGGAACCCATGAGCCTCCGTCGCCGTTTGACCGATCACGTGATGACCGGCCTGGCCGTCGGGACCGTGATTCTGGTGCTGCTCCCGCTGATCGCCATCTTTGGATATCTGGTTTACCGCGGCATCGGATCGATCAACTGGGCATTCCTGACGCAGACGCCAAAGCCGGTCGGTGAGAGTGGCGGCGGCATGGCCAACGCTATCGTGGGATCCTGCGTGATTCTTGGAATCGCCAGCATCATCGGAGTTCCGTTTGGAATTGGCGCGGGCATCTATCTGGCGGAATACGGCCGCAATACTTTCGGAAACGTAATACGGTTTACGGCGGACGTGCTCAACGGCGTGCCTTCCATCGTCATCGGCATCGTCGCTTACGCCATCGTGGTCTTGTATCAGAGGCATTTTTCCGCGTTTGCCGGAGGGGTCGCCCTGGCAATTATGATGGTTCCCACCATCACGAGAACGACGGAAGAGATGTTGCTGCTGGTTCCCAGGGCACTCCGTGAAGCTTCCTACGGACTGGGCGTGCCGCGCTGGCGTACCACGCTTTCCATCACCTTGCGCACCGCGACCTCCGGCGTGATTACCGGCGTGATGCTGGCATTTGCCCGCGTTGCCGGCGAAACCGCTCCCTTGCTCTTTACCGCGTTCGGAAATCAGTTCTGGAACCTGAACACCGCACAACCAACGGCCGCCTTGCCGTTGCAGATTTTCACCTACGCTATCTCTCCCTATGACGAATGGCACCGGCAGGCATGGGCCGGTGCCCTGGTGCTCATCATTCTGATTGTTGGCGCTGTCGCAGCCGTGCGCATTGCCGTTCGCCACGGAACCTTTGGAGCTGCCTGACTATGGGAGTGGGAATTCAGGTCGATACGCTCAATGCCTGGTACGGCAAAGGCCAAGCCCTGTTCGACATCAACTTGAAAGTTATGGCCAATCACGCCACCGCGCTGATTGGTCCTTCGGGATGCGGCAAGTCGACGTTTATTCGCTGCCTCAATCGCATGCACGAAACCATTCCCGAAGCGCGGGTGAGCGGGCGAGTTCAGATCGGCGATCTCGACGCATATAACGGAACTTCTCCGACCCAGCTCCGCCGCCGGGTCGGGATGGTCTTTCAGAAGCCGAATCCGTTTCCGACCATGTCGATTTACGACAATGTGGCCTCCGGGCTGAAATTGAATGGATTCCGCGACCGCCGCAAGCTCGACGACATCGTGCAGAATTCTCTGCAAGCCTCCGCTCTCTGGGATGAGGTAAAAGACCTTATCCACAAGAAGTCAGGCGCCAGCTTGTCTGGCGGTCAGCAGCAGCGCCTCTGCATTGCGCGCGCTCTGGCTGTCGAGCCCGAAGTCCTGCTCATGGACGAGCCCTGCTCGGCTCTCGATCCCATCTCCACCGGAAAAATTGAAGAGTTGATCTTTCAGCTCAAAGAGCGGTATACCATCGTTATCGTCACTCATAACATGCAACAAGCGGCTCGCGTCGCAGAGTTTACCGGCTTCTTCCTGCTCGGTAAGTTGATAGAATTCGACAAGACCGAAAAAATCTTTACGAAACCGTCGGATAAGCGGACGGAAGATTACATCACAGGCAGGTTCGGATAATGCGCACGCGATTTCAGCAGGACCTGGATGAACTCCGCCAGAAATTGCTTCGTATGGGAGGCCTGGCCGAGCAGGCGGTTGATCGCGCCCGCCAGGCGTATGTGGAACGCGATCTTTCCCGGTGCCAGATGGTGCTGGAGGGCGAAGGCCTGATCAATACGGCCGAACGGGAAATCGACGAAGCCGCTTTCGACCTTCTCGCCATGCAGCAGCCCATGGCCGTCGATCTGCGCTTCATTCTTGCCGTCACCAAGATCAACTCAGACCTCGAACGCGTAGGCGACCAGGCGGTCAATATCGCCGAACGCGTCATGGACATGATGGAACTTCCCGCCGCCGATCTGCCCGTCGACATTGCCCGCATGGGGGCAGCGGTCAGCGCCATGGTCCGCCGGGCTCTGGAATCGTTTATCGAAGGCAAAGTCGAACTGGCGCAGGCCGTGCTCGAAATGGATAACGTGATCGACCGCATGCGCGACGAAGCGTTTATTCAGCTCGTCAAGGTCATGAACTCGCGTCCGGAAATTGTCCGCCAGGCCCTGGATGCCCTGCTGGTAGCTCGCAATCTTGAGCGCGTGGCAGATCACGCCACCAACATCGCCGAAGACGTGATCTTCTGGGTGCAGGGATCGGACGTTCGCCATAACGTCGGCGTGGAAACCGAAGTTCCATCCGATAGCCAGCCGCGGCTCTCCGGGGCATAATCCTCGACCCACATCGTATGGGGCTGCCTTTTGACCCGAGGCCGCGGCCTGCTTTACCCTTTTTCTTCCCAGTGTTCCCGGAGGCGCAGTGAACCGCTCTTCTCGCCCGCTACTTGCATCATTCGCATTCCTGGCTTTCGCCGTGGCCTTCACCTTTGCCCAGAATCCAGGATCGCATTCGATCCCGCTCTCCACCAGCAAGAATCTCACCGTTCCCGCACCCGGTCGCCTCGCGGCGACCAACAGTTTTCCCGCGACCATCGCCCTGAGCCCGGATGGACGCCATGCGGCGATGCTCAACGATGGTTACGGAACGCAGCAGACGCTGGCAACCCAGTCGATCTCTGTCCTGGATTTGAAAACAAATAAGCTGGCAGATTTTCCCGATGACCGCTTTGGCGATCACGCCCAGCAGAGTTATTTTCAGGGACTCGTCTTCAGCGCAGACGGCAAGCATTTATATGCCTCGGTTGGTTCCATCTCTGATCCCAGAGGAACCAAGGCAGGCGATACCGGAAACGGAATCGCAGTCTACTCGTTCAAGGACGGCAAAGTTACGCGGGAAAGATTTATTTCAATTCCGCCGCAGTCGCTGGCAGCGGGCAAGAAAGTTGCCATCGCTTTGCGTAACACCGAACGCGGAACCGCCATCCCATATCCTGCCGGACTGGATCTGGTCAAAGTAGATGGACGCGAGCAACTTCTCATCGCCAACAACTATTCCGACAACGTGATCCTGCTTGATCCGGCGAGTGGAAAGATCTCCCAGAGCTTCGACCTCAGCACGAACGCTCTGGTGCCGTCTTCGTATCCGTACACCGTGATCGCCAGCAGGGATGGAAAGCGCGCCTGGTGCAGCTTATGGAATGCATCGGCGGTCGCAGAGTTGGATCTCGCAGGCGGCAAGGTTGTCCGATGGATCAATCTCCGGAAGCCGAAGAGTGCCATCGCCCCCGGCTCGCATCCCACGGCGATGCTCTTGAGCCCGGACGAGAAAACGCTGTACGTTGCGCTCTCGAACGCCGACGAAGTGGCTGCGGTCGAGGTCGCGAATCCTGACGTGGTGCGCTACTTCTCGACGCTTCCTGCCGGAGTCAAATTCGGCGGCAGCTATCCCACTGCGCTTGCCCTTTCGCACGACGGTAAGCATCTGTTCGCTGCGGATTCTTCGCTCGATGCCGTCGCCGTTTTCGACGTCTCTCAGTCGTCCGAGTCAGACCATGTTGTTCCCGCGCTCGGCTTTGTACCCACCGACTGGTATCCCAGCGCTCTTGCCGTTCGCGGCAACGATCTGCTCATCGCGACGGCAAAAGGCGAAGGAACCGGCCCCAACAGTCAGATGGGAAAAGTCCCCTGGGAGGTGAAGCATCAATCCCATGCCTACATCGCAACCTTGTTGCAGGGCTCAATCGCCCGCCTGAAGGTCTCCGAAGCGATCGGGAAACTCCCTGAACTCACGCGCGTGGTCGAACAAGACAATTTGTTCCACTCCGATCCCGGCACGATTCATTTCGCCAATGGCACGAATCCCATCAGGCACGTGATCTATGTGATCAAGGAGAATCGTACCTACGACCAGATCCTTGGCGACCTTGGGGTGGGGAACGGCGATCCGTCGCTCACCATGTATGGGAAAGACATCACTCCCAACGAGCATAAGCTCGCGTTGCAGTTTGGCGTGCTCGACAATTTCTATGACAGCGGGGAAGTGTCGGGCGACGGACATCTCTGGTCCACCGCCGCGATCACCAGCGATTACAACGAAAAGAATTGGCAGATTGCCTATCGCGGAAGAGAGCGCACCTACGACTTCCAGGGAACTGTGGCCGACGAATTTCCTCTCGAACACCACGAGCCCGATGTCGATGATCCGGCCACCGGATTTTTGTGGGACAACATCGCGCGCCACGGCCTGACCTACCGCGACTATGGCGAATTCACCATTGCCGACTGGTGCAATAAGCGCGCCAACGCATTTTCGCCGAAAGACGGAACCCCGGCCGCGGGCACAGCCTTCTGCGAGCGATCCGGCATCCGCCGGGGCGAAGACCTCGAAGCGAACGTGGGAAATCCGCATGGCGGCCCCAGTCCCTGGACATGGGAGGTGCCGCTGTTCACCCGCACGCGCCCGACCAAGGCGAACTTGAGCGATCACTACGACGTCCTCTATCCGGATTTCAATACCGATTATCCCGACCAGTTGCGCGCCGACGAGTTCATGAACGAATTCAACGCCTACGTTCGCGCCCGACAGAATGGACAGCCGGAAGAGAATCAGCTTCCGGCTTTCGTCCTGCTCTATTTTCCCGACGATCACACCGGAGGCACGCGGCCCGGCCATCCTCGCCCGGCGGCGTCGGTTGCCGACAACGATTTAGCGGTCGGCCGCCTCGTCGAGGCGGTTTCGCATAGCCCTTATTGGGACGACACAGCCATCTTCATCGTGGAAGACGATGCCCAGAACGGCGCCGATCACGTGGATGCCCACCGCTCTACCGCGCTCGTGATCAGCAAGTATTCGCCGGGATCGTCAGCCCAGCCGCACCTGGAGCACCATTTCTACACCACGGTCAACATGATTCACACCATGGAAATGCTCCTGGGCCTGCCTGCCATGAACCAGAACGACGCCTATGCTCCCGTGATGAGCGGAATGTTTTCCGGTGCGGGCAATCAGGCGCCATTCACCGCCGATTACAGTAACCGCAGTAGCGGCCGGATCTATGAAATCAATCATGCCGATGCGCCCGGCGCCGCCGCTTCGCTTCGCATGGACTTCTCCCATCCCGATGCCGCCCCGGCGGCCAGACTGAACCAGGTCTTGTGGCGCGACCAGATGGGGAATGCGCCCATGCCTCCGCCAAAGCACACGGTTTTTCCGGCGCCGGAAGACTGACCTTGGATCTCGGGTGAGCCGTCCCCCCAGATCGCCGACATTTTTGAGGTGCATGCTTTTGTCTGCTCCTCCCGAATCGGGAGAATAAACGGCCTACGTCTCGTCTGGCGCCGGCTGTCCTGCCATGTGGTATATGCTGCTCTCGTGCTAAGACAGATTCTTAAGGCTGTGAGCCGCGGAGCGGTTTTACGACGTCGTCTGCCAAGAGAATTTGGCAACGTACCGCTTCTTGTCACCCCTGAGTCGGCTCTCGCGTATTGGCGGTGGGATATCGCTAAAGTTGATCCCTTCTTGCTATCTATGGCCCGCGAGTTGGTACAGCCGAACACAATCGTATGGGACATTGGCGCCAACGTTGGCCTGTTCTCATTCGCCGCGGCGGCCTTAGGCGCTAAGGTCGTGGCCGTTGAGCCGGACCCATGGTTGGCGAGCCTGATTCATAGGTCGGCTCTCATAAACAAGCTGCCGGTTACTGCTCTGGCAGCCGCTGTCTCAGATCGAATAGGAATCCGCGAGCTACACACCTCTGATGAGGGGAAGTCGTCGGGCTCTCTGGAGGGCAATGGTGCTGGACAGACCGTGATCTCAATGACACTCGACTCACTGCTCAATTACTTTGCGGCTCCGCAGGTCCTGAAGATAGACGTCGAGGGAGCGGAGCTTTCGGTTCTGGAGGGCAGCCAACGAGTCTTACAAGAACGGCCGCGCCTTTTTTGTGAAGTCACTGACCATCATGAGGCAATTGGAGAACTGTTAAGAAATGCAAACTATGACTTCTTTGCCGCAAGGGCGAGCACCCGGTCCTCCCTGAAACGCCCTTCACGCGATACCCTAGCGGTACCTCGGAGCGCCTCTTGAATGCTGAACGCCGTTCCCCTTGTAACTGCGGCCCCTGATTCCGTTTCACTATGCCGCCGATATTTCCAGTGAGGCGATGGTTCGCTCTCCAGCCGTCGGACTGGAGCCTCTGTTGTTCATCGCTTTGCCCCTAAGTCTTTCCCCTGCATGTCATTACGCGTCCATGTACATACATATAACAATATACACAAGAGTATGCAAATGACACCAGGGCGGTTTGCTGCCCCGTAGGGCGATTGTGGGCCCGCAAACGACCCTTCATGGCATCAAGGGAGAGACGGCCGCTCCTGGGGGCCTTAGCGCCGCCGCAAACCGCATCCTGGATGAGGTTTTAATCAGCCAGAGGCACTGGCGGCCGATGTACATACAAAGATAGCAATACGGAAGGTCCATGGTGATAGAGACGATATTCTCTATTGCTGGCAATGCGCGGCGCCCTGGTCTAACCTCCGGCGGCCCCTGTTCGTGGCGATCATATTGAAAACAGGCCGGTAATCCGTGAGTATGCGTAACGCGACCACCCCGCCGCTTGGCTGGACATTCCTCCAGCCTTTACACTAATGCGGTGAAGATTGCCCTGGGGCAAATCAATCCGACAATTGGCGATTTTTCCGGTAACGCCACCAAAATCATCGACTTCGCGCGGAAAGCGCAAGCCGCCGGCGCGGGACTGATTCTTTTCCCGGAATTATCTGTCTGCGGATATCCGCCGCGCGACCTGGTCGAGCGGCATTCTTTCGTGGCGCACAATCGCGAAAGCGTCCAGCGCATCGCCGAAGCGACCCGCGGCATCGCGGTGATCTGCGGCATGGTCACGCCCGCCAAGTCGGAGACGGGGAAGGCGGTGATGAACTCGGCCGCCCTCCTGATGGATGGCAAGATCGCCTTCGTCCAGTCCAAGATGTTGTTGCCCACCTACGACGTGTTCGACGAGCAGCGGAATTTCGCCGCGGCCACGGCGCAGCAGACCTTTCCCTTCTGCGGAAACCAGATGGCGCTCACCATCTGCGAAGACGCCTGGAATGACAAGCAGTTCTGGCCCAAGCGACTCTACTCTGTCGATCCGGTCGAAGCGCTCATTCGTGCCGGAGGTAATTTTGTTCTCAATATTTCGGCCTCGCCGTTTTGGATCGGGAAGCGCGAACTGCGCCGCGACATGCTCGCCTCCATCGCGCGCCAGCACAAGGCTCCGGTGGTGATGGTCAATCAGGTCGGGGGAAACGACAGCCTGGTATTCGACGGCTCAAGCCTGGCGCTGAACGCGGAAGGCCAGGTCATTGCCCAAGGCAAATCGTTCGAGGAAGACCTGATCTTCTTTGACTCGAAAACGCTGACCGGGGAAATGCACGAACAGATGGAAAGCGAGGAAGCCAGCGTTTATTCCGCACTCGTGCTGGGTACTCGCGACTACATGCACAAGTGCGGATTTCAGAAGGCTATCGTCGGACTGAGCGGCGGCATCGATTCGGCTCTCACGGCGACCATCGCGACCGACGCGGTGGGGCCGGAAAACGTGATCGGCGTAGGCATGCCGGGGCCCTACTCCTCGCCGGGTTCGATCGCTGACGCCCGCGCTCTTGCCGGGAATCTTGGAATTCGCTTCGAGATTCTGCCCATTACCCCGGTGTATGAAACGTACCGGCAGATTCTCAACCCTGTTTTCAACCGCTGCCCCGAGGATGCAACCGAGGAAAATATCCAGTCGCGTGCGCGCGGGACCATGCTGATGGCTCTTTCCAATAAATTCGGGGCGATTGTGCTGTCGACGGGAAATAAGAGTGAACTGGGTGTTGGTTATTGCACACTTTACGGGGACATGGCCGGCGGACTCGCCGTGATCTCCGATGTCTCGAAGACGCTGGTATACCGGCTCAGCCATTACGTAAATTCACGGCGCCCGGTGATCCCGCAAGCCAGCCTCGAAAAGCCGCCTTCCGCCGAATTGAGGCCCGACCAGAAAGACAGCGATTCGCTTCCGGCTTATGAAGTTCTCGATGCGATTCTGGAAGACTATGTAGAGCAGTCGCGACCTGCGGAACGCATTGCCAATGAGCAGGGCATTCCGATTGAGACTGTCACCAAGGTGATCCGGATGATTGAACGCTCCGAATACAAACGGCAACAGGCGGCCCCGGGCTTGAAGGTTTCCGCGAAAGCGTTCGGTTACGGCCGCCGTTTCCCGATTGCCGCGAAAACCGAGATTTGAGCTATCCTGATTGTTACCACCTTGCTTGGGGATAACTTACAACCTGCTGCGAAAGGAATCCATGCGTAATTTCTCGACCCTTCTCACGACTCTGTTGCTCGTGACCGTTTTGAGCATGGCTCAAACTGCCTCTTCGAAATCATCATCCGGGAAATCCGAGGCCAAGGCCGCCGATCCCTCCGTTCCTGCAAGCCTGCCCTCGGAGGCGACGGTTGATTCCTTTTTGCAGCAGACATTCGGGTATCAGTCGGACGTGACCTGGAAAATTTCTTCGATCAAGCCCGGTCCGGTGAAAGGACTGGTCGAGCTCGACATCATCCTGGCCAACGCCCAGGGACAGCAACTCAGCAAACTCTATGTCACACCTGACGGCCATCACGCCCTGGTTGGCGACATTATCCCCTTCGGGGCCAAGCCCTACGAACCCGCGCAGAAGGCGCTGGAGAAGGGAATGAATGGACCTTCGAAGGGTCCGAAGGACGCCCCGGTCACGATCGTGGAATTCGGCGATCTTCAGTGCCCGGCCTGCCGCGCCGCGCAACCCCAGATCGAAGCACTTGTAGCGGCCGAGCCGACCGCGCGGTTCGTGTTCCAGAACTTTCCCCTGGAAATGCATAATTGGGCCGCGAAAGGCGCCGCCTATGCCGATTGCGTGGGGCGCGCTTCCAATGACGCGTTCTGGAAATTTGTCGCCAAGGCCTATGAAACTCAGCCAGAAATCACGGCGGAGAATGCCGACCAGAAGCTCACCGCCATCGCGGACGGCGTGGGCCTGAAAGGCTCAGATATCGCGGCGTGCGCCGCCAAGCCGGACACCAAATCCCGCGTCGACTCGTCGATCGAACTGGGGAAAGAGGTCGACGTGACGGGCACTCCGACGGTGTTCATCAATGGGCGCAAGATTGGCAACATTGGCCAGCTTCCGGCCGACATGGTGAAGAACATCGTGGCTTTCGCGGCAAAGGATCAACACTAAGTCCGTTCGTTCTGTGACCTCGGTAAGTTCAGGGGACGTCTAAGGCTGCTAAAATTGCGCTAGGGACGTGGTTGGTCGAACGCGCAGGTGTGGATGTCGAGGCTTTCCCTGAATTTGCTGTCATTGATCGGGATTGTGGGCCTTTGTGCGTCAGCATGGGCACAGACCTCGGTTCGCAGTGTGCGCGTTCTGGGCGGCAAAGATCCGAAAGCCGCGATTGAAATCGAAATCGACGGATCTGATAAACTCGCTGCCACGACTCGCACCCTCACGGGACCAGAGCGCCTGGTCATCGATTTTGCCAACGCTGTTCCCGGCACGGAACTTCGTGCCCAGTCCGTCAACCGCGGCGCCGTGAAGGACGTTCGCGTTGGCCTGTTTCAACAGAACCCGCCCATTACCCGCGTCGTTATCGACCTGAATTCCGAGCAGTCGTTTGAGGTATTTCCCGAGGGGCGGACGGTCATGCTCAAGCTGACAGGTTCGTCCTCGGCAGCCGCGCAAAACAAGGCTGCGGCACCGGCGCAGGCATCCGGGCCATTCGACGGTTTTCCGCCGGCGCGCCCCAGCGGGAGTGCGGAGAATTCAGCTGAGGCGGAAAATAGGAATCCGGCTGTGCCGGAGGCGTCACCGCTGGACGTTCGCTTCGAGAATGGGCTGCTCTCGATTCACGCCAATAAAGTCAGCCTGTCGGAAGTATTGTTTGCAGTGCACGAACGCACGGGGGCGGATGTGGAAATTGCCGCCGGGGCGGAGCAAGAGAAAGTCGTGGTTGACCTTGGACCCGGACCGGCTCCGGACGTCTTAAGTCAACTGCTGAACGGTTCGCGTTTTAATTTTCTGATTATCAGCGCGCCCAACGATCCAAAATCGGTGGATCGCGTCATCCTCACGATGCGCAACGGAGGCGTGCCGCCGGTAGCGAGTTCTCAGGAAGCGGACAAACCTGAGGCGCAACCTCCCGTCGCCGCCGCTCCCGGGCAGACTCGCCCACAGGCCTTAATCCCCGCTACGCCCGCGGAACAGAATGCCGAAGACAATCCTGAATAGGTTATTGGTATTGTTGAACCAGTCGAACTGGCACCGGAGAAGACCCGGTGACGGGATTGCCGATAGGGTTGGTTCCATTGCCGCATCCGGCGACATTCAGCACGGTCACGTTCACGTTACCGGTAGTGGTGTCCACGTTATTGATGAACGCCTGCAGGAAACCCACGATTGTCACTGGAACCTCGTTACCTCCGGTGAATGTCACTCCCGCATTGTTGTCATAGATGGGAAAGGACACGATCGAGTTGCTGCCGCTGATAATTGTGTTCGCCGATAGGCCGCCATAGATTACGAGCGGGTTGCTGGTACCCGCTAATATCTGGTAAGGGTACACGGTCGTATCCAGTTGATCTTCGCCGGAGCTGGTGCTGGCGCTGGACTGGTGGATCAGACATTCCGCACCGTTGGCTGTGTCGCCGTTTGGCCCGGACGGATTCTCAGCCAGGTCGACAGTGTTGCCATTTTTTACGCCGCACTGATAAAGAGTGGTTTGATCGCATCCTGAGATAGCAGTCTCATAAAGATTCCCGCTCCCTGGGCAGGAGGGCATCGCCACTGAAGGATTGCTGGTCTCGGCAGGCACGTATTGTCCCGCAGAGACGGGCCCGGGTTGGCAAACACCACCGATACCCCCGCAATTAGCAACCAGCCAGAAAGTCTCGCCCACAGTAGCCGTGCCGCCGATTCCCGTATTGACGATGTTCCCATCCACTGACACAAGGGCGCTGTTGGTTCGCGGATCAATGTTGGGTATGACCCACGGCTTTACGCATCGAGGTTGAACGGGGATCGTGGTGGTTCCGCTGCCATTCCCGGCCGTGTTCGAAAACGATGGATTGAACGCTTCTGCGGTACCGGTTGCGCTGACAGTGGCCGAACTCCAGTTCGAGTTGAACAAACCGAAAATATGGGCGAAGAAGGTAGGCAGGTCCGTCCGCTGAACCTTCACGCTGACCAGCGGATTCACGCCAAACTGGGGACTCGCCCCAGTACAAGATGTCGGGTCGGAGTTGTTAGGGTATCTAACCGTGAGTTGAGCGGTCGTGATCTGCGCCCCGGAAACTGTGTTTTGCTGGGCGACGGCAGTGGCGACCTGGGTCGCCAGGTTACAGGCATTGGTCCAGTTGCCAGTCGAGTTGTTCGGATCCCCGGTCATTCCCGTGATGGAAAGAATGCGCGCCGCCGAAATTGCGGCGGTATCGGCCGCTCTCTGCATCTCAGCGTTTGCGAGATAGAGGGTCACGACATCGATGGAAAGCGCGGCGATTGCCATCATGGCTACCATTGCGACCGCAACGAGCACGATGGTTACCCCGCGCTCCGGCTGTCGCGCTGCCGAACGGTGACCCGGGTGGCTAAATAATGGCCGCTTCATTTCGCTAATTCTCGTTCATTTCGACAGCATTACTGGTCAAGATACTGACTTTCGCATAAGTATTGGAGCCTACCAGCAACGAGATAACGTTACTAAATGTCCACTGATATGCGTATTGAATGCTGACGCAGGTTCCCACCACCGCCATCTGTGCTTTCGAGGGGGATTGGGAAGAGCAATTTGCAGGAATTTGCCCGCCGGACTGGGGAAAAAAATAGCCGCGATTGATGATGATCGTCAGGCCCCCCGCCGCGCATCCATTGCCGCTGGCGGTGAATGTCCAGGTTAATCCCGCCTGGGTACCGCCGGGAGAAATTCCACAGTGATTTATCTGGTTGGCGATGAAGTAATTCTTGATGACCTGAAACGAATCGCTGACGGACGCAGGTGTCGATGTACCCATGTCATTTGAGGGATCGGCGGCGCCGGCCCGGGCTCCCTCGCGCGCCGCGTTGGCCAGTTTTTGCTTAAGCGTGTAGGCCCCACTGAAATCAAAGATGCCGACGACGAAGACAATCAGCAGAGGCAGAGAGACCGCGAATTCGGCGATCTGCGAAGCCCGCTGGTCGCGCCACAGGCGCTTCCGCATCTTTTCATTCGCAATCTGGAAGCGATCCGGACTCATTGCGTTTCGGCCCTCATCTCTGCCTGAGCCTGAATCCATATCTTCTGGTTACTGATACTGGCGAAAGGCAGCCAGAACGTGTAGGGATACTGGAAGCTGACCGAGACTCCGCAGACTCCGGCTCCGGTAGTGCCGGAGGATAGCTGCACCAGATTCTCGCTCAGGTTTCCGTTGTTGTGCGCGATGCCCTGGACGCAGATGTTCGACTGGTTTCCGTCACAGGCAGCCCCGCCTCCCGTGCAGGTGGTTTGTCCGCAGGCGCAGAACGATGGTGGTGTCGGCGGTTGACGCAGCAGGCTGGGATTCATGTGGGCGGACTGCAGCGTGTTTTGCACGGCATTATAAGCATTCGTCGATGGATCGCCGGCCGATGCACAGGTGGTGCAGGCGGGTGTGACGGCAGCACGCACGCCTTGCCGAGCGGCTTGGGTGATTGTTCCGTAGATGCTGAAGGCCTGGCCGAACCAAAAGATACCGAGAATCACCGTGAACATCAGAGGCAGGACGACTGCAGCCTCGGCGATCTCCTGTCCGCGGGTCTCCCGGATGAACCTGAGGACAATTTGTTGTTTCCACCCCATCATCGAACCACTCCACCAAGCTTGGCCCCGCCATAGAGCAGGACGGTTACAGCCAATGCCACGCCGTAAGGAACCTTCAGTGAGCGTGGGTTATCCAATGAAACCTCGCTGCCCGGCATGCGGAAGGTCACCAGCGAAACGACCAGGTGGCGGATGTTGCGCAGCGTTTCGCGGACCCGCCGCTTGTACACAATCAACACCATCGCCATGATGCCGGTCACAAAAACTGAAACGATCAATAGATCGGTCATTACGGCCGGTCCAACAAAAGCCCCTACGGCGCCCGCCAGCTTCCAATCGCCGGCCCCGAGGCTTCGCAGTAAAACAAACGGCAGCAGCAATAATAGGCTCAATCCTGCCCCCAGCAACGATAACTTCAGGCCCGTCCAACCGGCCGTCGCAGTGTTCAGCACCACTCCCAGCAGAAATGCGGGAACGGTGAGCCAGTTCGGAATGCGCCGGCTGCGGGTATCGGTCCACCCCGCGATTAAAGCCAGCGCGATGACACCACCCAAAATGGCGTATCTCAAGCTGTTCCTTAGCCCACAGCAGCGTCGAACTACGGCTCAAAATCCGCTTGTCTGGGGAAACCCCATTGTATGACGAACGCCAGCGTGCGGAAAGGGAATTGCCGTGCGAGAGTTCCCTGGTAACCAGCAAAAAGTAAAGGCCCGGGTTGGTCCGGGCCTTGTGGATCAACGATTTAGACTATCGGTTGCTGAAGGCCGAGGCGGCGGCATTGTGCTCGGCCACAATACGCTTGGCGTTATCCGCCAGGGCTTTGGCCTGCGGCAGCAACTCCAGAGCTTTGATAACCTCCGGATCCGATTCCGCCCGCACCTTCATGCCTTCGTCTTCGCCAAAGGCGTCGACGAAAATCTCGGCCTTGATATTCGATTTGATCCAGTCGCTGTTTTCCATCAGATCGGCTTGCGTGTAAGGGATATTCGCGTCATCGAGCGATTTGCGGAACTCCTGCATGATGGCGTCGTCCACTTCGAAGCTCTTTGTGGGATGGTGATTCACGACATAGAGCTTGGCGAAGTTGAAGAAGGCATAGTGCTGCAGCAGCGTGTCCTGGAAGTGGTTGTCCTTCGGGGTGGCGATCATGACGTCGGGGGTAATTCCGCCGCCGCCGTAAACCGTGCGGCCGCTGTCAGTCAATTTCACTTCCTTGTTGGCGTTGCTGCTGGTTTCCGCGTCACGGTTGTAATAGTAGTCGTAAAGGGAAATGTTACTGTAGTCGCGCTGGATCAGGCGTCCGCTGGGCGTGTAGTAACGCGCCGTGGTCAGGGCCAGACCGGTGTTCTCTGACAGCGGATAAACCGTCTGCACCAGACCTTTGCCGAACGTCACTTCCCCGGCGATCAGGCCGCGGTCGTGATCCTGAATCGCGCCGGAAACGATCTCGGCTGCCGAAGCAGTCAATCGGTTCACCAGCACAACGATGGGATAGTCCTTGCCGCCATTGCCATGCTGTGCGACGTATCGCTTCTCGGCCGAGGCGCGGCCGTGATGCGAAACGATCAACTGGCCCTTCTTCAGGAACTTGTCAGCCACACCGACGCCTTCACTGAGCAGGCCGCCGGGGTTTCCACGCAGATCGAGGATCAGTCCCTTCAGATCGCCGAATTCGTTCAGTGCGTTGGTGACTTCTTCGTCGGTAGTCTCATTGAAGCCGGTAATGTGCATGTACCCGATGCCGGGGCGAATCAGGAAATGCACGTCGACGCTGTAGCGAGGAATCTCATCGCGTACCAGCGTGAACTCCATCGGCTTGTCGACGCCTTGCCGGGCAATGCTGATGTGAACCGTGGTGCCCTTCGGTCCCTTGAGCAGATCGGCAACGTCGCTGGTACTCATGTTTTCGGTCGATTTTCCGTCAACCGCGACAATGACGTCACCAGGGTGAATTCCAGCTTTGTAAGCGGGTGTTCCAACGAAGGGGAAGATGACGATGACTTTATTGTTGCGCGGACCGACGGTCATTCCCACGCCGTAATATTTGCCGCGCTGGTCTTCGCGCATGAGCGCGTACGACTTGGGATCGAAGAAGTTGGAATGGGGATCGAGCGCGTGCAACATCCCGGGGATGGCGCCGTTATAGATTGCCTTGTCCGGATTGACCGGCTCAGCATAGTTTTCTTCGACGATCGAGTAAACGTCTGTGAAATCCTTGAGGCTGTCTTTGACATCGGAATCGCCGGTGATCGACGATTGCTGTCCGGTCCGCTGGGCGAACAGGATGCCCAGGAAACCGCAGGCCAAAAGAAAGAAAACTACCAGGAAGAGAGACCGGCGAGAACTACGAGCCATTGTGAATTTGTCCTTCGTTGTGAGGGGGATACACACCCCAACTGCTGCGCTGAATATAGGCAGTATACCATTCAGGCAGACTGCCCGGTTCCGTAAAGGTTACACCCTTAATCTTCAGAAACTGCCCTTTCGTAAGATGCGGGATGGCCGCTTTGGGGCTCGCCGTTTGGGCAAAATTCAGGATCAGAATGGGTTCTTTACTCGTCGTAACGGCGGTTCAAACCTTGACTGAGCGTCGCCGCCAGCCGATTCGACCTGGAGCGTCGGAGAGCGAGTCTACTGCGGCAGGCCGAGCTTGCGCATAAATGGGGCGTATTGGGGATCGGAGCGTATGGGATCAAACGCGGGGTAGCGAATGACAAACTCCAAATCTGGATCTTCGGCAGCGTACCCACGTTCGAGAAAGGGAAATACGTTTTCTTGCTGATGGGCCAGCAACGCAGCCAGCGCGGGGTGCACCCATGCATTGTCCTGCTCCGCCAGCGCGATTGTCAGCTTAAGATAGCCCTGCGCGTCCGGACTCCACGAGTCGGGGATTCGCGCGGCGGTGGCGATCTCCTTTTCCGCCTCGGCAAAATCGCCGGAGATGGCGTGAACCTCTCCCTCATAAAAGTGTATCCCCCGAAACGAGGGGTCGCGTTCCTCCACCTGCCGCAACTGCTCGAGGCCCTGCGTATTCTGCCGGGCTATGATCAAGGTGATGCCATAGTTCATGTTGACGACGGTGGAAAGCGGATCAAGCGACAGGGCGGTGCGAAATTCCGCCAGCGCTTCCTGCAGTCGATTCTCGGGAACTAGAAACTCAAAAGCATAAAAGTAGTGCGCGGTCGCATTGTTTGGATTGATCTGCAGTGCGCGGCGAAATTCCGGCTCCATTTCGCTCCAGCGGCGAGCCAGACCCAAAGCATTGGCACGCGCTTCGTGCGCTTCGGAGAGCGAATCGTCGAGTTCGAGTGCTTTGCGGCTGGCTTGGTCGGCCATCATCCGTGCCTCTGCCGGGGTCACGCCTGTTCGGTAGCTGGCGATGACGTTGTAAGTGTCTGCCAAACCCGCATAAGCGAGAGCATAATTGGGATCGGCTGCGATCGCCTGCTGGAATAAAGTGATGCTTCTTCTCAGACCCTCGTCCGAGCGTCCATACCAGGCTTGACGGCCTTCGAGATAGAGCCGGTAAGCTTCGGGATTCGAGGTTCCCGCGCTGCCCAACCGTTGCTGTTCATTTTCGGTGACCTGAACGTGGAGACGGCGTGAAATATCGCGCATGATGTCGGCCTGAACCTGAGTAACATCTGCCATTTTGCGCGTGTAGTGCGATCCCCACAGTTCGGTGCCATCGGAGGTATTCACTAAATCTGCGTCGATACCCAGTTCGTCGCCGTGCTGGGCAAGCCGTCCGGTAAGAACTGCAGCAACCTGCAGGGACTTTCCAATCTGCTGCGGATCGTCATCCTTGCCCTTGAATTTGAAGACGGTGCTGCGGGCCATGACCTTAAAGTGGGGAAGCTGCGACAGCGAGTCGATCAGGCCGTCTGTCAGCCCGTCGCTCAGGTAATCGTTATTGGCATCGTTGGTAGCGTTGACGAAAGGCAGAACGGCGATAGAAGTTACCGGCTGAGAGGCCGATTTTCCGCGCATGAGATAACCCGTCACGCCAGCCACGAGCAATAGCGCAACGCCAAAAGCAATCGCAATTTTCCATCCCGAACTCAAGCCGGCCGCCCGCGCCGGGATGGAAGACGACGATGCCGAAGCGTGCCGTGTGACTTCTGCAGCCGACGAACGCCCGGACTCGAAGTCCCGTTTCAGGCGGGTAAGATCGGTTCGCAGGTCGGCGGCGCTCTGATAGCGCAGATTCCGATCTTTTTCCAGAGCCTTGTCGAGGATGCGTTGCAAGTCGGGCGGCAGATCTGGATTGATCCGCAGGGCGGGAGTAGGAGCGGAATCGAGAATCGCCTTGAAGATTTCGGCTGAGCTTCCACCGCGAAAAGGAAGCAGACCGGTCGCCATCTCGTAGAGCACTGAGCCGAAGGAGAACAAATCGCTGCGTGGATCGAGTTCTTTCGCCCGGGCCTGCTCGGGAGACATATAGGAAATCGTCCCCAGCGTCGAACCGGGGCTGGTAAGGTGCTGGTCATCAGCCGTCATGGTGTTCGCGGATGCCGCCTGGCTGGAAGAACTCTCCCCCTGTGTAACCTTGGCGAGGCCGAAGTCAAGCAACTTGGCGTGGCCGCGCTTGGTGACGAAGATGTTGGCCGGTTTTATGTCGCGATGAATAATGCCTTGAGTGTGGGCCGCATCCAGTGCGTCAGCCATCTCGATGGCCAGCGAGAGCGCCACTTCATTGTCCAGCGGCTTGCCCGCGATCAGGTGCTTCAGGGTCATGCCGTCGAGGAATTCCATGGCGATGAATGACTGTTCGCCGTGCTTCCCGATCTCATAAAGGGTGCAGATGTTGGGATGATTGAGAGCAGAGGCGGCACGGGCCTCGCGGCGAAAGCGCTCCAAGGCCTGCGGATCGCGCGAGAGTTCCTCGGGCAGGAATTTCAGGGCAACAAAGCGGCCAAGCTCCGTGTCCTCAGCCTTGTAGACGACGCCCATACCGCCGCCACCGAGCTTTTCGAGAATGCGGTAATGAGAGATGGTCTGGCCGAGCATGGGCTGAAATAGTAGGTCTGGTGACAGTGCAAGTCAAATATGAGTAGAAGGACGCAACTGGAGCAAGGCAGCAGGTCTGCGGTACCCTACCAGAGATTTCCAAGGACAAAGAATGGGTGAATCAGCAGTGTACGTTGCCATGCCTGACGCTCCGTCCCCTGTCGCGTTGCCGACAGGGTGGACGGTGGCCAGCGCCGGCGATCCACTTACGGTGACTGGACCAGAGTCGGATTTGAAGATGTCGTTCATGGCTCGTGCCGTGAACGGCGAGGTAGAGGGGTTGATTCGCGCTGCGTTGCAGGAAGCGGAGCCTGGATTCAACTTGCCCGTCAGGCAGAAGATGGAAATGCCCGCGACCGACGGATGGGAAAACTCGATTCAGATCACGTACGACGTACCCGAAATCGAGAGCCGGATTGTAATGGCAATCGCCTGCACGCTTGGCCGCCGTATCTACATCACGTTTATCGACGGCACCAAGGCAGCATTCAGCCGGCGGATGGCGCAAATTGCGGAATTGCATCACTGCTGGAAGCCGGCGGGATTGAAGGAGCCGAGCCTTGCGGGCGTGTCCCCCAAGAGATTCGGTGGGGATGAACAGCAGACTATGAGCGATTTCGTCGCCTGGGCCATGCAGCAGCTCAGTATCCCGGGGGTTGCGGTCGCTGTCCTAGAGGATGCACAGACCATCTATGCCGAGGGCTTTGGGGTGTGTAGGGAGGGCGGAAGGGATCGAGTAAAAGCGGACACGCGCTTCATGATCGGTTCTTCGACCAAGCCGCTGACAACCCTAATGATGGCGCGGCTCGTGGATATGGGCCACTTTACCTGGACGACGCCGGTAACCTCGGTGATGCCAGATTTCGCGCTTGCCGACGCCGATGTGACCAGGCGCCTGGAGATGCGGCACACGGTGTGCGCCTGCACCGGGATGCCAAGGCGAGATTTCGATTTGATTTTCCGCTTTCGCGGAGTTCGTCCGGAGGACCGTATGGCTGAAATGAGGCAGATGAGCCCGACCACCGGCTTCGGTGAGACATTTCAGTATTCGAATTACCTAGTAGCGGCTGGCGGATATGCCGCGGCGCACAGCTACGCTCCCGATCTCCCGCTGAATGAGGCCTACCAGCGGTCGATGCAGCAACTGGTTTTCGAACCGCTGGGGATGCGGGAGACCTCCGTTCACTGTACTGATTCCCCGCTGGATGCGGCGCCGCATGGACGCGACCTGAACGGCAACTGCGTCCCCTTCGACCCTGTCATTGAAAAATTTGCCGATGCCGTGGCTCCGGCTGGATCGGTCTGGTCGACCGTTCTGGATATGGCGCGTTATCTAGGGTGTGAATTGCAAAATGGACTGGACGAGCAGGGGAAGAGGTTTATCTCGCTGGACAATCTGCTGGCGCGGCGGCGTTCGGCTATCAAGATGGACGGAAAGAGCAGCTACGGATTGGGGCTGATGGTCACGGAACAACAGGGACTGACGCAGGTTACCCATGGGGGCAACACGTTGGGCTTCTCGGCGGATATGTTTTTCCTGCCAGACCATGGCATTGGCATGGTGGTACTTACCAACCTTCGCGCCGCTAATCTGTTTCTGGCTGCGGTCGGACAGAAGCTGCTGGAGATTCTATTCGGGGCGGAAAACAAGTCGGAGGCGATGGTGACAAGTGCGAAAAAAGCAACAGACGATGGAGTGGAACGTATTCGCCAGAGGGTGAAGACTGCCCCCGAAGCCATTGCGTGGGTTGGTGATTTTACCGGCCGCTATGTTTCGAAGGAACTGGGGCCGGCGTATATCTCAAAAAGCGGCGAGGGATTTCGGATCGAGTTTGAATCCTGGTCGAGCGATCTCGGAGTGGAGGAGCAAACGAGCAAGAGCCGACAGATCGTCCTCACGAGTGCGCCATGGATGGGAATGATCAAACTGCAACTCACGGATGATCCGAACAAACTGGTGCTCGATGGCGGGCAAGCGCGGTACGAGTTTGTCCGAGTCGCTTCTGCGTCCTAGGTGCGCGGCAGTGGGCGCTGCTGCGGACGGGGAACCAGCGGCATGCTTCAGCATTGGCGCTTCTGGGAGCGCCGCATTATCATGACTCAATGAGCTTTTCCGAGACGATCTTCCTCTTCTTTCTCGCCCTTATTATCTTTGGGCCCAAGAAGTTGCCGGAGATCGCCCGCACCGTGGGCAAGTATCTGGCGGA
>DAIDGW010000045.1 GCA_027452245.1 Acidobacteriaceae bacterium
AGCTTCTCGTAGTATGCCCGCGCTACGCCCGGCTGATTATCTTCTTCTGCGAGCCGGCCCCTCCAATAGAGTGCGGCAGGAACCTCTCCGGAATTCGGGTACAGCGCAATCTGCTCTTCAAATTCCTTCTTGGCCTCTTCGTTGCGTCCCTGACGCAGCGTCAGCCACGCCGCTTTCCAATGAGCGTACGAGGCTCGGGCACCGGTCGGGAACCTCTGTTGCAGCTCGCGATAGTTGTCCAGCGCCTGGTCGTATTCGTGATGCACCAGGTGAAGGTTCGCTGCCAGTAACAGAATCTGCTCCAGCCATGTGCTGGTTGCGGCCGTCTGGCGCAGCTGATCCACCGATCGATAGAAGCTATCGTTGTCGCCCTGCGCCCAATCGATCTCGCCCAGAATGTACAATCTTCGCGCCGCCAGGTCGCCCGTCAGATCCGACATCCTTAAAAGTTCCTGCTTCGCCTTTCGGTTGTCGCCCGCCTTGTGCATGGCCTCGGCGATCAACACCTGCGCTTCTACCCGCTGCTCCGGACTCGCGACGCTCATCCAGTCCCGGTATGCATCCGCTGCATCGCTGTAGCGGCGGCCCTTCATCAGCAGATCCGCCCGCACCTTCCTCTGCTCGGCAGTCGGCAGCTGCGTCAGCGACATCTTTTTCAGCTGCGCCTCTGCACCCTCGGCCTCTATGCTCAGCGGCATCGTGTAGTAGACGTTCTCTAATGCCTCGGCTGCTTTCGCTGTCTCTCCAATCGAGGCGTAGGCCCGCCCCAGCGTAAACTCCACGTCCGAGCGCACCGGTCTTCGGTCCTTTTCCAGTACACCCACAGCATCTGCGCCCCGGTTCTCGAGCAGCAGAGCATTCGCGTAGCTGACGTGTGCATCGCGGATCAGCAGCGAATCCGGGTATTGCTTTTCAAAATTCGCCAATGTTGCCAGCGCCTCCGCAACGTGCCCTGTCTGCAAATATGACGTCCCCAGGTAATACGCGACGTAGTCCCCGATATCGCCGGCATGTACCTTGGCCCGGTTCAGCGGATCGATGGCTTTCCCGAAGTCGCCGTCCAGAATGTGCGCATATCCCAGAACCAGCCACGCCAGGGCGCCCGCGTCCTGCGTAGCATGCAGCCGCGCATACGATTCCACCCCCGTATAAGCCGCCGGCGTCCGGTCTTGAATCAATTGTTGCGACATCGGACGCAGACTCGTCGACGCCACAAAGGCCTGCCGGATTCTCCGCACCCGCGGCGACATTGCCCGGTGCCGCTTCGCCTTGCGGCGCGCTATGGAACTTCGTAAGGAAGCATTCTCCTTGGCCGATCCCAGCGTTTTCCCGCTCTTCCGGGCCGCAGCGCTCTTCCGCTTGCTCGTGGAAGCCGAAGGCTTGGAGGTTTTGGATTTAGAGGTTCTGGATCTGGAGGTCTTCGCCTTGGAAGCAGACGACTTGGAATGCGGAACAGTTTTTTCGGATGCGCTCGAATCCTGCCCTGCAGACGATTGCGCTGTGCCTGAGGCTTTTGCAATCGGAGCCTCAGCCTGGAACAGAAGCCCGCTCAGCACTAACGCCACGACAACCCGGCACCACTTTAGACTTGATCCCACCACGTTTCACGAAGGCGCGGAGAAGCGCCCGCCACATCCCTGCCAGATTTTACCGCAGCTACTTCCGGAAATTAGCACCCATTAGGGAAACATCGTCCTCTGCTAGGCTGCGCACAACTTCCTTCTGGAAATAATCAGCACTCGCCGCCGCCGTGTTGCCATACCGCTTCTGGTACGTCGCCCGGCTCTTCTCAATGTCATCTTTCAAGCGATCGTAGAGGTCTTTGTTGCGCCGTCCTTCCGAAACCTTTGCCTGGTTGTACAGCTTGATTTCATCCACCAGCAGGCGCGCAAATCGCTGCGCCTTGCGATGCGTATCCGCGTCCTCCGCGGAAAGTCCGGCAAACGGATCGGCCGCCGTGGCCGGCGCAGCCGCGCTCGCTGCCGCCGCCTGGGACGCAACTTCCACCACCTCCGCCGCAGGCTCCGGCTCGCCCACTTTCGCCACATGCTTCGGAGCATGCGCCGCAAACGGATCGGAGAAAGAACTCACGGTCTGCGTCACCGCCGGCTCCGGCATCCTCTCCGCAGCCTCTCCGCTATCGCGTTGCTGTGACTGCTTGCGCAGCGACACTACTTCCAGCCACGCCCCTGTGGCCATCACCAATAATTCCAGAGAAGTCGATTCCAGTTGCCCGGTTGCCCCGCCATCCGCATAGATCAGTGCCGCCACTTTATCTTTCAATACCAGCGGCAGAATCAAAATCTGTTCATTTGCCGGCCCCCCAAACTGCCCTACAAAATGCTGGTCCATTTCGGCGATGTTCGCCGGCGCTGCCACGCGATTCTGATAGGCATGGTGGATCGGGCCGCTATTCATGTCGAGCGCGAAGTCTTTCACCACGTCTTCGCCGTCGAATCCTCGTGCCTGCCATCCCGTGGCCGCTCCAGCCTTCACAACGAATAGCGCGATGCGTGCACAATGCGCGCTCCCCGTGTCCAATAATGCCCGCAGGATTTCCTTTTGAGTTGTACCACTCTGAATAGTAGTGACGCCCTGCAAAAGATTTCCGGCCCCGTCGGTTGCAGCCGTGCTCGCCCCATTGCCCTGCGCTGGCAGGCACTCAAGCACATGCTCGACCAGATCACCTCGCAGGCGTGACATTTCCTCTGCAAGCACACGCTCCACTGCTTGCTCGACTGCCTGCCGCAATTCGCCTTCCGATCTTTCCTTTTTTCCCGCCATCAAAAACCTATTGTCAATCTAGCCGCATCACACGAAACCCCAAAGCTACCATGCACTAGTCGCTGATTATACGGTACTTGCGGCGCATCCCGAAGGTACCCTCCCGGCGTGCTCCCGCCCCTGCAGCCTCTCACTTAAAAATCTATCGCAAAGTTGTCCGCTCGCCTACGTGAAAGCGATTCGTCAAAACCACAAGTAACCAAGTAAAATAACAATTCGTTACCTTGCGGCGACGATCTGAAAATAGTGCATCTCCAAGAGAATGGGAGCCATCCAAAATAAAGTGATAGGGCCTGTTTCTGATGAGCTGGCCCTGGTGCAGGCCGCCAAGCGTGGCGACGACTCCGCTTTTGAGGAACTCGTCAGGCGCTACGACCGCAATGTTTTTCGGATCGCCCAGCACATCACGCAAAACCGCGAGGACGCCGAAGACGTAATGCAGGATGCATTCCTGAAGGCGTACGAAAAGCTCGATCAGTTCCAGGGGAACTCGAAGTTTTACACATGGTTGGTTC
>DAIDGW010000046.1 GCA_027452245.1 Acidobacteriaceae bacterium
TGGTCCGTATTTCTGTGGGCATTGAGGACGTGGATGATCTCCTCGAAGATCTGGACCAGGCGCTGAACGCAATCTGAAATCCTTAAGCAATACCACCGAAGTCATGCGAGGGGCCTGGTCGTGAAAAATATTGTCTTCTTAGCCGCAGCAGTCGCTGCTTGTGCGCTCGGCTGCATTCCAAGCAAGTGCTCGGCGCAAGCTTTAACTTCATACGAACGGGCCGAACTGCAGAGCATTTGGAAGACAGTCGCATCTGATATCCAGAAGCAGTACTACGACGTTCGGTTCAATGGAGTGGACTGGGACTCCACAATCAGCCAGACTCAAACGATTATTGAAAAAGCCCCTTCTATGGCACGCGGCGTGTCCGACATCGCCACGGCTATCGACAGCTTGCATGATCCCCAGACTTTCTTCATCCCTCCGACTCACAACTATTCGACGGACTATGGTTTTCGAATGCAAATGCTGGGCGACCGTTGTTACGTCACCCGCGTGCGACCCGGAAGTGACGCCGAAAAGAATGGGATAAAACCTGGTGAGCTGGTAATCGCGGTCAATGATTATCCACCCACCCGCAAAGATTTCTGGCGCCTCACCTACACGCTGAACACTCTTTCACCTCAGCGCTTTCTTCACCTTAGACTCGCTGATTCCGCCGCATCGATCCAGGACGTTACGGTCGCCGCACATATGTCACCATCACACGTGTTCGCAAATTCTGGAATGGGAGGCCCGACCCCATTCGACACGTTTCACTGGATCGATACTTTCCGCATCCTGGAGCACGTCCGCTACGCTGAAAAAGGCGATGACCTGCTTGTGGTGAAACTCCCAACGTTTTGGAAAAACTCGATTGCCTACAACGACATTATCAAGACGATGCGGAAGCATAAGGCGGTAATTATTGATTTGCGTGACAATCCGGGCGGAAATGATGAAAAAATGCAATTGTTGTTAGGCGCGGTCGTCGGCAACAATGTACTCATCGCCGAACGCAGTCTACGGTCATCTCACCAGTCGCTGCGTACGCAATTTCACGGCAAAGGATTCACAGGTAAACTTGCCATCCTGGTTGATAGCAACTCGAAATCCCAGTCGGAACTGTTTGCCCGCGTCGTCCAGCTTCAAAAGCGCGGTCCTGTGATCGGCGACCGAACGCCGGGATGGACCAAGGGGGAGCGTTATAACTATTATCCCCTGGACACGGGATTGTCTTCCCTGTACGGAGTGTCGATCTCTGATGCCAAACTGATCATGTCCGACGGCTTCAGTCTTGAAGGTATCGGCGTCACTCCCGACATTGTGGTTATTCCAACGCCCGCGGATCTCGCTGCCTCGCGTGATCCGGCGCTGGTCAAAGCGGCCGAGGCGCTCGATGTAAGAATAACTCCAGAAGAAACCACGACTCTGTTTCCCTACGAGTGGACCAAGGAATAGCAGTGACGATCACAAATTCTTCTACATCGCGCGAGTGGAATTCTTCGGTCTATCATCGCGTCTCCGCGCCGCAAGTCAGCTGGGGCAAGAAGGTACTGGCCCGCGTTCATCTGTGCGGTGATGAAACCCTGCTCGACGCCGGATGCGGCACCGGTCGCCTCACCGCCGATTTGCTCGAAGCGTTGCCCCGTGGACAAGTCTTCGCCGTTGATCTCTCACAAAACATGCTGGGCCATGCCCGCGAGCACCTGCAGGGCAGTTTCGGTTCTCGCCTGCATCTGGTCGCTTGCGATCTTCTGCACCTTCCGTTTGAGCGCTCCTTCGATGCCATCGTAAGCACAGCCGCTTTCCATTGGGTGCTCGACCATGACCGCCTCTTCCTGAATCTGCATCGCGCACTGAAACCAGGTGGATGGCTGGAAGCTCAATGCGGCGGCGCTCCAAATTTGAAGCGCCTGCGCGATCGCGTCAATGATTTAATTGCTCGCGAACCGTTTTCGAGATTCTTCGTTGGATTCCGCGAGCCCTGGTTATTCGAGAACGCCGGAGAAGGTGCAGAGACGCTGCGCCGTGCCGGATTCCAAGACATCAAGACCTCCGTCGAACCTACGATGACCGTCCTCGACGGAGAGCCCGAGTACATCGAGTTCGTGCGCAACGTCATCTTGCGCCGCCATCTGGAACATATCCCTGACGAAACACTACGCCTGGAACTGCTCGCGAAGCTCGCAAGGCTGGCCGCCCGCGACGATCCTCCGTTCTCGCTGGATTACTGGCGTCTGAACCTGCACGGCAAAGTGGCTTAATCTTTCGCAACAAGTTCCCGCCAGGTATGGGCGCGAATTCATTTCCCTCAGCTATCCTTGCTTATTGCCGAAGACGCTATTTGCCGGGCCCCTTCCCGGTGCTACATTCGTATTACCGCGAGTATCGTGGAAGAGCATGCGCGCCTTTGCCCAAGCCGAGCGCTTCGTCAACGAACTGGAATCGCGTAAGCTCCGTCCCGCCTACGTTTTCGTCGGAGATGAGGCCTTCTTCCGCAAGCGCTTCCGCGACGCCATCCTCCACCATCTCGTCCCCCAGGACCTGCGCGAGTTTAGCCTGTTCGAATACGATCTGGGCGAAACCGATCTGGCGGAGATTCTCGATCGTGCTCGCACGCCTTCCCTGATGGCTCCGTTCCAAGTCTTTTTTGTGCGCGGTGTGAAAAACCTTTTCGGCCGCGGATCAAACGAAGAAAAACTCTCCGCTATCGAGGAGTATTGCAAGAATCCCAATCCTGATGCGCTGGTCGTGTTCGTCGCCGATCACATCAGCATCCCCGCCGACGTCCGACGCATGGAGATGCAGGACAAAGAGCGCTACCAGCGCATCCGCGAAACCATGGGACAATACTGCGGGATTGTCGAGCTGGCGCGGGTCGAAGAAGGCGAGGCCGTTCGCTGGATTTCCGACTACTGCGCCAGCCGGGAAGTGAAGATCGAACCCGATGGCGCTCGTGAACTGGTCGACTCCCTCGGCGGCGACATGATGATGATCTCCAACGAACTCGAAAAGCTCATGCTCTACGTCGCCGAGAAGAAGCGCATCACCCTCGGCGACGTCGAGACCATGGTCCTCGCCGCCAAGCAGCGCTCGCTCTATGAACTGACCGATGCCATTTCCAGCAAAGACCGCGTCCGCGCGCTCGAAGTGCTCGACGCCATCCTTTCCACCGGAGACGGCGAAGAAGCCGCCATCGGCCATATTTATATGCTGGCAAAAACCTTCCGCCAGATGCTGGTCATTCTGGAGCGCAATGTCCGCGATCAGCGCATGCTGTGGGCCGCGCTGTGGCAGGGATTCCGCGTACCTCCCTTTGCCGCCGACGACATCATCAAGCAGGCGCGACGTTACAAATCCCGCCGTGAATTAACGCGCGCCATCCGCCTCACCGCCAAAGCCGATCTCGCGCTGCGCTCGAATCCGGTAAGTAAGCGCTTGGTGCTGGAGCGCCTCATCCTCGACCTCACCTCCGAGCCCAAGGTCGAAACTCCCGGCTGGATGCAGGAACAGCTGCCGGTCTAAAAAGCGCGCATTCGGAATGTTGCGGATCAGGGAAAGGCCGCAAGCTTCCTGCCGTTAAGTGGATTTGAAAAGTTATTGGCGCGCTAGCGCCTGAGATACATTTACCTCATGCGCCCTCTCTTGACCATCCTCACCGCGGTGCTGCTCGCTTTGCCTGCACTGGCCCCCAAAACCGTCTCTTTCCCCACCGATGACGGAGGGGTCATCTTTGCCGACCTCTACGGCTCCGGCGAACGCGCCGTCGTGCTGGCTCACGGAGGGCAGTTCAACAAGGAAAGCTGGGCGCCCCAGGCGCGGCAACTCGTGGCTGCCGGATTCGAAGTGCTGGCGATCGACTTCCGCGGATACGGCAAGTCGCATGGCCTCGGCGATTCTGACCCGATGGATGCTCCTCTGCAACTCGACGTGCTCGCAGCCGTGCGCTATCTGCGAATCCATGGCGCCAAGAACGTTTCCGTGGTGGGCGGCAGTATGGGAGGCACCGCCGCGGCTGACGCCTCCATCGCCTCCCATCCCGGTGAGATCGGCCGTGTCGTCGTGCTCGCAGCCACCCCCAGCGGTCCCCCCGAAAAGCTGAAATCTCCCGTCCTTTACATCGTGGCCCGGCACGATACTAGCGGTACTGGTCCGCGCCTGCCGCATATCGAGAAGGCTTACGAGGAATCTCCCCAACCCAAACAACTCATCGTCGTCGAAGGCTCCGCGCATGCTCAGTTCCTATTCAAAACGGAACAAGGCCCCCGGGTCATGCAGGAAATCCTGCACTTCCTCTCTACCCGCTAACGGGCTTTCGGCCGGAAGGTTGCAAAAAGAGACGATAAGGGCAGCTAGACAGACACACCACGGCGTGGGATCTGAAGTCCAGATCCAGAGCCAAGGTGAAAGTTCGGGTCTTTGCGCCGGCCTTGCCGACTACTGCAGCGCTTTCACGCGCGCGCCCAGGCGGGACTTGTAACGTGAGGCGGTGTTCTCGTGCAGCGTGCCTTTCTGGATCGCTTTATCGAGGCTCGAAACCGTCTTGCGATAGATCTGTTCTGCCGCCGATTTGTCGCCCTTAGTCAGGGCCTCCCGCATCTCGCGCAGTTGAGTGCGCAGGCGCGAGGTGTTGGCGCGATTGTTGGCGGTGCGGCGTTCGGTCTGACGGGCGCGCTTCAGCGCCGAAAAATGATTAGCCATATCTGGATCGTTACCTTCGTGTGTACAGAGAGATATTCGGGTAGGACCGAAACTCCTATTATAGGGGAGCGAGTTTCCGGGCGTCAAAGAAGCCCTTCGTGATTTCTGGCGGCCAAGTCATCCCCCTTTACCTGTTCTCCCCACATCCTCTACCGAACCCGCTAATAGCAAGGGGTTTACCGCCCATTGACTCGCCTTCCACAACCGGGGTAGGCTTTAGTCAATGGTAGTCGCTGCGCCTCGGGCCGCGAGCATTCCGGCTGGTTCCATTCCCAAGCACAATCTTTTTTGCGCGCAATTTGCCGCCGTATCGAACAAAGGCGCAAGCTGTAGCCGGAATACCGCTTCCAAACAACATTTTCCGTCGGACAAGAGGTTGCTGACACGCACTGAATGAAGAAAAGTATCGGGATCAGTCCCAACATCGAAACGCTCTTTGGCACCCGCGACGAGAATGTCCGCCTGCTCGAAGATGGCCTTAACGTCACCATTCATCTTCGCTCCAACGCTATCGAGATCGAGGGTGCCGCGCGCGACGTCGCCCGTGCTGAGCAGGTCTTTGCCGACTACGAGCAACTCCAGCGCTCCGGTCACACCTTCAACAACGGCGATCTCAATAGCATGATGCGCGTGCTGACCTCCGACCCGAACGCCACGCTTCGCGGTCTGGCCGATGCGGGACGCCAGCGGTCGCTCGGCCGGCGCACCGTCCAGCCCAAGAGCTCTAATCAGCGCCGCTATCTGGAGACAATCGAGACGCACGACATGGTCTTCGGCATCGGGCCGGCCGGAACCGGCAAAACTTACCTGGCCGTGGCGATGGCCATCTCGGCCCTGCTCTCCAAGCGCGTCAACCGCATTATCCTGGCGCGCCCCGCCGTAGAAGCTGGCGAGCGCCTCGGATTTCTTCCGGGCACGCTGCAGGACAAGATCGACCCTTATCTCCGACCGCTCTATGACGCACTCTATGACATGCTCGATCCGGAGAAGGTCGACCGTTATCTGGAAAAAAATGTCATTGAGATCGCGCCCATCGCATTCATGCGCGGACGCACCCTCAACGACTCGTTCGTCATCCTCGATGAAGCGCAGAATACGACCTCGGAGCAGATGAAGATGTTCGTCACCCGCCTCGGCTTCAATTCCAAGGCGGTGATTACCGGCGACATAACCCAGATCGATCTGCCCAACGCCCGCCGCAGCGGCTTGCTCGAAGCGGTCGATGTCCTGAAGAACGTTGACGGGCTGTCGTTTGTCTACTTCGATGAGGGCGACGTGGTGCGGCATCACCTCGTCCAGCGCATCATTCGCGCCTACGACGAGCACAAGAACCGGGTCTCAGAACAAATGTTGTTGCTGACGGAAGGGAAGTCCGAACCGGCAAAGCCGGCAGAGTCTCCGTCCATCAGCTTTCCTCCCGCCGGCGAGCAGAATTCTTCGTCCGCTGAAGTGGAAGGGTAAAGATTTCATTCAACCCAGGAGGGCCCTATTTGGTCCTCCTGTTGCTTTTTGAGTACTCTTTTTTGCAATCCGCCTGGAGCATTTTTGATCATCCTGGAAACCCGAGTGGCAGGCATTACCGAGTCGATGCTCGAAAGTTTCCTTGTGCGCGCCCGCCGTGCCGCCAAGTTTGCCGGCCCCGTGAACGTGCTCGTCACCAGCAGCGCCCGGATGCGGACATTGAATCGCGAATTTCGCGGAAAAAACCAGCCCACCGACGTCCTGTCGTTCCCCGTAGCTGAGGAATCTGTTCCTAAACCCAAACGCATCGCGGGTGAGATTGCGATCTCTTCGGAAATCGCCGCGCAGAATTCCGCCCGCCTGGGACACCCCCCCGCGATCGAAGTGAAGATCCTGATTCTGCATGGCTTGCTTCATCTGGCAGGCTTCGATCATGAGCGCGATAATGGAGAGATGGCGCAGCTCGAATGCAGATTGCGTCAGCAGTTGAGATTGCCTGCCGCGTTGATCGAGCGAACACAGCCTCCAGACGGTCGCCGAGCTCACCGAATCCGCGGAAGGCGGGGCCGTCCATGAATCTGCCCCTCATCATCGCTCTGCTGTTGCTTTTCGCGCTGCTCACTCTGGTTTCTTACGTCGACCGCGTTTATCAGGAAATTGGCAAGTTCCTCTCGCGCGAGTTTCAGGACAACATCGACGCCTTCGAGCAGACCATCGAACCCCGCCTGCACGTAAGCCGGACGCGCGCCTCACTCTCCATGGCTGTCTGGACGCACCTGATCATGGCGGCCATCGCGCTGATCGTGGGCTTCGCCGTCTTCAGCGACAATCGCTGGACCATCGTCGAAATCCTCCAGGCGACCCTTAGCCTGATTTTCGTCGTAGTGGTGTGCAACCGTTTCCTGCCGTTTGTGTTTTTCTCCCGCACCAAAGGAGTTTGGCTCGAGCGCTGGATTCCGATTGTTCGCGGCCTAATCTATCTTCTGCTCCCGGTCACGATTGTGGTCGGCTTCCTGCAATCGGTCGCGTCGCTCACCCGGCAAAATACCACCGAAGAACCGGAGAGCCCCGCCGAAGCTGTCGATGCACTGATTGAAGCCGGCCAGGAGGAGGGCATTATCCAGGAAGGCGACCGCGACTTGATTCAGTCCGTAGTGGAGTTCAGCGGTAAGACCGTCCGTGAAGCCATGAAGCCCCGTCCCGAGATGTTTGCCGTTCCCGCGAATACCACGGTCGAACGCTTCATTGAATTGTTACGCACCAAGCACTATTCCCGCGTGCCTGTTTACGAAGGAAGCGTCCACAACATCAAGGGCATCGTCTACGCGCAGGATGTGTTGCAAGTTCTCGATACCGAGGCGGCTCGCCGCACCGTCGATACCATCATGCGGCGTGACGTTTATTTCGTCCCGGAAAGCAAGCTGGGCAGCGACCTGCTCCGCGAAATGCAGAAGAAGAACATCCGCATGGCCATCGTCGTGGATGAGTACGGGGGCGTAGCGGGACTAGTCACCATCGAAGATTTGGTGGAAGAGATCGTCGGAGAACTGCGCGACGAGCACGAGAAACCCGAAATCGTCCGCGAAAGCGATCGCGCCTACGTGGTTTCCGGCGGTATGGATATCGATCGTCTGGACGAACTCTTTGGCGTTCGCCTCGAAGGGCGTGAATCGGCCACGATAGCCGGCTTGGTCAGTGAACTCGCAGGGCGCATTCCCCGCCCCGGGGAAGTGGTGGAAGAAGATGGCTTGCGGTTTGAAGTGCTCGAGTCCACCGACCGCAAAGTTGAGCGCGTGCGCATCACCTCTGTGCAACATCAGCAGTTGAAGTTAATGTGATTCTTGAACTCGCGGCGTGACCTGGGCACGTCAGTCGTGTTCCACTGGAACTCCTATGCCATTCCGTTCCGGATTCGTTTGCATCCTCGGACGCCCCAATGCGGGCAAATCGACGCTGCTCAATGCCCTGGTGGGCGAGAAACTCGCCATCATTTCCCCCAAGCCGCAGACCACGCGCAGTCGCATCCAGGGAATCGTTCATCTGCCCAAGGCCAAGGGACGCGACGGAGCGCAGATCGTCCTCATCGATACCCCCGGTGTCCACAAGCCCGATAGTTCGCTCGGCCGCAAAATGATGGTCGAAGTTCGCGAGGCCCTCGAAGGCTGCGATCTTGTGCTCGTGCTCATGGACGTGACCCATAAGTTCGATCCGCGGGATCAGTTTGCCCTCGATCTGCTCAAGCAATCGGGCACAAAGGCTTTTCTCATCCTGAATAAAATCGACCTCCTGCGCGAAAAAGCACGCTTATTTCCGATCATCGAGGAATATCGCAAACTCTCCGACTTCGCCGAGATCATCCCGCTCTCGGCACTGAAGCGCGACGGTCTGGATATCCTGCTGAAAAAAGTGGTTGCGGCGCTACCTGCCGGCCCGGCCTATTTTCCCGAAGATCAGGTAACCGATCAACCGGCGCGCTTCATGGCCGCAGAGACCATCCGCGAACAGATATTGCACGCTACCTCGGAAGAACTTCCTTATGCGACCACGGTGATCGTCGACGCCTTCCAAGAGGGCACGAAGCTCAGTCGCATCTCCGCCACCATTTACTGCGAACGGGAAGGGCAAAAAGGCATTCTGGTTGGCAAGCGCGGCCAGATGCTGAAAAAAATTGGCACCGGGGCCCGCCTGCAGATCGAGCGCATGCTGGGCACCAGGGTCTTTCTCGAATTATTCGTTAAAGTTCAACCGGGATGGCGTGATTCGCGGGTATTTGTCGAAGAACTCGACTGGCGGCATCAACTCGAACACATGATGACGCAGCAAGGTCCCGGCGAAACAGAACAGTGATACACCGTCCAGGGCACGCTTCACATCGATTGCTGAATACCATTGCCCATTAGCGGCAGAGGCCGATAGAATCACAGTGGCTGGTCGTTGCCCCTATATACCGAACCCTTATGGAATCTGGCCGCTCTGAACCGCGCCTTCCTGAATACGATTTCGATCCCGAGAAGTTGAAACTGCGCATACGCGTGACACTGGCGGCTGACCGCCAGGCCGTCGATCCCGTGGTCGAGCAGGTGATGCAAGCCATCCGCGAAGTCAACTGCGTCAACGGCAAGGCCGATGCGATCGAGTTGGCGCTGCAGGAAGCTCTGGCCAACGCCGTTGTGCACGGGGCCAAAGAGGATTCCAGCAAGACCGTCGAATGCGTCGTGGCCTGTGATGCCGAGCGCGGCGTACTCATCATCGTCCGCGATCCCGGGCCGGGCTTCGATCCCCAGGCAATTCCATGCTGCACCGTGGGCGAGAATATCTATTCCAACCACGGCCGCGGAATTTTCCTGATCAATCAGTTAATGGATGAGGTCAGCTTCCACAAGAACGGCGCCGAAATCCACATGGTGAAACACTAGCGGCCGCAGTTATTCTTTCGCCGCAATTCCAAGGCTCTTCATTTTCCGGTAAAGGTGGCTGCGCTCCAGTCCCAGCACTTCCGCTGTCCGGCTCACGTTCCCATGATTTTCATCGAGCTTCTTCAGGATGAAGTCGCGTTCATAAGCGTCGCGTGCCTGGTGCAGCGTGGAAAACTCCGCCCGCGGCGTCCGATGCGAACCATCGCGATACACGAGCGGCGGCAGGTGTTTGCGATCGAAGCGGGTCGTTGTCGGATTCATGATCACAATGCGCTCCACCACATTGCGCAGTTCGCGCACGTTGCCCGGCCAGGAATAGCGCATCAGCACGTCGATGGCATCGTCGGTGATCTCTCGCGGACGCCGTCCATACGTCGCGGCTAGTTCTTTCAGGAAGTGCCGCGCCAGTTGCGGAATATCCTCCTTGCGCTCCCGCAAGGCAGGCACAAAAAACGGAATCACGTTCAGGCGATAAAACAGGTCTTCACGAAAATTGCCGCGCGAGATCTCTTCTTCCAGATCTTTATTCGTTGAGGCGATGACCCGCACGTCCACGCTGATCGTATCGTCGCTTCCCACGGGAACGAGACGCTGCTCATCTAACGTACGCAGCACCTTGGATTGCGTCTTCAGGCTCATGTCGCCAACTTCATCCAGGAAAAGCGTTCCGCCGTGTGCCCGCTGGAATTTGCCTTCCTTATCGGCAGTCGCTCCGGAAAACGATCCCTTCCGGTGTCCAAACAATTCGCTCTCGATCAGGTCTTCTGGGATCGCGGCGCAGTTGACCTCGACAAAAGTCTCGCCCTTCCGCAGACTCTGGGCGTGAATCGCCCTCGCCACAAGTTCTTTGCCTGTCCCCGACTCGCCGAAGATCAGCACCCGGCCGTTCGTCGGAGCCATCAGGCTGATCTGCTGGCGCAAAGCTTTCATGGGAATGCTGTCGCCCACGATCACGCTTCTTGCCAAAAAATGCTTCTTGAGATCGGTGTTTTCCCGTCGCAATCGTTTGGACTCGATCGCGTTCTTTACCAGGATCAGCGTTTTGTCCAGTGATAGCGGCTTTTCCAGGAAGTCGAAGGCGCCTAGTTTCGTCGCACGTACGGCCGTTTCAATCGTGCCGTGGCCCGAGATCATGATCACTTCCGGGGCATCGTCGAGATCGCGAATTCGTGCCAGCGTCTCCAATCCATCCACTCCCGGAAGCCATATGTCGAGCAGCACCACGTCGAATTCTCCCGTCCGCAGCTTGGCCAGGCTGGCCTCTCCGCTGGCTACGGCCGTTGCCGAGTAGCCTTCATCGGCAAGCGCTCCCGCGAGCGACTCGCGGATGCCAGGTTCGTCGTCAACGATCAGGATATTAGGCATGCTGAACTGTAGCGGAAACTGCGGCTGGTTCCGGCACTACCGG
>DAIDGW010000047.1 GCA_027452245.1 Acidobacteriaceae bacterium
ATAGAACGTCTGGTGGCAGAATACAGCTACGTCGCTTTCCCAGAGTGTGCGCCGACTATTTGTGTGCCAGTTTCCAGTGAGGGGAAATGAGATTCATCGAAACCTTCAAAACGTGCCCCTATTGCGCTAACGAACCATGCCTTGGGCTTGGATTTTGCCACTGCGGATGCGGCCAGAGGACTGCGATCCCCTCTGTGACAAATAATGCGATAAATCGGCTAAGGGGAAGGCCGATGAAGTTCGTAACCGGACATAATCGGGTAGAGAAAAGGATCGATTCGGATGCGCTAGGGCATTTTCGCATCGGCGGTGAATATTGCCGCCTCATTCCGCTTACGCAGGGTCAGTTTGCCATTGTCTCAGAGGAAGACTATGAGCGCCTGAAAAAGTTTCGGTGGAATGCCCATTGGACAGAAACTTCCCGCTCTTACTACGCTATCCGCACTGAAAGGCTTTCAGGTGGCAAGAAGAGGATGGTGTGGATGCACCGGGAAATCTTAGGTCTCAGTTCAGAAGACGAACGCTGCGGTGACCACGTCGACGCTGGAAATTGTTTGGACAATCGCCGTGCTAACCTTCGCATCGGCACTATCGCCAACAATGCCATGAATCGGCGCGCACGGAGGGGAACAAAGAGTGGACTCAAGGGAGTTTCATGGCGAAGCCGTGAGCAAAGTTTCGAAGCGTCTATTCGGGTAGACGGCAAGGTGATACGCCTCGGAAACTTCAAGACCGCTACCGAAGCACACGCCGCGTACTGCGAGGCCGCCCCCAAGTACTTTGGGGAGTTCGCGAGGTTCGAGTAGGGGGAAAATGAGGAGGCTCTCTCATCCACAAAGCAATCGCCGCATCCTGCGCCGCGCCGTGCGCGTCCGTATCCCCATCGAACCCGAGTACTGCAATGCCTGCATGGAAGCGTTTCAGGCGCAGGTGGATAACGAGCGGCCGAGGCATGTGTGGACGATCCGAAACGGTCACCTTGCCTACATGGAAGACGTTGTCGCCGAGCACCACTTAGGCCGCGAACTCACAGAGAACGAGGTTGTGATCCATCGGGACAATGACCCGCTTAACAATACTTGGGGAAACCTCGAAGTCGTCAATCTGGAGGGTCTGCTTTGAATCCTGTTCTCATCTTGAGCCGCAATACTCTCGAACTTACGCGTCGCTGCGTCGAAAGCGTTGATGCGCAGAGCATCCCCACCAAAATCTTTCTCATTGACAATGGGAGCACCGACCGCACGAAGGAGTGGTGGAGGTCCTCGCGGCCCCCGGAAAACGCGACGTGGTGGGACTGGCAGGAAAACCGCGGCGTGAGCAAGGGATGGAATGAAGGTTTGAGGACGCTTTTTAACCAGCCTGGAGTTGATTACGTCCTCGTCTGCAATAGCGACACGGTGCTTCCTCCGTGGTTCTACAGGCGTATCTTGGAACTCCGACCACGCAGTTTCATCACCGGAGTCAGCGTCGGAACGATGGCGGAGATTGTTACAGAACCGCCAGAGATGGAGCCAACGGCATCGCCAGATTTCTCCTGCTTCCTCATCGCCAAATCGTGCTGGGAGCGCGTAGGAAAGTTTTCTGAGCAAATGGTTCACTACGCCTCGGACAATGACTACCACCTACGTATGCACCGCGCCGGGATCATAGCCTTTAATTCGGGGCTTCCCTTTTTCCATGAAAGAAGCTCCACGCTGCGGCTGGCCGCGCCCAAGGACCGGCGTCTTATCGAACTCCAAGCCGATGCCGATCGCGTGGTATTCCGTGAGAAGTGGGGCTTCGATACCTGGAGCCCGCAGTACGCCGCAGCCTTTTCACCAGAGACCTTCGGGGTCGACCATCCGACGATTAAGGAGATGCAGGACCAATAGACAGTTTCAACCGGAACCTTCGCCGGCATCTGCCCTCCGTCGGATGAGGTTCTGAGCACTCTGCTTCTGATCTGCGGTGACGAACACGCACCCTGGAAGCGCAGCGAGCAATACGGGATCAATGATCCACCGGCGGGAATATGACCAGAACCTACCAAGATGCCTTCGGTATGAAGGTGGACGAGATCAAGCGTCTGCTTAAGGAGCATCCCAGCCTGATGATCCACTCCGAGCGCAGAACCGGGAAGACGGAGGCCCTGATCCAGTTCATCCGGGAGCAGCACGCCGGGCTCGCGATCGTGGTCTGCCCGTCACAGAAAAACGCGGAGGAGTTCCGTTACCGGTACGAGGAGCGGTACCCTATGGAGGTCTGCCCTACCATCCTTGGACCGACAAGAATCCACGACATCCGTGGAAGGGGTCTGCCGGTCTACGTGGATGAGTGGCCATTGCTTTCTGAACGAGCCAAGGCAGATTTGAGAGCCGAAGGTGTTCGCGGCGCCGTGGGAACGATCGAAGGTCCGGGCGTCCTTCCGATGTAGCAGCGCGTTTTCATGCTATTATCTGCTCATGTCAAAAGCCGAAAGTAAATCCGCTGCTCCTTCTGAAACCAAGAAAAGAATGAGTAACCTCACCGCCGAGGAGCGCAAGGCAAGAGCATCCTTAGCAGCTAAGGCTATGTGGGAGAAGAAAAAAGCTGCCAGGAAGGTAGCAGAACAAGAGCAGAAGAGCAGCGACGTTCCTGCTACTGAGCCCATCTCCTTGCCCCCCCCCGCGCTAGAGCCGCAAACGACCGGAAAACGGGTTTCAGCGCCGCCAGTCCCAAAGGAATTCAGCAGAGCCCTTGCCGCCGCCGAAAAGGACTACGCCAAGAGCCTTGAGCAGCTTATGTATCACGAGGAGATGGCGGCGATGCTGAGGGCCAGAATCCCGTTCTTGACCCAGGCTATCCGGGCGCTTGGCGGTTACGCTCCGGGTTCGGCCGAAGCTCCGGGTGCCGTCGCAGTGAGGATGACTGGCCCAGAAATCAACTACCCTCCTCCTGAACAGCCACTTCCAAGCGTTCCAATGGCGCGCGGCGGCTCTATGGGGGTCATCAACGATGCGCGAACGGAGGACGAAGACCAGTTCCTGCGCGATCCAGGCGGCATCGGGGCAGGAGGTGGATGGGGATGAAAGCGCTCTCCCTTTGGCAACCGTGGGCATCTATGATCTTCGAATTTGACCACCTCGGAGTTCCAATAAAGCCAGACGAAACTCGCGGCTGGCCAACGAAAGTGCGCGGCAGGGTCGCCATCCACGCTTCAAAGCGAGATGATCGGGAAATTAGAAGCCGCTACGGACTCCGGTTGGCCCCTTATGGGCTCAGGTGGTCACAGTTTTCCTTCGGTTCGGTCATTGGGACGGTGGAAATCGTCGACTGTGTGCCGACTCATGAGATTGCCGTCAAACGGGAAGACTGGCAACTGATCTGGGGAGACTACCGTATCCTCGGAGACGACGGTAAGCGGCGATTCGCATTTGTGCTGAGAGACCCGGTCAAATTACAAATCCCCGTCCCCTGGACAGGCAGACAGGGATTCTTCAACGTTCCAGACGAAGTCATACGCGCTGCCGGTGGAAAGATATGACCATTGACTTCGATTTTGAACGCGACGCCTACATCGATGCAGTTACGCTTTCGGACTTGCACCGGAAATCCGGTCCAGACGAAGAAATCCGTGACTCCCGTTCGGAGCATCCCCCCGCGAACAGGGATTCAGGAACGGGCACGGGCGAGGGAACGAGCAGACCGATAATGACGGCTCAGGCACCTCCTGCGTGGTCATGATCCGGTCGAGCTTCTTTTCGGCCAAGTCCAGGATCCGCTTCCTGACCTCCGGCTTCGGCACTTCCACGTCCACCCGGAAGCACACGTCCTGAAGCACTCCGTCGGACTGCATGGCGTCCAGCCATTCCGTGGTCGGGAAGGTGTCGTCGTCCTCCCGCCAGACTTCCCGCCAAGTGTCCTTGAAGCCTTCGCCGACAAAGTTGCGGCGCCGGAACCTGAGTTGCTTGGAAAAAGGGTGGCGGATGCCGTGCGTCCAGTAGGAATGGCGCTTGCCGTTCCTGGATTGACCGATTACCGCGATCGCAAGCTGCATCGGCGCGTTGAGCACGCACACTTCCCCCATCGTGGCCCACGCCCGGCACTCCTGGTAGTGTCGCTCGTCGCTCCAGTTTGAGACAAGCACAACCCGGCGTAGAAACATCCCTGTGGGGTCCAGGAAGGCCGAGGAGCGCCAGGTATGCTTCCCTATCGCCACCGGATCCGGGACGCGCCACGGCTTGTCTGCGCTCTTGCGCAGGGCTGTTGTGAGAATGTCCGCAAGGGAAGCCAGATGAATTCCGGTGCTGTAGACGTCGTGAGCGCTGGTTTCGAGTTCCCGGCGGCTCAGCGTTTCGATTAGGGCTTCGCCGGCCGCTTCGCCGTAGTCAGGCCTTGGGGTGGTCAGGCCGACGCGCAGGGCTTGATTGAGGAAGTCGGTGTCGTACATCTTGCTGCGGACCCAGTCCAAGCTCCAGTATCCGAGCCGTCGACAGCGTTCGTCGGCAATGAGCAGATCACTCGTCGGGGGCACTTTCGTCTCCCTCTTCCGGCTCTTCCTCGCCGTAGACGTAATCGTTGACCACTTCGACCACCTCCTCGGCCGGATAGTCGATCACGTGGCCTTCCAAGGCTCCTTCGCCCACAAAGAAGACGACACACTGCTCTTTGGAGATGGACTGGATCATCGTCACGTGTTCTGGGGCGATCCAGATTCCTTCAGCTAACTCGATCATGAGATCAAGGTACTACCGATGCGCCACGCGCAGCAATATCTTTTGTCACTTCGCTCAGCGTAGGCTGCGTGGGCCGGCGGCGCAGGGCTTCGGCCATCAGGGATTGGACGGAGGGACGGGCCGTTTCCTTGGTGGCGCGGACCTGGTTCATGGTCGGCTTTTCGGGCGTCTCGGATTCTTCAATTGCGCCTGCCAGCACAGGCCATATTCCAGCATATTTGTCCGGCCGGTTCTCCTTGGCGATCCACGGGAAGGTTGCCTTTTCTGCCAGCACGTCGCGTTCGTCTTGGCTCATCGTCTTCCACTTGGCTAGTAATTCTTTCCGTCGTTCTGAGGATAGGTCGTGCCCAGTAGAGGCTAATTTATGACGTTGATCGTGGTTTCGCAGTGTCTTTACCAAAGCTTCAATATCTTCTGGACTATCAGAGCGAACCTCAAACGCCTCGTTTGTTGGAGCAGCAGGGTGGTCGCCTTTCCTAAGTTCGACAACGTTTCCTCCTGGCGTTTCAAAGGTCACGTACTGAGAACCTTGGCCTTCGTAGATTCCGCGACCGGAGTTGTACACAGAACTGACCTGCTTCATCCCTTTATCAAGAAGAGCGTTTGCGACGGCCCCGAGAGCACCTCCACGGGCGTTTTCCTCTTTCCACGCCTCAGCGGATTTGCGTGTCTGGTTCAGGTTGGCGTCGGCCGCGATTCCTTGGGCGGAAGGACCAGCGACTGGAGCCGGTCCGCGTCCCGGCGCTCCAGCACCTGCTTGAGGGCTTCCTTGCCCCCCTGCTGGTAGGCTTGAAAGAGTTCCCTGACCTTGGCTTCCTCGGGATGGATATCGGGCATTGGCATAGTCCTTCTTTATGTTACGCGCAAGCGTGGTGGTGTGCACGAGTTTATCGAGCGCCTCAGGGCCATGTTCCCGCGTCACGGCGTCGAAGTACTCGAAAAGGTAGTTTGCCACCTCGTCCGGCGTAAGGCCAAATTCCGACGGCGCGCTGGACATCATCTTGGATGATGCTTCGAGTACGCGCATCCGGTTAGCTTCTCTATCGCCGGTGTTCTCCGGGTAGCCGTTCTGGTAGAGGTAGCCGCTCATTGCTGGCGGAATGGCGTCATTCAGATCCTTGTACTCGGGCGCGGGTAGGTGATTCCCCATCGCGTTCGTGAAGGTCTTCTGCCATCCGTGGTTGATCTCCTCCCGCAACCGGCTTAGGGCATCGCTCAGCGTCTCGCCTTTCGCGGGAACTGCCGATACCGTCACATCACCCTTCGGGCCGGTGCCCAAATTCAGCAGTTTGGTAAGTTCCTGCGCGTGGGGCGTCTGGAGATGCTGCAAGTTCGCTGTGATGATGGGTATGTAGCGTGGTCCGATCGAAATTCCATTAAGCGAGTAATTCGGATCCGGCGCGCCTCCGCGGAGGCCAGCGGCCAAGTCTTGGAGGCCATCCCTCGTCAGATAGACTACCTTTTCACCGCTTGGGAGTTGGCGCACTTGCCCGACAGCCATTTGCTGGAGCCGATTCAAACGGTTCGCTGCGTCACGGAAATTCTGCTGCGCGATTCTCGCCTCGTGTTCCGACGCATTCGGGTCGTTCCATCCAGGCGACTGCCGAGCATGGACAAGGTCGTTGATCGCACCGTTCAGCTCCTCTGGCTTCGGCCCAGGTGATTTATAAATGATCTGGTAGTTCGCAATAGGAGATTCAGTGTATTCGGGCAGCCCGAATCCGCCAATCTTGCCTTCGAGGGTGACCGGCATCGGAGCTGCGAGGGTTGGAAACTCAGGGGCTGGGCGCTTTTCTGGCGGCAGCACTTCTCCTTGGGGACCCACTTCTGGCCTTACTGCATGCGCCCCGGCCGCAAACCCCATTGCACCGCCCAGGATCGACTCTGTCGCGTAGCGAGTTGCTTCCTCGTTGTTTCCCTCACGGTAGGCCTCGCGCGCGGTCTGAGCATCCCTGTAGGAGCCGTGCAGGGCCTGCAAGGCGAAGAGTGCGCTCATTGCCTTTGATTCCGGCGCGGTCAAAAGAAGTGCCATGTTCGCCGGACTTGTCAGGCCGTTCGCAATATCGCTGATTCCGTGCGCGACACCGCCGGCGATTGGGTGTCTGGCCTGGAACTGAGCGGCTTCTTCTCTCTGCAGGGCACCGGGATCGAAAGTTGGCAGCGTCGTTCCGATGGCTTTCCCTATTTCCCCGCTCAGCCAATTACTGGCTTGACGACCGAGTTCCGTTGATGGCGTATTGAGCCATGCTGGAAGATGGGGAATGGCCGTCGAGAGGGGCTGTGCTTGTTTCAATTGTCGCCGCCGTTCACTTTCCTCCGTCGTCAGAGGCATCGGGCGGTTGAGTTTATGCGTCTGGGCAGCTTGTTCAGCGGCTTTCTGTGAACGGATCGCGCGGATCACCGCAGCTACATGCTCGTCCTCCATGTCACCAGGAAAGGCTACCACTCCTACATTGGGAACGCTGACGATCTTCTCTTTGTTGGTTTGTGCCATACTTCTCTCACTGCACAGGCACTATCTTGCCTTGATCTGGATCGTAAACGTGGGTCACGCCTGGAGTCCGTGCTTGACGGGAGGATTGTGTTGGCTTGCGCTCGGCCGTTTCGGCTTGCAGTTGCTGCAGAGTCGGTTGTTGCCCAGCCGCAGTGCCGATAAGGAACTTGGCAACGCGGGGATCGACCGACACCATTTCGCCCCCTCGTTTCAGTTCAACTGCAGACAGCGTTACGAGTGCTTGACGGAGCCGTTCGGCATCGCCTTTCGGGAGTTCATCGAGCATTTCCATCTGCGCATCGGTTGGCCGTGCCATCCATCGGAGCACACTCTCTTTTCGCAGGATGTCGGTAAGCAAGATGACGCCGAGTTGACCAATGAGCATCGTTTCCCCGAATCCGCTTACGTGCCCCTGAAAAAACAGACGGAGAGCCCCTGCCCCTATTGTCGTTCTGAGAACCCAAGCACCCCACTTTCCAAACGTCCTTAGGCGGCGGTCAAGGGTGCGCAGTAGATCGACAACCTTTTCCTGAGCACTGGGCAACTCCTTTAGGCGCTTATTTTTCGGTTCGCGCAGCGCCTCTGGCTGCAATTCCTCGGGGAGATCGAATACGCTCGTAGGGGCTTCTCCGTATTCGGGTTCTATCGGTTCCTTTCCGACCCTCAACTTTTTCGCAAAATCCTCATATACTGGTTCGGGCGCAAGTTCCGGCGCCGCTGGAGCTTCTCCATTTATCACCTTCGCCAAAGCATCCGCCTTGGGGAGCGCTGTAAGCCGGCTCTCAGTCGCTTTGATTTCATCGGCGAGGCGCGCGATATCTGGATCGTGGACGCTCATCCTGCGGAGCGCTTCAGCTTTTTGTTGAGCCTTTGCGATATCTTCAGCATGCTCTTTGATTACAATATTCTGCGCTGTCTTCGGGTTTCTCTCAATGTCCGTGTCCCGAAAGGCTTCAGCCACGTTCTGGTGCTGCCGCCGCGCCATGTCGAGAAGCATTGAGGCGTTTGGACCACCCTTCGCTGTTAGATCATCCTCAGCCCTTCGCACCTGATCCAGCACAAGGCCGAAGGCTCCAGCAACAACGTGGTTCCCTGAGTTTTCCGCCTTGCGTACCGCTCTTTCCAACTGCTGCTTCCATACGTGAATCCGAAGCGCGTCCGCTTCCGTAGGGATGTCCGCAGCGGTCGTGCTCAGGCCTACATTTCTGATTTGATCATCCACCAGTTTCTTCACGGCGGGACTTGCAGAGGCGTAGTTCTTAGCACCTACGTTCTGAGCCGTCTGGTCGCGAAGGGTCTGAATCTGACCGGCTTCCCCTTCAGTTGGACTCGTCTCCTTCAGAATCTTGTTGAACTCGGCAATGTCGCCGGGAGCGGTAAGATGCGTCTTCTGGACGCCTGCAATAGCCTCCGTGATCGACTTTGTTCCCGTTTTCTGCCCGCTGACGGAATCCCTCCAGGCATCCCAGAGCGCATCGTTAACGGCCTCAGCTTGCGGTTTTGCCCCCTGCGCCCGTTCAAACAACTCCTGCTGATCGGCAGCAAGTTTGTGTTCAAGGGCCTTTCTCTCGTCAAGATCGTCCGCAGCCTTTTCCTTGGCTGCGCGATCTGCCTGCTGAGCTTCGGCATGCTCCTTGAGTGCCCTCGCGTTTTCCGCAGCAACCTCGTCCTTGGCTGCGGCGTGGGCCTTCATGGCTTCTTGCTGCCGATTCTCCCAATCTTGGTGCTTCTCAGTGAAGGCGGCTTTCTTCTTGCCTATAGATTCTCCGAACTTTTCTGTCTCCGCTTCGTGCGCTTGCCTTGCGCGAGCTCGGGCACGTGCGACCTTTTCGGTACTCTCTCTATTACTCTCTTCGATTTCTTTGTTTTCGTCGGCCACCTTTTGTGATTCGTTGCCGAAATTACGGATCATATCTTCAGTGGCATCGTCCGCGCTAACTATGCTTCGTGGGAGTCCGCGAAATCCCTCCGGAAGGGAGCTCAGGCTCTTAGAGAGCACTTCTCCCACTGGGCCTCTTAGTTCTGGAGCGAACATCAAGATACCGTTCCCGAGAGCGCTCCCCACGGCGCCGGCGTAGTCTCCAGCACCGAGTTTTCCGCCTATCTGCTCGCCAAGCGATGCAGCGATTGGCCCAACTCCCGGCACCGCCGTGGCCATCCCGTGGCCAACTGTACGCTGAACGTCTTTTTCCAATTGGTAAGCTCTGCGCAAATCTTCTGGACTCCCCTTAAAGCCAATCGACGGAGACTCTGGGGATAAGTATTGTGCCAATCCAGCAAGACCAAGCTCCTCTGCAAGTGCTCTCGGCCCCGCGTTCGCCGCCATAAAGCTCAAGCTTGGAAGTTTATCCTTACGCAGATCACCGTAAGCTTGAGCGGTAGCTTGGGCCTGTTGCTTCGCTGGCTCAGTGATGAAACGCCGTATACGCACGTCCAATGGCCCGGCGATTTTGTCCTCTTCTTCGAGCTTCGCTTCTGCTGGGTTCTGAGGACCTTCTATCAGGCCGTGATAGAGGCCCTTGGCGGTTCCTGCAATCGGCTCCCATATTGACGAGGTTAGACGCTGAAAAGCGGGCAGATTGTCGAAAAGAGATGCGCTGCTGAGAATTGGCTGCCCCGCAGAATTGCGTCCGACGATCTTTACGCCGTACGGCATCGGAGGTCCCTCATTCAGGTGCGGGTCTGCCGCGGCATCCTTTACGTATTGCGGCCGGTCGGCTTGGTCCATCACAAAGCCGAGCTTCGCTGCGCTGCCGACCATGCTGTAGGGAACCTGAAGAGTATCTCCTCCCGAGCGCTCCATCTTGTAGGTTCCCTCGCCATGGCCATTGGCACCGGGCGGATTGACGGTCAAGTCTACCGGATCGGCCACATAGGCACCGGCCTGAAGAGCTTTATTAACGTTGCTCTGGCGCTCCCAATGCTCGGTTCCGTCGGAAGCATTGAAGGCGATGGCACGTTCCCCTCCAGAGGCGATGGCGCGGGGCACGTCTTGAATGCGCACATCGTGCAATTGTCCGTCGGGACCGAACATGACGACGGTCTTGGGCACTTACCTTCCCCCCTTGTGAATTGGCGCGTTATCGTCGTCCCATTTGAAGCCGCCAGTCTGAGCGGTCGGTGCCTCTCCACCTTTCTGCGCATTCAACCAGTCCTGTCCTCCTGGCGTGTTCTGGAGGACGTAACGCGCGGCGTATAGGTCGGAAGCCGCTGTGTCCGCTAGATCCTTTACGATATTCCCCGGCAATTGCCCGGACTTGGTAATGCCGTTGACGAGTCCCTCCACGGTGTTCGGCACACCCATGCGGGTGGTGTACAGATTGTATTCGGTCATCTGCACGCGACCGGCCATGGCCTTAATCAAGCTGAGAGCTAAGTTTCTCTGTTGAACTGTGTTATCTGGTGCGGCCAGAGTGTGCTTCGCCATCTGGTCGATCTTCTCGGCGGCCGTATAATCGTTTGCTGCTTTCGTCAGCACGGAAGTCTGCATTTGCATACCAAGCGGGGCGCTGATTTGCACATTGCCCTGACGTCCCGGCTCACCGTGCGCTTGCTTTCTGGGTGCAGTGGACTCTTTTTTCGTCGGCGTAGTTGGCGGTTGGGCTGTTCCTTGACCGCTCAGTGTCGGCTTGTTAGCACCAAGCTTGTAGAGTCCCGAAAGCGGGTCTTCCAAGGGCTTCACTCCAAAAGGAGTCGTGTAGTTCCAAACAGTGACGGCACGCAACTGGCCGGTGGCGTCCGGCTTTGTCGTCGTCGAGCGCGTTGCGTGCCCAAATTCTGTGTTCAACTTAGCTCTCTGCTGGACAAAGAGTTGCACATCGCTCTGCAACGCTGGCGGGACCTG
>DAIDGW010000048.1 GCA_027452245.1 Acidobacteriaceae bacterium
CAGGAAGAGCACCATCGCAAGCGCAGTTTCGAAGAAGAGTTCTTAGCGTTTTTGCAGAAGAACGGGATCGAATACGACCCGCAACATGTCTGGGGATAGCTCAGGCGTGCCTCCGGCACGCGGCGGGTCTCTGTGGGGCGCAGTCCCGGCGCTGGAAGCGTCGGGCTATTATCAGGGTCCCTACGGGACCGCGCCTGACTTCAATCACAACGTGCAGGGCGCCGTTGAAAATGCAGATCGAGCCAACCACCGGCTCGTGTGGGGACAGCCCCCTCGGCTGCCCGGCGGAGCGTTAACTCCGCGGCTTGAGCATCCTCGAAGTTGGTTCACACGTCCCGCGCTATACTTTCCTTATGTCTGGGGAGCAGAAAACCTTTTATCTGGAAACCTTCGGCTGCCAGATGAACGCGCACGACTCGGAAAAGGTCATTGGCACGCTTGTCCAGGAAGGATACCGCCAGGTCGAGACTGTCGCTGAAGCCGACCTGATTCTCTACAACACCTGCTCGATCCGCGACAAGGCCGAGCAGAAAGTCTTCCACCGCCTCGCCGATTTCAAAAAGCTGCAAGCGGAAGGCAAGAAGTTCGGTGTCCTTGGGTGCGTCGCGCAGCAGGAAGGCGAAAAGATTTTCGAGCGCGCCCCGCACGTGTCTTTAGTCTGCGGATCAGCCTCGTACCGCAAGCTGCCGCAGTTACTCACTCAAATCGAAAGCGCCGAGACCGGAAGCCGGAAGCCAGAAGCCGGAAACCCGATGCGCGCCACCGGACTCGATGACCGCGAGACCGACGAGTGCTTCGAGACGGAGTTTACGGCGCGTACCAACCCGCATCGTGGATACATCACCATCATCGAAGGCTGCGACAAGTTCTGCGCCTACTGCGTCGTGCCCTATACGCGGGGGAAAGAGCGCAGCCGCACATCGGCTTCGGTTCTGGCAGAAGCGCGGCAGATGGCGGACCTCGGATACAGCGAGATTCAGCTACTTGGGCAGAACGTGAATTCTTATCGCGATCCTGCTGGCAAGAAATCGTTTGCGGAGTTGCTGGCCGCGGTCGGCGAGGTCCCGGGGATAAGGCGCGTGCGCTTCACGACTTCCCATCCGCGCGACTTCGGCCGCGACATTATTCATGCGATCGATGCTGTTCCGGCGCTCTGCGATCACGTGCACCTGCCGGTGCAGAGCGGATCGACGCGCGTCCTCGACGCCATGCAGCGGCTTTACACGCGCGATGAATACCTGGAACGCATTTCGTGGATGAAAGCGGCGAAGCGCGACATCGCCATCACCACGGACGTAATCGTCGGCTTCCCGGGCGAAACCGAAGCGGAATTCGCCGCGACGCTTTCGCTGCTCGACGACGTTGGCTACGACGGAGTGTTCTCGTTCAAGTATTCGCCGCGTCCGAATACGCCGTCGCTGGCGCTGGATGACGCCATCCCTGATGCAGAGAAGGCGCGCCGCCTCGACGTATTGATGGCGCGGCAGCGCGAAATTCAGATTGCGCGCAACAAGAGATACATCGGGCAAAGGCATGAAGTGATGGTTGAGGGCAAGAATACGGCGCGCAACCAGTGGATCGGCCGCACCTCGCAGCATAAGACGTTGAATTTCAGCGCCCCCGATGAGATCAATCCCCGCATCGGCAGCTACGTAAACGTCAAGATTATCGGGAGTTTCCCCAACAGCTTATTGGGACAAATGGTGGTATAAGGGAGGAACTGGGAGGTCACAATGGAAGTCGAGATGACGATTCGCGGATTGATGATGGACCCCGTCAGCAACATGCCCATTGTGATTCTCAAGGATGTCGGCAGCGACACCGTACTCCCGATCTGGGTGGGCGTCTACGAGGCCAACGCGATCGCGCTCGAAATGGAGAAGGTGAGTACGCCTCGCCCCATGACCCACGACCTGATCAAGAACGTACTTACCGGGCTTGAGGCGCAAGTTCATAAAGTGGTTGTAACTGATTTGAAAGAAGACACTTTCTATGCCGTGATCTGGCTCGAGCGCGGCGGGGAAGTGGTCAGCATCGATTCCCGCCCTTCAGACGCGCTGGCGCTCGCTTTGCGCGTCGATTGTCCGATCTTTGTCGATGACCTCGTTCTTAAAACTTCCAAGCAGGCAGCGAATCTCAGCGATCGCGTCACGGCCGAAGAGCTGCGGAAATGGCTGGAAGGCCTGAACGACGAAGATCTCGGCAAGTACAAGATGTAATTCGAGTTTTCCCTTTTTTTCTTCTTGTGCAGATGACGTTCCTCCCGGCCTTGGAATTTAGCTCTCAGGCAGCTTCGCAGTGATCGCACAGCGGCAAGTGATCGAAATCACAGCCTTTTCCAAGGCGCTCCGAACACAATTCTAGAGTCGGCCATTCGCGATTCATGGGAGCAGAACGCCTGTGTTCAAAATCCTGGAAGCAAAATTTCTTGCGCCCGGCATCAAGCGGTTTGTGCTGGAAGCGCCTCGCATTGCGCGCAAACAGAAGCCGGGCCAGTTCGTCATTCTGCGGATTTATGAGGAGGGTGAGCGGATTCCGGTCACCATTGAAAATTCCGACCCCGAGCGCGGGACGCTCAACATCGTGGTGCAGTCGATCGGCAAGACGACACACCTGCTGAATTCGCTGAATGCCGGAGATTCCATCCTCGATGTGGTCGGACCGCTGGGGAAGCCGTCGGAGATCGAAAAGTTTGGCACCGTGGTGGTGGTCGGCGGCGGCGTAGGAACGGCGATGGCGTATCCGACTGCGGCGGCGCTGAAGCGAGCGGGAAACCGGGTGATCTCGATTGTGGGCGCACGCAATAAAGAACTGGTGATCCTGGAGCGCGAGATGCGCGAAGTCAGCGATGAACTGCTGATTACGACCGACGACGGCAGCTACGTAGAAAAGGGATTTGTGACCGACAAGTTGCGTCAACTGATGCAGAACGGGACCAAGATTGATCTGGTGCTGGCGGTTGGTCCCATCGTCATGATGAAAGCGGTTTCGGAGATGACACGCAAAGACGGCATTCGCACCATGGTGAGCCTGAATCCGATCATGATCGACGGGACGGGCATGTGCGGCGGCTGCCGCGTGCTGATCGACGGCAAGAGCGAATTCGCCTGCGTCGATGGACCGGAGTTCGATGCGCACAAAGTGAATTTCGAGGTGCTGGTGCAACGGAATTCCATGTACCGCGACGCCGAGCAGAAATCGCTTACCGACTTCAAAGAATGTCAGCACGCCGCGCAGCCCGCTGAGGCATGCGTCCCGGGAGGCCGATAATGAGTTCCACCGCCCAGAATTCTCCCAATCCGCTTCCGCTGCGCGACCGCATGAAGATTCCACGGCAACCCATGCCGGAGCAGGCGCCTGAGGTCCGCGCGCACAACTACGCCGAGGTCAATCTGGGGTACAGCCCGGAACTGGCCAAACAGGAGGCTCTGCGCTGCCTGGAGTGCGAAAAGGCGACTTGCAGCCAGAACTGCCCGGTGGGAGTGGATGTGAAGTCGTTCGTCGAACTCATCGTGGCCGGAGATTTTCTGGCGGCGGCAGCGAAGATCCGCGAAGACAATGTGCTGCCGGCGATCACCGGACGCGTTTGTCCCCAGGAAGATCACTGCGAGGGCAACTGCAAGCTCGGCAGAAAAGTGAAGCCCTTGGGCGTCGGATATCTGGAGAGGTTTGTGGCCGATTACGAGCAGCGCATGGGATTTCACGCGATGCCGAAAGTTGCGCCCACGGGAAAGAAGGTCGCGGTCGTGGGCAGCGGTCCGTCCGGATTGACTGTGGCCGGCGATCTGATTCAAAAAGGGCACAAGGTCCGCGTCTTCGAAGCGCTGCACGAACTCGGCGGCGTGCTGGTCTATGGCATTCCGGAGTTTCGGCTGCCGAAGCAGATCATCCGTGAGCAAGTCGATTACATGCGGAAGATGGGCGTCGAGTTTGAGACGGACGTGGTTGTCGGGCGCACGGTCACGATCGACGAACTGATGGGCGAGGAGGGCTACGATGCGGTCTACATCGGCACCGGCGCCGGCCTGCCGCAGTTTATGGGCATTCCCGGAGAGCATTTCAACGGCGTGTATTCCGCCAACGAATTCCTGACGCGCATCAACCTGATGAAGGCGTACAAGTTTCCGGATTATGACGAACCGATGCTCGATCTGCATGGAAAAGACGTCGCGGTGATCGGCGGCGGGAACACGGCGCTGGACGCGATCCGCTCGGCATTGCGTCTGGGGGCGCGGAAAGCTTACGTCCTATATCGGCGCAGCGAGGCGGAGATGCCGGCGAGGGCGGAAGAAGCGCATCACGCGCGGCAGGAGGGAATTGAGTTCCATATGCTGACTGCTCCGGTGGAATTTATTGCCAACGAGAAAGGCTGGCTTACGGCAGCGCGTTGTGTCCGCATGGAATTGGGAGAGCCCGATGCCTCGGGACGGCGCAAGCCGGTGCCGATTAAGGGATCGGAATTCAATCTGCCGCTTTCGGTCGCCGTAATTGCGATTGGCACGACCGCGAATCCGATCGTGCAGAGCACCACGCCGGGGCTGGGCACGAACAAGCGCGGATACATCCAGGCGGACGAGCAGAATCAGCGGACCACGCGCCAAGGCGTGTTTGCCGGTGGCGATATCGTGACTGGCAGCGCGACCGTCATTCTCGCTATGGGGGCCGGACGTCGCGCCGCCAGGTCGATTCACGAATATCTGACTTCCGGGCAGTGGTAACTCGAACCGCTGCTCAGGCTGTGCGACGCAGGCGTTCCGTCTGTGCAAAGGCTGCAGCGCCGGCTTCGGCAACCGACTGATCCTGCTCGCCGTTGCCGCCGCTCACGCCGATTGCACCCATGACCTTGCCCTCGTGTTTCAGGGGAATGCCTCCGGCGAAGATCATGACCCGGCCGTGATTGGAGGCGTGGATGCCAAAGAATTGCCCTCCGGATTGTGAGTTCTCGGCCAGTTCCTTGGTGGAAATGTCGAAGGCTCGCGCGGTGAATGCCTTATTGATAGCGATATCGATGCTGCCCAGCCACGCGCCATCCATGCGGACGTGCGCGACTAGGTTGCCGCCCTCGTCGGCGACGGCGATGTTCATCGGTTGTCCGATCTGTTCCGCTTTCTTTTCGGCGGCCGCAATGACGCGGCGTGCATCTTCCAGCTTCAGCATGTTGAATCTCCTCGAAGTGAATTCTGGTTTCTCTGAATTTGCCAGTGACGATGAAGGCAAGCGATGCCGGGATAGCAAAACTAAACCGTCTGATCCGCGGCTTGTACATCCCAAAGAACTTATTTGGAGTCTTGTCTGGTTTTGCTGGTTGCCCGGATTTCTTCCTCCGCGTGCGCCTCCAGTGTACCTGTGCGCTTAGTCACTCCCGGCAGAGATTCTTGTCACTGCTCGCAATCACACAAGGATTTGTAATGGAAAACAGGTGTGTGAAGCGTGGCGGCCCTGGCGCAACGGACTGCCATCACTGGCGAGGAAGAAATGATTAATGATGACGTGGTGAAGTGCCCGCTTTGCGGAGGGTTTACGCACATCGAGAACGTGGAATTGCGCAAGGCATTGGAGGAACCCAGAATCCGCGAGCAGGTGGAGAAATATATTGCAGAGCTACTGAAATCTCCGCTGGAGGAACTGAGCGGGGTTGCGGCGGGGAAGCCCGACACGGATTTTCAGAAAGAGGTTCACAGCTGGAATCCGTGTGTGCCGATGTGGCGCAGAAGCGCGAAAGAGTAGGGGGATCGCTTCGAGGCGAAAGATCCAGGTCATGCCATCTCTCCGCTCACAGCAAGCGGTGACGTGAATCACTGCCCGCTTTGAGAGCGGGAGCATATACACGGACTATGGATATGCTCTTGCGGCGCCAGAATGCGCCGTCTGGAGGTTCGCCATGCCTGCTATCTCCCCCGTGGTCCGCATCTCCCTCAAAAATATCCTGGTTCCGGCTGATTTTTCCGCTGCATCCAATGCCGCCCTGCCCTTTGCCCTGGCCCTGGCGCATGTTTACGAATCGACGGTGGTGCTCGTGCACGTGATACCGGCAGAGCCGCACGAGACCGTGGTTTTCGACGCCCTGCCGCCCGAGTGTGACGTCGATCGCGAGCAATCGCTCGCCCAGTTGGGTGATCTGCAAAAGCGAATCGAGTCTCAGGATATTCGGGTCAAATGCCTGCTTTATCGGGGCGATCTCGACGACGTGATTACCCACATCGTTCGCGACCATTCGGTCGATGTGGTTGTCCTGGGCAGCCATGGCCGGCGCGGCGTGGAACGGGTGCTGTTCGGTTCGCACGCTGAGAAGATCTATCGTTCGGCAGCCTGTCCGGTGCTCGCGATTGGTCCCAAAGCATTTTCTGCGGGACGTTGGAGAATCCGGCGGATACTGTGCGCGATTGACCTTGCGGAAGATCCGGAGCCCGCGCTGCATTACGCGTTGTCACTGGCCGAGGAGCATGAGGCGGAACTGCTGTTTGTCAACGCGGTTCCGCTGACTCCCTGGCAGCGGCGGCCGAGTTTGGAACAGCGAAATGCGGAGAGCCTGCGGCAACTGGTTCCCGAGGATGCCGCCGACTGGTGCACGCCCGATTATCTGGTGCGCTGGGAGCATCCCGCTGAAGCCATTATCTGCACCGCGGAAGACCGGCAGACGGATCTGATTGTGATGGCAGTTCATCGGGCGCGCGCAATTGGGCTTTCGTCGCATTTGCCCTGGCCAGTGGCATCGGAAGTTGTAGCCCGCGCACCGTGTCCGGTGATGACGATACGAGTTTGAGTGAACTGCCCCCGCGGTCATCGCGGCGAGCAGGGAAGTGAAAATTCTGGAGGCGAAACATGCTCGTCAGCAAACAGCAGGCCCTCGATTATCACAACGGGCCGAAACCAGGGAAGATCGAGATCACACCCACCAAACCGTGCCGCACGCAGCGCGACCTCAGTATGGCCTATACGCCGGGCGTGGCGGAGCCCTGCCTGGAGATCCAGGCGAATCCATCGGACGCTTACAAATACACTTCGCGGGGAAACCTGGTCGCGGTGATCAGCAATGGAACCGCCGTCCTGGGACTGGGCGACATCGGGGCGCTTGCCGGCAAGCCGGTCATGGAAGGCAAGGCCGTGTTGTTCAAACGATTTGCCGATGTGGATGTCTTTGATATCGAAGTGAATAGCCATAATCCCGACGACGTTATTAAACTTTGCCAACTGCTGGAGCCGACCTTTGGCGGCATCAATCTGGAAGACATCAAGGCGCCGGATTGCTTCTACATCGAGGAGACACTGCGCAAGACGATGAAGATTCCGGTGTTTCACGATGATCAACACGGGACGGCGATCATCTCCGGTGCCGCGCTTCTGAACGGGATCGAGGTGGTCGGAAAAGATATCAGCAAAGTGCGGGTGGTCTTCAACGGCGCCGGTGCGGCGGGCATTGCCTGCGCCGAGCACTACATCCGGCTGGGAGTGAAGCCGGAAAATATTCTGCTGTGCGACAGCAAAGGTGTGGTCTATAAAGGCCGCAAAGAGGGCATGAATCCGTACAAAGAACGCTTCGCGCAACCGACCCATCTGCGCACGCTGGCCGAGGCGTTGGTCGATGCCGATATCTTCGCCGGTCTTTCCGTGAAAGGAGCGCTCACGCCCGATATGGTTCGCAGCATGGCCGAGAACCCTATCGTGTTCGCCATGGCGAATCCTGATCCGGAGATCACCTACGAGGAGGCCAAGGCATGCCGGCCTGACGTGATCATCGCAACTGGCAGGTCGGATTATCCCAACCAGGTGAATAACGTCCTGGGGTTCCCGTTTATTTTCCGCGGAGCCCTCGATGTACGTGCGGTCGCGATCAATGCCGAGATGGAAATGGCTGCGACCCGTGCCCTCGCTAATCTGGCGAAAGAGGATGTGCCTGATTCAGTCTGCCGTGCCTATGGCGTCGAACGCCTGCGCTTTGGCCGGGAATACCTGATCCCCAAGCCGTTTGACCCGCGTGTATTGATGTGGGAGGCCTCCGCTGTGGCCGAAGCCGCCATGAAGACCGGAGTGGCGCAGAAACCGGTTGACATTGCCGAGTACCGCGAACAACTGGAGCGGCGGTTGGGCAAAGCCCATGAAGTTTCCCGCATGATGGTCCAGAAGGCCCGGACGAATCCCAAGCAGGTCGTTTTCCCCGAGGGAGACAACGAGAAGATACTCCGGGCTTGTCATGCCCTTTTGGAAGAGAAGATCGCCAAGCCGATTCTGCTGGGCGACACGGAGACCGTCAAGGCGCGAGCCGGTGAACTCGGCCTGGATATCGCGGGAGCAATTATCGTCGATCCGGCGATCTCAGCCTTGCGCGATCGCTACATTCACGAGCTGTTCCGGTTGCGGCAGCGGCGAGGAGTCTCCCTGACCGAGGCGCGCAAGTTGATCGAGGACCGGAATGTGTTCGGTTCCATGATGGTCCACATGGGCGACGCAGAGGCTCTGGTTTCCGGAGTAACCCAGCACTTCTCGGATACGATCCGGCCCGCTTTGCAGATTGTGCGCATGCGCGAAGGCCTGCATCGGGTCTCCGGCTGTTATGCGGTCATCACCCGCAAGGGAGACGTGTACTTCCTGGCGGACACCAGCGTGAATATCGAGCCCACCGCCGAAGACCTGGTGGAAATCGCGCTCTGCACCGCTCACACCGCCCGCCGTTTCGACATCAAACCTCACGTGGCCATGCTGTCGTTTTCCAGCTTTGGCAGCGTGAATCATCCCATCTGCACGAAAGTGCGTCGGGCGGTCGAGCTATTGCATTATGCCGATCCCACGCTCATCGTGGATGGTGAGATTATGGCGGACGAGGCACTGTCGCCCGAGTTGATTGAGCAGCGCTATCCGTTCAGCTCGCTGAAGGGCGGAGCCAACGTGCTCATCTTCCCCGACCTGACTTCTGCAAACATTGCCTGCAAGCTGCTTACGAAGATCGGAACCAGTGAGACGATTGGGCCGATCCTGATGGGCATGAGCCGCCCCGTGCACGTTCTCCAGCCTGCTGCAACCGTGGAAGATATCGTCAATGTGGCCGCGATCGCGGTGGTCGATGCCCAGGAAAACGATGTCTACGCGCAGGTCCACAAGAACGGGCAAGAAGCCGCACTGGTGACGCAGGATTCACTGCCGGAGATGTGAGAATACTGGAGACTACAACATGTCGACGATCTGGAAGTCCCGCTATGCGCAGCGCACGCTGGGAGTGAAGAGCTCCGCCATTCGTGAGTTGTTGAAGGTCACCCAGCGTCCGGAGATCATTTCTTTTGCTGGCGGGCTTCCAGCACCCGACGTCTTTCCCGTGAAACGCTTTGAAGAGGCCTGCCATAAGGTGCTCTCGGAGCATGGCGCTGCCGCCCTGCAATACGGAGCGACGGAAGGCTACGAACCCTTGCGCGAGATGATTGCGCTCAACATGGCTCGCTATGGGATCCTGGCCAAGCCGGAAAACGTACTGATCACTTCTGGCTCGCAGCAGGCACTCGACCTCATCGGCAAGCTGCTGATTAATCGAGGCGATCACGTGCTGGTGGAGGCTCCCACCTACCTGGGTGCCTTGCAGGCATTCGATGTCTATGGTGCGCGATACCTGACGGTGCCGGTGGATCAGGATGGGATGATCACGGAGCGGCTCGAAGTATGGCTGCGCCTCGGCCCGAAGTTTATGTACGTACTGCCGAACTTCCAGAATCCATCGGGCGTGACCCTGTCGGAGCAGCGGAGGCATGAACTGATCCTGCTCTCTGAGCGCCATGGAATTCCCATTATCGAAGACGATCCCTATGGACAGCTACGCTACGAAGGCGAGCACGTCACTCCGTTGGTTGTGCTCGATCGCGAGAACCTGCGTCGCGATAATGGATTCACGATGGGCAACGTCATCTACTTGAGCACGTTTTCGAAGACGCTGGCCCCGGGCATTCGCTTGGCCTGGATCGTGGCTCCGCCGGATGTGATCGGCAAGCTGGTGCAACTCAAGCAGGGCGCAGATCTTCACACCTCGACGTTTAACCAGTTTGTCGCCTATGAAGTGGCTCGAGATGGTTTCCTCGATCAGCACGTGAAACTGATCCGCGAGGTTTACCGGGAGCGCCGGGACGTCATGCTGCAGGCGCTGCATGAATATTTTCCGCCCGAGGTGACTTGGACCCATCCCCAGGGAGGGCTGTTCCTCTGGGTCACAATGCCGCCAGGAACCGACTCGCAGGCCCTGTTCCAGGCCTCGCTGGCCGAAAATGTCGCCTTCGTCCCAGGAGACAGCTTCTACGCCAACGACGGACGGGAAGGCGGCCGCCACATGCGGCTGAATTTCTCCCATTCTCAGCCGGAACGGATCCGGGAAGGCATCCGGCGGCTTTCCGTAGCCGTCAAGATGCAACTGCACCATAACCACGTCGCCGTCTGAGGCAGTTGCAGATTACGGTCTGTCAACAACTTGCACACCCCGTGTGAGCGCGATCACCTTTTCCGGTGACTTCAGGCACCGCAGTTGGAGAGAGGCCCGGGCAGACTGGAATCACAGCCTGATTCGCGGTTGATCCGCTGCGGAGGTGCCTAATGTCGGTGCACATGATCATTGCCCTCGTCATCGTTTTGCTCGCCGTCGGTCTGTTCATTTTTCGCGCGATCCCCGGTTTACGAGCCTATTTCAATTTTCGCGGAAAGCGGCTGGTGACGTGTCCTGAAAACGAGGCCCACGCAGCAGTGGAAGTCAATGCAATCGAAGCGGCAGAGGGGGCATTTCTGGGTGAGCCGACTCTACGTCTGCACGAATGCTCGCGCTGGCCGGAGCGCGAAGGTTGCGGGCAAGAGTGCCTCAAACAGATCGAGGCCGATCCCGAAACCTGCCTGGTCTGGAACATTGTTTCGAAGTGGTACGAAGGTAAGAAATGCGTGTTCTGTCAGAAGACAATCGGTCCGTTGCATCACGCTGACCACGCCCCCGCCTTGCTCGGCCCCGATTACAAGACCACAGAGTGGAACCAACTGAAGGCCGAGGACTTGCCCAACATCTTCGCGCGCTACCAGCCAGTATGCTGGAACTGCCACGTGGCCGAGACGTTCCGCCGAATGCATCCCGAACTGGTCACCGATCGCAAGCCAGAATCCAACCGGATTGCCTGACGCTGATCTGCTGGTTTGAATCCTCTGCTATCGGCGGTCTTCGATTACAGGCTCTAAGGGTGATCCACGGGCGCGTTCTTGTGACGCCGCCGGAACCAGTTGCTGAGGTCCGGCCAGAATTCGTCGAACAGATTTCCCGCGATGCCGTATCCGAAGGAGATCGCGGTGCGGCTCAGCGTGAGTTCTACCCCGCGATCGTCTTCATATACAGGAACGGCGGGGGTTGTCGCGGTCGCCGGAATGGTGCGGATTAAGCTCTTGCCGGGATAGTAAAGATTTGACATTGCCCCGCTCGTCAGTCCTCCCAGCACGCTCTCGTAACTGAACGACCGGCCGCCACTGTCAGTGTGGCAAACAAATTCCTGCCCGATGCCCCGGAAGAGGCGGCGCCGAAAGCTGTTTCCCGAGCCCAGGCGGAAATATCGCGGATCTTCTTTCAGCAGGCTCGCGTAGACGTAATTGCTCCAGAAACCGCTGGAGACCTCGTCCGCCAGGGAAGCCCCGAAGCGCTTGCCGTATCCTTGTGCTCCCTGTCCATAGCCGGCGAACTCATTCTCGGCCTGGCTGAGTCCGGCTTGCAGGCCCACCGTGCCAATGGTCGCCGGATCGAACGCAGATTTTACAAACAGACGGAATTTTTCACCCGACGTCAGAGGCGGAGCGTTTTGCCGGCTGGTCACGTCGAATTGCGGCAGAATGCGCATGGCGCGTTGCGATTGTTCGCGTTTTTCAATTTCTTTCTCTTGTTCGGACTTCTGCGGTTTGGCTTTCTCTTGAGTCCTTGCCTCAGGCGGTGAGGTTGGCTCCTGCGCATAGCAAAGCAAGCAGCAGGAAACCAGTAAGAGAAGTACAAAGAGTAGCCGCCGCCGTGGCCTCCTGCGAGTAGAAAGGAATCTCATTTGGTATGGTTCAAGCGGCAGAGCGATTCGTGCATCCCTTGATAATAGTCAAAAATTGAATCCGAGTTGTGCTGTGATCGCCCGCGGCGTCACATAATGCGTGCCGCTGAAGGTTGAAAGAAAGTTGTACAACGCATACGTATTCGCCAGATTGATGATCGTGATCTGCCCGGTCAAGCGGTAGCGGTCGTTATCGAAATGCATGAGGTTGTCGTCTCCCAGGGCCAGATCGAACATATTCCGCTGCGCGATCCTTGGGGGATGGCGATCGTCGTTTTCAGTGTTGGCTGGCGGAATCTGGATCAGGTTTGAGGTGAACCGATTGGCCGGGCAATTGAACGGCAGCGGTGTGCTCGGCGTTGCCCGAACGCCGTTGCAGGTGAATCCCGCTTCGAACTCCTGATCGGCGCTGAGCGGAACATTGCCGGCATTGGAGGCAATCATGGAGACATATTGCGTCCCATTCGCCATCAGCGAGCCTGGGCAGGTATTGAATGGCTGCAATCCGAAGCAGGGAGTTGCTCCCGCGACCAGTCCGCTGTCGTATCTCCAGTTAAAGCCGATCCACGGGCCGTGCTGTCCAAACTGGTATTGCAGGTGTGTGGACTGATTGAATACCTCGTCATGATCGATGCGGAAAGGGACAACGCCGGTTCCCGTGACTAACGGCACCGCACCCGCACCCCCGATTTGCGGGGTGAAGAAGCGCGCCGCTACGCTCGAGAAAACCAGCAGGGCCGAGAATCCGTGATAGTTGGGGACGCTCACCCGGCCAGCGTATCCGGGAATCTTCGACTTGTACCACTCAATCGGAAAGGTAATCGGCGTGTTGCCCAGCACGCTGAAGTCGAAGGCATTTGTCGTATATTTCCAGATGTACTCGCCGGAAAAAACCAGGTACTTGCCGAATGCCTGTTCAAGTCCCACATGGTATTCGTTGCGGTGTCCCGGGCTGAGCGGGCTGGGCCGGGCGGCGGAGCAGCTTAGTAACGGAGCCAGCACGTCATTGGAGCATCCCAGGCTGGAGAGCACCAGATTCTCGTTGAACGGTGTTTCTAGGGAACGCGCGTAAGACACCCGCAGCACCGTATTGGTTTTCTTTACGTTGTAAGCCCCGCCTAATCGCGGTTCAGCGGCCTGGGCCGTGGTGAGGCCGTTGTAGAAATCCCCGCGCAGGCCAAGATTGAAGTTCCAGCTTCCCTTCGTGATGGCATCTTCGGCGTAGAGAGCCGTTTCCTTCACGTCGGTATGTCCTGCGAAACCATAAGGAACTCCGCCGCGAGTCAGGTCGTAGGGTAGCAGCGCTGGATTGAACAAGGGATACAACGCCGTCTTCGGAGCATTAGCGTCGGTCAGCGTATTGGGTGAGTAAATACCAGCGCATTGCGAAGGATTCTTGAATCCGGGAGCGGCGACGTATCCGCCCGCGGAAGGCAACAGGCAGGGCGCGTTATAGGCAGGATCGACGATTCCGATGGCGTCGTTTTCGTTCAGAAACGTCTGCGAGTAGTTCACCCCGGCTTTCAGGTTGTGAATGCCCTTTGAATACGAGATGCTGGCATGGGCTCCGGCATTGGTCAGGGTGCGGTTCTGGCCCACGGTTTGCCGTTGCAAGCTGGGCGGACCGAGGTCGGCGAACGGATTGCCGCTGGGATAGTAATTGTAGCCATCATGCCGCACGTATGTGCCCAGCGTGAACACCGCATTGTTGCTGATCAGGCGAGTCCATGACGGCGCAATGTTGTAAGTCCCAATCTTGGACCGCTGGTCGGTAAAGCCAACTGGCTGGCCATTGGGACCGATGCCCCCATAATTCTCGACCGAGGGAAGAACTCCATTGAGGCCGTTCCACGCAGTTGCGTTCTGCGCATCGAAGGAGTTCGGGGTCTGAAACCACGAGCGCGTGTACTCCAAATTGACGTGAATCGAATCGGCGGGAGTGACCTGGAAGTCGACGCGGTCGAAGAAATTTTCCTGGTTTCCCTTGTCGTGCATCACGGTGAATTCCGGGGAATCCAGAAAACGCCCGGTGTTCAGTCCGTTGGCGGAAATAAAGTTCCCCCATTTTTGGCCGCCATAGGAGAGGTCAAATCCCAGATTCGAAGTTCCAAACGATCCGTATGAAGCCGTCACCGTGCCGTGCGGCGTCGTTACCCCCATGCCGGAGCGGGTTGTCATGTTGATGACGACGCTTGTCTTGTCTCCGTATTCCGCCGGCGGAGCGCCGGAGATGACTTCCATGGATTGGACCGCACTCAGGGGCAGTTGATTGGAAAATACCTTGCTCGTCTGATCGGTGATGGGCTGGCCATCCATCTGGATCGAGTTCTCGGCATGATCGCCGAGCCCGTGCAGCTGGCCGTTGGAGTCGGCAGCAATTCCCGGCGTGCTGTTGGTGATGACCGAACTCAAGCCCGACGTCGGGCTGTCGAGCGGTTGCTTGTCGATCAGAGTCTTGTCGACATCCGTATGGAAGGTGGAATCGTTCTCCACCAGGTCTCCGGCGTCAGCCTGTACCGTTACCGTGGTCGAGGAGCTCGCCACTTGCAGCGTGACGGGAAGGTTCACTGGCACCGTCGAACGTGGTTCGACATCGTGTACGTACGAGTTGAATCCGGTCGCAGTTACGGTCAGGTGATAGTTATTAAAGGGAACGTTCGTGAACCTGAACTTACCTTCCGCATCGGTGGTCGTGGACTCGTTGTATTCGCTGACCGGATTTTGAATCTCGACCGTGGCGCCCGCGACCACGGCGCCGGTCGCGTCGGCGACAGTGCCTTCAACCGACCCCGAGTTACCGGCGCTCTGCGGTCCCGCGGCAAAAGACAAAGGTATAGAAAACAGTAATAATGCGGCGGCCAAGAGCCGCGAAAGAACGGCGGACATAATCCCTCCCGAAAGAAATCACGCAATGAGGACGTTCCCAGGTAAGGAACACCAGGTATCGCGACTGCCTTGATTTCCTAGAGGGAAGGAGGACCGCGAATTTCGAGATCGAAGGAGGATACAGGCGCCGAGGCCTGCGCGTCTTCATCGTGCAACAGCGCAATCGTGGAAAAAGCGATCTCCGGAGTCGATGTGGCCGCCGGGGTCGCGCTGTGCGCGGCAACGCAAATCGTACAGGTGGCTGCTTCGGTCTGGTTGGGATGGTGATGCGTGCTTTCTGCCGCGAATGTCCACAGCATCAGCGACACGCACAACCAGGCCGACCATCGCATCATCCTGCGCATACGTTCCCGCATTGGAACATTTTTGAGCTTATACTTTTTCCAAGCTCCCCGGCAAACCACCCGCAGGCTAATATGGATATGGAACTTTAGTTTCGGCCCGGCCGGAACAGCACTTATCCCCTAAACGAGGCAAGTCATGGCAGAACCCACTTACGAAGAATTGAAAGAACGTTTGTCGCAACTCGAAAAGCAGGTCGAGACCCGTAAAAAGAGCGGAAATCTGGAATTCAAGGTCGGCGAAAAGGGCGGAGTCAGCGTCTATGGGCTGGGGCGCTTCCCGGTCACGCTCTATTACGAGCAGTGGAACCGCCTGCTGGGAGCGGCGGAAGACCTGAAGAATTTCATGGAAGAGAACAAGTCGCGGCTGAAGCTGAAGGAAAGCTGAGGCCGTCCCCGAGCCGATTACTTCGGGGATAACATTGCGCCAATCGCCACTCAGCCACACCTGCGGTTGGCGCTATAATAAAAATACCGTGCCAAAGTACTCGATTGTAGTTCCCCTGCATAACGAACAGGAAAACGTCACCGACCTGTACGACCGTTTGAAGGCGGTGATGGAGGCCAACGGCGAGAGTTTCGAGATCGTTCTCGTCGATGACGGATCGACCGATCGCACCTTCGCCATGCTGCGCGAAATCGCGGCCGTGGATAGCCGCGTGACCGTGGTCAAGTTGCGCCGCAACTTCGGCCAGACCGCCGGCCTTGCCGCCGGGTTCGATCATGCGCGCGGGGAGTACGTCATCGCCATGGATGGCGATCTGCAGCACGATCCCGCCGACATTCCGCTCTTTCTGGAAAAGATCGCCGAAGGCTACGACATCGTCAGCGGATGGCGCAAGATTCGCGTGGATAATTTCTGGATGCGCCGCATCCCGTCGCGCATTGCCAACTGGCTGATGGCGAAGCTGAGCGGCGTGGATATTCACGACTTCGGCACGACCTTCAAGGCATACCGCCGCGACATTCTGGAGCAGGTGCCGCTCTACGGCGAACTGCACCGCTTCATTCCGGCGCTGGCCTCGTGGCATGGGGCGTCGATTTGCGAGATTCCCATCCGCAACATCAACCGCGAACGTGGCGCCTCACACTATGGCATCTCGCGGACTTTCCGCGTCTTCTTCGATCTGCTCACAATCCGCTTCCTGCTGCGCTACCTCTCGCGTCCACTGCACTTTTTCGGGACGGTCGGGATGTTCAGCAT